>JAPCJK010000029.1 GCA_027886975.1 Nitrososphaerota archaeon
CAGATGGTAAGCGAACTTACCCGATTCTTTTTTCGACTTGAACCCGGCGAGGGTTTTCAGGGCGCTGTAGGTCAGCGGACCTTTGATGTTCAGAATCCGCAGAATCTCCAGCCTCTGGGGAGAAGCTATGACACTGTAGATTGTCTTGACCCTGCGAGGAGCAGCCTGCAACGCGGGCCAGACGTCGCGGTCAAAACTATTTAACAGTATGATAGCGCGAATTCAGTAAGGACAATTTGTGATGGGGTCGCCCGGATTTGAACCGGGGATCTTCAGCGAACCTTGCCCGCCAGAAACGAATCTGAAGGGCACCCAAGGCTGAAAGCCTAGACCAGACTAGCCGACGACCCCAGCGTTCGAGCGGTTCACTTTCCTGGTATAATAGGCTCTTTCCGCTTCTTCGGTGTATCTCCTGACTTCGCGTTCTGTCTTCATTCGGATACTTCTCAATTTCGGGCCAAGCTTTGACCAGTCTCCATGAGGCATGCTTAGGATCAGCGACATTTTCGAGATTTTCTCAGCATGAGAAGACAAGGGCATTAGTATCCCAGCCAAGGCTTGCACCTCCTTCGCCCTACTGAGAACCAGCCTAAACTTGGTTCTTCTTCCGTGAATTGCCTTTTGGTCTTTCCCAACCAGTCTCCGATTTCCTGCTATTCGATAAAGAAGGGGATGAAACCCATCAGATTCCAGTCCGTTCTTGATTTGTCTAATTAGTCGTGCATCATATGTTTCTACGACCCACGACGTCCTAATTCGATTCTTCTGTGGGTATACAGACCAACAGCATTCAGAATCGGAATAGCCTGCCAGAAACCTGTAGAATTCCCCTTTGTCACTTGGGACCGAAGTAGGCTTTCGAATGAGGAATGCGAAGGAGGGGTCAAGGTGCGCTTTGACTTGCCATCTGTAACGACCAGGTAGATAGGCCGGCTCTGCCAATTGCATCAGATGCCCGTATGACTTGAACGCCTTTGAGAAGAGTCTGCTCATGGCCGGATGCGTGGTGCTGACTCGTACCTCGATTGTATGGGGGGATTTCTTCCACGCGTTGATATCCCCAGCTCGTAATCCAAGTAAGTAGGCTCTTACGAATCTGTCTTCGCTAAATGGCCGTCTTTCGTTCCTTGTCATGCCTTCAGACTTGGTCCTGATTCTTCCTAGTTTCTGCAAGCGCCTCCTAGTTCCCTGATAGCTCATGCCGATTGCGGCTGCGGTCTGACGAATGCTCAATCGTTCGGCCCAATAGAGCCTCCTCAAGACTTCAGATGCGGGCCTGTCCGTCAAGCCTCTTCAGAAAGGTGAGTTCTGTTCTTATGTCTAGTATCCACAAAACAATTTCGAAGGGCACGGTATCCCGAAACTATTCGTAAAATACCCTGAAAGTGCTAGGCCGACGGCTTTGCTCTCGAAACGAATCCGCTGCCTTCGACATAGAACCTCCACTTGAACGACTTGCCGGAACTGATCCCGACCCTCGAGCTTGCGGCAATCTCCTTTGGCACGGCTTCACGTTCTAGAAACAACCTAGCGGAGCGAACAATGTCCTCTCCGTTCAGCTCCTTGTCGATTTTCAGAGCCCGTGTCAACTTCCCGGGGCCGTCCGCAAGCCTGTGAATATCCTCCAATCCCCTGTTTCGCTTCATCACAGCTACCCCGTCGACTGGCTCGATCGCCCTGATAAGCACCGCCGCAGGCGTTTCCTTCGGCTCTGTCGTGATGTTGAGGCAGAAGTGCGCGCCCATCGTGAAGTAAACGTAGGCGTGTCCGGCGGGTCCAAACATCACTTCATTCCGCTTGGTTTTCCCTCGGAAAGCATGACTCGCGGGATCCCTCCGGCCCCTGTAAGCTTCCGTCTCAATGATTAAGCCGGCCACTCTTTCATCGTCGAGGATTCTCACCAATCGGCATCCGAGGAGTTCCCTTGCCACCAAAGGTGTGTACCTCTCGAAGAAGGGTCTTCGCAATCGCTTGGGACTGGGAGCAAAGAAGCCCGACTTGGTTGTGGAACCTTCAGTCGCCACGCAATTGCCGCCGCCGATTGCCGTTAATTAACCAGAGTAGGCGCTCCGCCGCGAATGCGCGTCGTCGCAGACCTTCAGCTACATTCGAAGTACGCCCTCGCCACAAGCAAGGACATGGACCTGGAGCATATGGCCGCAGGCGGGAAGGCCAAGGGGCTCAACCTCCTCGGGACCGGGGACTTCACTCACCCGAAGTGGTTCGCTGAGCTGAAAACAAAGCTCGAGAAAATCGAAGGGACCGGGCTTTTTTCCTACGAAGCAATGACTTGGATGCTTTCCGGAGAGGTGTCGACTGTCTACGAGCAGGGCGGGAGAGTTAGGAAGGTTCACCACCTGCTGTATTCCAGCGACTTCGACACCGTGGTCCAGGCGAACGAGTTCCTTTCCAAACACGCTAAACTCTCCTCGGACGGAAGGCCCATCATTCGCGGAATCGATTCTGCCGAGCTCGTCGAAGTCCTGACTGGCCTGTCAAACTCATTTGTTGTCATCCCCGCTCATTCGTGGACCCCTTGGTTCGGCGTCTTTGGTAGCAAGTCGGGGTTCGATTCCTTGGAGGAGTGCTATCAGGACCAGGTGGGGAAAATTTTCGCTGTGGAGACTGGGTTGAGCTCGGACCCAGCCATGTGCTGGCGCCTCTCTGCGTTGGATCGGGTCGCCCTAGTTTCAAATTCCGATGCGCATTCTCCCAACTCCTGGAGGCTGGGTAGAGAAGCGAACGTGTTCGAACTCTCTCGCCTTACATACACCAATTTGTTTGACGCCATTAGACAGAAGGATCCCTCAAAGTTCCTCTTCACTGTCGAAGTCGATCCGTCGTATGGGAAGTATCACTACACAGGCCACAAGAAGTGCGGGGTCTCCATCCCCCCGGGGGAATCGAGACTTGTCGGCAACATCTGCCCCAAGTGCAGAAAGAAACTGACCGTCGGGGTACTCCAAAGAGTGGAAGAACTGGCAGACAGGCCTGAAGGTTACGTCCCACCCGGAGCCGTTCCATTCAGACGACTTCTGCCCCTCTACGAAGTCGTATCATTTGCAACAGGCGTCAACCGCCTGTATGTCAAGTCGGTCATCGCATTGCAGGACAAACTGATTAGTTCGTTCGGAGACGAGCTAACTGTCCTCCTGGAGACCCCAGAAGAGGAGCTCGCCCAGGTTGTGCCTCCCAAAGTGGCTGAAGCGATTGTGGCGTCCCGCGAGGGCCGAGTGACTGTCACTCCGGGCTACGACGGTGTCTACGGCGTTCCTGCTTTTCCAGGATAGAGACCCACTGGACTTCGTCCCATTCTGGAGTAGATCGGGAGGGCTGCAAGGTAGAACCCAAGGAAGATTGCGTAGCCGATCCAGTTGTGGACTCCCCAGAACGTAGCTGCTCCACCCTCATATCCTACCCACAGCAGGATGAGTATCCTTACCGAATTGAGCACTGTCAGGAGAGCGACGCCTGCGATGGCCAAGATTGCCGTTGACCGGAGGTCTTTCTTCAGGTCCAAGTGCATCAGCGCGAGAAGGCCGAGGAAAGTTGTGACGGATATGATGCTTGAACAGCCCGGAGTTACGGCCCCTGTCAGGACTTCTCCCGACTTCGAGATGAGTTCAAACTGAGTTCCCTGCCACGATACAGGAAATCCGGCCAGGCCGACCATCCCAGCAGACAAGTTCGAAGAGAAAGTGGCCAATGGCTCTCCAAACGCCAACTGGAGGACCGCGGGGGCGCCAACTCCAACCGCGCACAGGCTAGCATAGGGCAGCATGAATCGTCTAGTCAATGGGTTCATGACGAGTGATGTTCCGTAGAAAGTCAGGACCAGAGCGACTCCAGAAGCTTCCACGGTCTGCCCTGTGATAGGCCGGAGGGCTATGAGAGCCCCGACGATGCCTAGGCCCAGCAGCCGGGTGGCTAATTGCGATTCGATGCCCCTTTCAACTGCAAGGACGTCCCTCAGGTCAGCCCAGCGCAAGGCCAGGATGAGGGCGAGGAGAGCGGCGAACGGAATTGCAGGAAATACGCTGCCAAAAGTATCCCCGAGCGACTGATCCAGTAGGACAACGAAGTTGGAAGCCGTGAGAAACGACAGAGCCGAGGCTACTCCGAACCATACCAGGAATCGAACTTCGACCTTCAATAGTGATAGCGACTCTGCTTTTCAACAGGCTCTTCATTTATGAATTATGTATTTTGTATATGATTATGACAGACTGAGCAGAGTTCTAGCTGTCCCAGAACGAGTTCGAGTGTGGGGGCGGTCGGATTCGAACCGACGGTCTACAGGTTTCTGCAGCTCCAATGCTTAATCATCCACTCTGCGGTGTCATCAAACTTCTATGTTTGACCACTGGAGCCTGTCGCCTTGCCATGCTGGGCTACGCCCCCGACACAATCCGCGGGGCAACCTTCAGGTGGCTTTAGGGTTTCTACCGCGCCCGTTACTCAAAGGCTCCAAGGCTTCCCGCCGTGGACTATCTTGTCGGGGAGTTTGGCGCTCCACTTCTCAAGAAAGCCAATGTCCTCCTTCCTATTCCGAAGATTGTCGGGAAGCATCACGGGTATCTCATCGATGATCGGATAATACCTCCCGCATCTGGCGCAGGTCAGGACGCCGTCTACAATAATGTCGCCGCTTGTATTGAATTCAAGAAGCTCCAAAGGGTAGTGCTTGTCTATGGGGCACGCGAGGATGTCAAGGAGCTTTCTTTGCATGGCCTTGCCTGTTTCATGACCGGTAAAAACCTTGGCGCTCTCTCCAGAAACATTAATCTACCGCATCGATGGCCTGACACACAGCCGGCCATAGCGTGCGGGTCCGACCCAGACTCGTTCCGACCCTGGAAGTCAAACCGCACGTCGCCGCGGTGTTACTGACCTCCGAGAGGGGTCGGGAAGTCGCGGTGTCGGCACCTATTCTTCTGGACTCGGGTCCGTGCAAATGAAACCATCCCACATCCTTTGATTAGAATTGTGGTAAGGCATTTTGGAATCTTCTGACCGAAAGGCGGCTAGTTAACAGACTCAACATCCAGAACATTTAAGTCCGAGCGCTGGGCGACGAGTTTGAACTTCCGTGTTCAATTTCTCAAGCGTAGTGTTGCAGGTACCGTTCGACACTACGTCTTTGATTTCTGTTTTCTGGATTGGTTTCATAGTTATCACCTTCTTCTACCAGACGAGGCTGCAGTCGTACCTCGCTCTCAACGACATCAGCCGGGGCCTCAACAAGCTCAAGGTGATGAAGGACAAGTCGAGGAAGGAGGCAATTGAATACTTGGTAAGTGTGGGCAAGGCCCCCAACGACCCCACTCAGCGCGTCGACCAGTTCCTGGACTACGTCACAATAATGCCCGTTGACATCGATCCCGCAGGCCTGGTGGGAAAGATTGACCACGTCGTTACAACCAACAACGACAGGGTGAGAGCAGAAGTCGGCGCCCTGCTCAGCCAGAACAACCCGGTGACCGTCTCAATCTCGGAAAACCTCCTCGAAGTGGCTACTTCTCTGAACATGATTCACAAGATCGTACGCCACTTCTACCTCCTTGGGAAGAAGACCAACTCCTACTTCACACTCATTCAGCTACAAATGCTGATGCCCATGATCATACAGGAGGCGGACGCCCTTCTGAACGCCGTTGATTCTTTCAAGATGGGTCAGCCCGTCGGAGACGGAATCGGCCCGGTGGTCGTGTCGAAGCTCATGGCAGGCAAGGAGAAGCGCGTGGTGGCGAAGGACACCGTGATGTCGATGACGGAATACAAGGGAAGGAAGCTCTACGTGCTGAAGGCCGACGGGCCCATGGCCTACGTGGGTCAGCCGGGAGTGGCGATAAGGAAGGTCGTCGAGGAAATGGGAGTAAAGCCCAGCGCGATCGTGATGATTGATGCGGCGTTGAAGCTTGAAGGCGAAAAGACGGGTGAAATCGCGGAAGGGGTCGGCGCCGCCATTGGAGGCATAGGGGTCGAGAAGTTCCAGATAGAGGAAGTTGCTACGAAGAACAGCATTCCGTTGTACGCCATACTCGTGAAGCAAAGCATCCTAGAAGCGATAACTGTGATGAGGAAGGAGATTGCCGAGGCTGCCGACAAGGTGACCCAGGTCCTGAACAGGGTGATAGAAGAGAAGACGAAGGAAGGGGACGAGGTCCTTGTGGCTGGGATTGGCAACACCTTGGGTGTTGCACAGTGATGAGCTCAGTGCCAGGCGCGGACAAGAAATCAAAACTGCTTGTCTACAGTATAGAGGAATGTCCCGTATGCGGACAGAAGACGAAGCGCGCCTTTGTTGTCGGAGACTACGTCACCAAGGAGGCGGCGAAGTGTACCAAGTGCTCCAACCAGACCAGGGTCAGCTTGGTCTACGCTGAGAGTTCCAAGCCTTCAGGTTAGAACCAAAAGGCCATCATCGTCCAGGGCCATTGTATGTTCAAACTGAGACACCGGACTCCCTGAAGCTTCCACCAGCGTTGGATACGCCCTTACGATTTTCTTCGCAATCAACCTATTGATTATTCCCTGTAACTTGCCCTTGGCGTAGTCCGAAGAATACCACCGGGGAGTGAACGGGAGGGTCTTCCTCTCTTCCCAGACGCGGTCGGCGAACGAGTCGAGCTCCTGAATCCCGGTGCGCTTCCTTGCGACGATTGAGAAGATAGTTTGAGAGGGGGAGTCGATTACGTAGCCAGAGGCCGTTGGGAGCGTTAGGAAGGGCTCGATGGCGAAGACATCTCCCTTCTTCAGGGACTGCATGCCGGGCATGAACAGGTTGGGAATGCTCTTGCCTGCATGCACAGTATACCTGTCGACCGTATGTCCCGTCAGATTCTCGATTGTCTTGAAGCCGAACCTTGCAGCCTCTCGATGGATTTCTCTTCCTATCTCCCCCGTCCTTGTCTCTCTTCTGGCGATTGCGATCGCAGCTTCCAGGGCCCTCTGATTGGCTTCAAGCATCAGGTTGTAGGTGGGGTTGAAGGTGACGCTGACCGAAGTGTCGGTCACGTAACCGTCGACATGAACCCCGAAATCTACCTTGACAAGGTCACCCTCCGCAAAGACCGATTCATCACCGTCTTGGGGGGCATAGTGCGCAGTGACTTGGTTGACCCCGATTCCGGTAGGAAAGGCGGGATGGCCCCCCCTCGATTCTATTTCCTTCCTGACCAGGTCGCAGATTTCAAGGAATGACACGCCAGGCCTAACAGCCGACCTGACGAGCGCTCCGACCTCCCTCGTTATTCTGCCCGACGTTTTGTATTGCTCTGGAATCAAGGTAGTCTAATCTCCAAAATCCTTTATTGCGTTGTAAGGCCTCCGCGGCGGCCTGTGGTATTTCAATTGATTTGCGAAGCCGGAGGATTGCTATGAAATACAAGACAGTGGCTACGGGAGGGACCTTCGACCACATTCACAGAGGCCACATCGCTCTCCTCGCAAAGAGTTTCGAGGTTGGCGACACGGTTGTGATTGGGGTGACATCAGACGAATTCGCCCGGAGAGAGGGAAAGAACCCAGACCAAAGCTACGCAGAGCGGGTCAAGGCACTAGAAGACTTGATCCATACCAGGTTTCAAGGAAGGCGGTACCTAATCGCGAAGCTCGACGACTACTTCGGGCCCGGGATCGCATCCCCTGAGGTCGAGGCCATAGTCGTCAGCAGAGAGACGGCCTCACGGGTGCCTATGGCAAACGTTCTCCGTGAAGCGAAGGGCTTCCCCCCGCTGGAGGTGGTTGTGGTCGACTACGTACTCGCGGACGATTCGAAACCAATCTCTTCGACCAGGATAAGGAATGGGGAGATAGACGTCGAAGGGAAGCTCCTGAAGCGGCCCACCTAGGTTTGGAAACCGGTCAGAAGTGGCGAGGGGTTATATCAGAACCCTTGCAGGCGAAAGTAGTGTGGACAAGGAGAGGCTGGACCCCTGGGGGACAAGCACGGTCAAAGATTATTCTCGCCTTCAGTCTGAGTTCGGCATCGAGCCCGTAGCCCCACTCCTCCCGAGGTTCAAGAAGCCTAGCCCACATCTCAGTCGGGGCATCGACTTCGGGCAGCGCGACCTGGGGAGGATTATCGATGCCGTGGACAAGAACAAACCCTACGTGGTCATGAGCGGTATCAAGCCTACGGGGGACTTCCACCTTGGGACAAAAATGACGGCCGACGACATGGTTTATTTCCAATCCCTATCGAAGAAGGGGACAGTCTTCTACGCAGTGGCTGACGTGGAGGCCTACGCAGACAACGGCCTTTCCTTCGAACAGACATCAAAGATAGCGACGAGGAACGTGGCCGATATCTTGGCACTTGGCCTGGACCCGGACAGGGCGGTTGTGTACCTTCAAAGCGAGGAGCTGAAAGTGATGAGGTTAGGTACCGTGTTCTCGAGGGGGGTTACGAACAACATGCTCCGAGCCATCTATGGGGAAAGACAAATCGGGCTCTACCTGGCGGCGCTATTCCAGGCCGGCGACATTCTGATGCCTCAGCTCAAAGAGCTTGGAGGTCCAAAACCGGTCCTTGTCCCAGTCGGGGCCGACCAGGACCCTCACATTCGACTCGCCAGGGACTTGGCCGCAAGGTACCACGAAGAGTATGGTTTCATTCCCCCGTCGGCCATCTACCACCGTCTGATGCTAGGCTTGGGGGGTTCCGACAAGATGTCCAAGAGGTCGGCGACTTCACTTCTAACCTTGGACGACACTCCAAGAGACGCGACCCAGAAAATCTCACACGCCTTTACCGGGGGGAGAGACACAGTCGAAGAACAGCGACGCCTCGGAGCCCGGGCGGACATCTGCCCTGTGTACGACCTCTACAGGTTCCACTTCGCGAAGGACGACGAGCACGTCGAGAGGGTCTATCACGAGTGCACAACGGGGATACGACTCTGCGGCGAATGCAAGCAGGAAGTCATCGGGCTGGTGAAGACCTTCCTGGAGAGCCATCACAAGAAGCGCGACTCATTGATGAACGATGCCAAAGAACTCATGGTGAAGAGCAGGAACTATCTCGCGTCTACCGGGAACTAGTGTAAATAATTGTCCAGCTCGCTCCATCCGATCGAGAGGAAGATTCTCTCTACCCTGGCGCCCATAGGCTCCCTCCCGTTTGATTCCCTCGTCTCCAAGACCTCTCTTAACGAAGATCAGGTCCGACGCGCCTTGCAATGGCTCTCCTCGAAGGGAATGGTTTCAATCGAAGAGAACAGGCAGAGCAGGCTCGAGGTGGTCAGGACGCCGCCAGAACTAGTCCTGATCCAGAAGGTAGTCGAGTCGCCTCGCCCGCTGACCGTCGACGAACTCAAAGCGCAGTTCGGGTCGGCGGAGGAATTCTCCGCGGCCTTTGGAAGGGCACGAGCTTCAGGTTGGATTAATCTCGAAGTGGGGCCGCCTTCGCTCGTCAGGGTCGGCGATCCCAAGGTCTCCGAAGCGCTCAATTCACTCCTCAAATCCGTCTCAGCCGGAATCGACGAGAAGTCCCTTCCGTCAGGACAGGCACCCCTCGTTGCAGATCTCCTGAAGAGAGGAGTGCTAAGGCGGGTTGAAACCCGAAGTACGAAGGTGACATTGACCGAATCTGGAAAGACATCAGGGTCCATCTCACCCCACACAGCTGGAACAGAACTCATCGACAGGCTCACCCCAGATATCTTGGCTTCAGGAGCGTGGAAAGGAAAGAGCCTGCGCCCCATCGACGTCGAAGCGAAGGCCCCAAGGTTCTACCCGGGGAGGAGACACCCGGTCCGCGACTTCATTCAGGAGGTCAGGGAGGCATACATTTCCATGGGTTTCACCGAGTTGCAGGGTGACAGCATCCATCCCGCTTTCTGGAACTTTGACGCCCTCTTCATCCCGCAGGACCATCCCGGCAGGGACATGCAAGACACATTCTACCTTGACGGCCTCTCCGACACGAAAATGAGTAGGACCGGGACCGTGGCCAACGTCGCGGCAACCCACGAGAACGGTTGGAAGACCGGAAGCAGGGGATGGGGGTACCGCTGGCGAATCGAGGAGGCAAGGCGATTGGTCCTCAGGACGCACAACACGGTCCTTACTGTGAAAGCCCTCTCAGAATCGAAGGAGAAGGAAACACGCGTCTTTGCCGTATCAAAGGTTTACAGGAATGAAAACCTCGATTACAAGCACCTGGCCGAGTTCTACCAGATGGACGGGATCATGGTGGGCGAGGGTCTGAATGTCAGGCATCTAATGGGCTTCCTTACCGAGTTCTACAAAAAACTGGGTATGGCCGAAGTGAAGCTCTGGCCCACCTACTTCCCGTACACCGAGCCCTCTCTGGAGGTAGTCGGTTACTCGAAGGCAGTCAAGGCCTGGATCGAACTCTCCGGGTCGGGGGTATTCAGGCCTGAAGTGACGGTCCCTCTCGGGGTCTCGGTGCCCGTCCTTGCCTGGGGACCAGGAATCGAGAGGCTGATGCTGATGCGCTACGGCCTGGAAGATATGAGAGCTTTGTACGGTGCCGACCTTTCGTGGCTCAGGAATCGGATGGAATTTGCCCGTAATTAGGATTAACTTCGCGCGCTTCTCAAAGATGGTGGGCGCCAACAGGGAGAAGATCTTAGACCGGCTCCCCTACATCGGGCTCGATATCGAAAGTGTTGACAAAGACTCAGTGCGCGTGGAATACAGCCCCAACAGGCCCGACTTCGGGACAGACTTTGGAATCGCGCGGGCCCTAAGAGGCCTTCTTGGAAAGGAGGTCGGTCTTCCGAAGTTCCCCACTTCGGCTTCGAGGATATCGGTGTCGGTGGACCAAAGGCTGAACACCATTCGGCCCTTCATCGCCTGCGTCACCGCGGCCGGGATTCGCCTCGACGATGAGGACGTCCGCCAGATCATTTCGCTTCAGGAGGACCTTCACAACGGCCTGGGGAGGAAGAGGCGAACCGTCGCCATCGGAATCCACGACCTTAACGCGGTCAAACCGCCATTCTCATACAAAGCCGTACAATCTTCGTTCAAGTTCGTCCCTCTCGGAGGGCGGAAAGCCATGGACGTCGGTTCTATACTTTCGCAGACCGAAGAGGGGAAGGCCTACGGTCCTGTCTTTGCGGGAAGAAAGCTCTATCCGATCATCGCGGATGCCAAAGGCGAAGTTCTCTCTTTTCCACCAATCATAAACGGCGAAGCCACCAAGGTGACGTCAAGGACCAGGAACTTATTCATAGACGTGACGAGCACCGACAGAAAGGCAGGGGACGACGTCTTGGCTGTTGTCGCAACCACAGTGTCGGAGGCGGGCGGGAAGCTGGGAACCGTCCTAATCAAACACCCGGGGAAGCCCAGGGTCACCCCAGACCTTGCGCCGACGGAACTTCCACTGGACCCGAACTTGGTGAAATCAACCTTGGGTATGGACCTCACGCAAAGAGAAATCCTCAATTCTCTCGCCAGGAGCCGCCTTGGAGTCAAGGGGAAGAGGGCCCTATGCCCAAGATACCGGATCGACCTTCTCCATCCCGTCGACATCGCGGAGGAAGTCGCCCTGGGGTACGGGATAGACCGCATCGGACCTGTCTATCCTCCAAGCAGACGTCCCGGTCTCTTCAACACCTTCGAGGAGTTCCTAGACTCGGTCGCTACAATCATGGCGGGGTCAGGCATGATAGAATTGATGACGTTCGAGCTGACCGATGAGAAATCTCTCTACTCCAAGTTCGGCAGGTCTTCTTCGTCTAGGATTACGGTCCAGAACCCGCGGAGCATTGAGCACTCCGCGCTCAGAGACGCCCTTCTGCCTACGCTCATGGCCGCCCTTTCTGTGAACGTCAAGTCGGACTATCCACAAAGGGTCTTTGAGGTCGGACGGGTCTTCGCAAGAACAAAAGAAGGGGTGTCAGAATCTTGGCACCTCGGTTGCCTCGTCGCCCATTCTCATTCGTCGTACACGGAAGCCAAAATGTACCTTGAGTCCACATGCCGGACAATAATGGGAAAGGAAGCCACAACCCCAGAAGAGCAGCACTGGGCCTTTGCCCCTGGAAGGTGCGCCAGAGTCAGTCTGGGCGATGCCCAATTAGGCCATGTCGGAGAAGTAAGACCGGAATCCATCGAGGCCTTCGGCCTAGGTGTGCCCGTCTCGGGCTTCGAAGTCAACCTTACTCAATTGTTCGAACTCCTAAAATAGCGCCGACCGTCATCTGAAACAGACGGCTTTCGTTCTAAAGCGCGGCAAACGGCCACCTGCGAAGGCGGAAACGCTATGATGAGCGGATGGTTTACCCAGTCGTGCGACAGACGAAAGCCGTTTGCCCGTTGAAGAGGCTAGGTGATGAACCCCGCAGAATGCTGGGACATGATCCGGGCTGTCAGAGACGGGCAACATTCCCAAAGAGAGCGCAAGCGGATTGATTGACAAACGTGAGAAGCTGTATCAGGCCTTCGGGGAATTTCTGGGTGGGTTCGTGGCAGACTTGAACGTCCTTTCCGAGGAGGGGTGGTCCCTCTTGGTTGAGGGAAAGCGAGATGCTCGGGCCTTGCGTAAGCTCGGCTACGTAGGAAATTTGGTTACAATTTCGTCAGTGGGGAGAAAGGGGTTTTCCGCCTTCGACGGGACGAAGAAGGTGGTCATACTCACCGACATGGATAGGGAAGGTGCAGTCCTCGCCTCGCGATATCTCAAGCGGCTTTCTCATGAAGGCTTCAGGACCTCGATGCGTGAGCGCCTGCGACTTAAGATCGCATCGCGGGGGGTCTTCTTGCATGTCGAAAACCTCTCAAGATTCGCCCTTCCAGAGGAATGAACCGAGGCCGCTGCGAATCATGAGCCTCCTATGCCCCAATTGCCACCGACCGTTCACGAAAGCAGGTGGTCAAGAGGGAGGTTGTGAGTTATGACGTTCATAGGGCAGAGCCCTTCACTGGGACTCGCAGACGTCCCTTTTCGGTTGATGTCACGAAAGCTGTCGTTGAATACAGGCACTATTGCAAGTGTCGGCACTGCGGACATGAGTGGACAGAACGCAAGGTGGTGAAGTTTCGAAGTGTGAATCCGGCCAAAGTCATGCCATGACGATTCCGACGCGGCCCAAACAGAGCCAGAAACCACGAGGTTTATATCCCCGAGATTTTTGGTTGAACTCAATTAACGATTAAGACCGTTAAGCAACGAGTGAAACAGAAGTGAACGGAGTGAATTGGATTGCCAGATTCAGGTATAGTAAAGTATCTAGTCAAACTGAGGTTTGAGGTAGACGGAGTAGTCGAAAGGGCGGACGTTATCGGCGCGATCTTCGGGCAGACCGAAGGCCTCTTCGGGCCGGAGATGAACCTCAACGAGCTCCAGAAGAGCTGGAAGGTGGGTAGAATTGAGATCAACCTTGAGTCGAAGAATGACAAAACGAGAGGCGAGGTCATCATCCCGATGTCGACGGACATCGGAACCGCAGCTCTAATTGCAGCCGCCGTTGAGAGCGTAGACAAAGTAGGCCCGTGCAGCGCGCGCTTCACAGTCGGCGCCATCGAGGACGTCAGGGCAGTCAAGAGGAAGCAGATCGTCGACAGGGCCAAGATCATAGTAAGAGACTGGAGCTCCAAGACTTCGAGCGAAGGGGAAAACCTCCTCAAGGACGTCACAGAGTCCACCAAGAGAGCCAAGGTCATCAACTACGGCCTGGAGAACCTCCCCGCAGGTCCTGGAGTCTACTCATCAGACCTCGTCTATCTGGTCGAGGGTCGAGCAGATGTCGTTCTATTCCTCAGGGCCGGGATAGAGAACGTCGTTGCCCTCGAAGGCACCAGCGTCCCAGATTCCATTATCGAGCTCGGCAAGAAGAAGCGCCTCATCGCAGTCCTTGACGGAGACAGGGGCGGAGACTTGATCGAAAAGGAACTTGCCCAGGTTGTGAGAGTTGAGAAGGTAATCAGGGCCCCGCCGGGCAAGGAGGTCGAGGACCTCACTCCCATCGACGTGATCAACATGCTTAGAGCCGAGAAGGTCGAGCCTCTCTCCTCATCGAGAAGGGAAAGGTCGGCCGAGAAGCCAGTCCCCAAGGTGATGGAGGAGGCCGAAGAGCCAGTCGTCGCAAAGACGCGCGAGCTCTTCTCGAGCCTTAACGGAACCCTGGAAGCCGTGCTCCTTGACCAGACTCTGCAGGAAATCGGGAGATTTCCCATCAGTGAGCTAGTCCAGAAGATGGAGGGGACGAGCGGGGCCCAGTACCTGATATTCGACGGCATAGTAACCCAGAGGCTCGTCGAGTCCGCTGCAAAGGTCGGAGTCAAGGGCATAATCGGCCATCGCACCGGCGAGCTGAATCAAGTCCCCGACGACGTCAGGATTGGCACGTTCCGCGACCTCGGCCTCGAGTAGCCCGGGCCGTTGATAGTCACCGAGTTCAATCCCAAGCACGGCCAGTGCTCTCTTACAATCGAGTCCGCCGAGGACCTTTGGACTCTGAGGAGGCTCATCTCCCAAGGGGACGTCCTAGTCACCCGAAGCTCCAGAGTAGTCAAAAGAGAAGAGGAGTTCTCAAGGCCTGACAAAGGAGAGAGAGTCAAGGTGACCATCGCCCTGTCGGTGGAGGAAGCACATTTGGACAACAGTCTCGAAAGGATAAGGGTCCGAGGGACCATAATCGAAGCAAGCGACGAGAGCGTCACCAAGGCAGGATCTCATTCGGTCATTCTTTCCCCGGGCCACTCGTTGACCCTTAGGAAGAAGGTGTGGAGCCCGCTGCAAATCCGTTTAGTCCGTCCATCAAATGGCAGTTCAAAGCGGTTCCTTCTCGTCGCCGTCGACAGGCGAGAGGCTGGTATCGGGACACTGAGTGGATCCCACCTGTCTGTTTCCACCACCATCGAGTCGGGCCTCGGGGGGAAGCAGGGCGATGAGCAGAGCTCTCGTCCCTACGTGTCCAAGGTCGTAGACCTCATCGCGCAGATTGCCAGAGAGGGGGATGAAATCGTGGTCGGAGGGCCCGGGAACTTCAAGAATCTGATCGCGAACCAAACAAGAGTGCGGCTCCCTTCCCACCTAGTGAGCGTTGTCGAAGGCCTCGACCTGACCGGGGCCGACGGGGTGCGCGCCCTGATCAAAGCCGAATCCTTCCAGAACCTTGCCAAAGGGTCCCTGATAATAGAGATCCAGCAGCTCGTAGCCGAGGTTGTCAAGCGCATTTCAATGTCCGACCCGAAGGTCGCCTATTCGCTGCCGAGAGTCAGGGATGCGGCGGCCGCTGGCGCGGTGGAAGCATGCGCGGTCTCTGACAACGTGTTCGCCTCCGGGGTCGACGAGGAGGGCCTGGTGCAAGTGCTCAACACTATCGAGGAACAGGGTGGCTCTGTCTATCTAGCCGATTCGTCGATGGAGTTCGGCAAGCAGATTTCATCCTTCGGGGGGATAGTCGCGCTTCTCAGATACGCCCTTAGAGCCTACTGAGGACCGGGAAGACGAACTCCAAGATTACCGCAAGGGCGACCCCTCCCTTGATCAAGTCTTTCCCAAGGCGCCTCTCGACGTGAGTAAAGTAGAGAAGGAGACCAATCATAAGCAGTGAAACATAAGCAATCCTCGTCAAATCCACCACTGTCGCGTCGACCGTCGTCAGCACCACGGTCATGGTCGAGGCGAATTGCTGGGCAAGCTGCTGAATTAGGTTGACCGCGCCAGGCGGAGGCTGGATGTCGAGCATCTCTCGAATACTCGAATCAGATATTTAACGGTCAACACGGTCAGAAGATGTTGTACAAGTAGGGCCCTGCTATCACTCCGAAGAGCATGGCGATCACTACCACGGTCGCGATTCCAGTTATCCTCATGAGAGTCGCCTCACTCATCTTCCCCCTCCCCAGGGCCTTGACCCCCACGGCGAAGGCCTGCCCGCCGTCGAGGGGGTAAATTGGTAGGGCATTGAAAATTGCCAGATTGAAGTTGAGGAAGAAGAACCAGTACATCAGGTTCGCGATCGGGACGCCCGCGGAACCCAGCGGTGATGTGTAAAAGCCCCCTATGGAGTCCGAGAATGGCACCCTTGCTTGGCAGACCGGAAGCGTAGGTATGCACACGTACTGCCAAGGATTGTCCAGCGGCGTAACGTACTTCGAAACCGTTGTCGTGAGGTCCGACTTCGTCACCTGGGCGACCCCGATGTAGGGGTACGATATGTTCTGTCCCGTCCTGAGGTTCTCGATTATGTCGCAGCACGCCAACTGAACCTTGGTAAATTGGAGCAGATTTCCGTTCCTGTAGACAGTCAGGTTCACGAACTGGCCTGCCTTCAAGGTAGTATTGGGGCCGAGAACTGTATTGAGATCCGTAATGCTCACCCCGTTCACCTGGGTGATGATGTCCCCAGGCTTCACCCCTGCAATGCCAGCGGGAGTGCCGGTACCGACGTTGATGATGCCCGCTCCAGACGATGCGGGGGAGAACGCACCGACGATGGCGACCAAGATTATCAGACAGATTACTCCGAAGACGAGGTTGATTCCTGCTCCTCCGGCCAGAACCCTCGCTGAGTAGGAGGCCTTCGCTGCCTTGAGCGCGTTTTCATCGACGTCGACGAACGCCCCTATCGGGAGGAAAAGGAAGAACAAGAGCCCCGAGGCCTTGACCGGGAGGCCAAGACTCCTAGCCACAATCCCATGGGCCCCTTCATGGATGACCATGGCCACGATCAGGGCTATCCAGCCGTATACGATAGGGATGTAGGGGTTGATCCCCGGAAGGCCCAGGTTGGCAAGCGGACTAAGAGTTCTGACATAGCTCGCAACGACGGCCCCCCTCGGGGACAGGAGGATTGAGAGCTGACTTAGGAAGAGGAAGAATCCAAGAGCTGCAGCGACGGGCATCACGTAGAGGAGGAACCAGCCCAGAGGCTTCGAAATCCTGTTTGCGCCGAGCCGGTCCATCAGCGATTGAAACCGGCGGGTCCTGAGAAGGACAATACCGTAGTGGAACTCGAACCTCTTGTACTCCTCGGAACCCATTTCAGACTCGCGGATTCCGGTGTCGCTTTAAGCGTTCATGCTTAATACCGCACAACTGGCTGCGGGCACCTGCAATTGACGGAGTGTACAAGGTGCGGGGGGAAACCATTCTACACACGGCGGTACTCGGGGGAGACACTCTGCGCCTCGTGTTTCAAGGACTCAATCACGGACAAGGCGAGAAGAACAGTTTCAAAGTATCAAATGATAGGCACCGGCGAAAAGGTGGCGGTCGCAGTTTCTGGGGGGAAAGACAGCCTCTCCCTTCTCAGGGTCATCTCAGACGTTTATGGCCCTCGCCAAAACTCGATAGTAGCGATTTCCATTGACGAGGGGGTCGCCGGCTACCGAGACGAGGCTCTGGACCACGCCCGATCATTGAGCAAGGAACTGGGCCTGGAGCATATTGTCCTCTCGTACAAGGAACTGTTCGGATTCACCTTGGACGAAGCGCTCGACTGGCAGGATGAACGCGATATTTCCTCCTGCAGCTTCTGTGGGGTCTTCAGAAGGAGGGCCATCGACGAAGCAGCAGTCAGGGCGAAGGCGACCGTCGTCGCCACGGCGCACAACCTGGACGACTACGTCCAGACCTTCTTGATGAACCTGATGCATGGAGACGTCGCCCGCCTCGCCTGGCTGGACCCATCTTACTCCGACGACACATTCCCGGTCAGGAGGGTCAAGCCCTTCATGGAGATCTACGAAGAGGAGGTCGCCCTCTTCGCGTACCAATCTGGTCTGCCTTTCCAGAGCGTGAACTGCCCCTACATGCATGAAGGCCTCAGGAGCGAGGTCCGTGACTACCTCAACACCATGGAGGCGAACCATCCCGGGATCAAGAACGTCCTCCTCAGTTCAAGCCTCGATGTAATCTCCCATTACGCGCGGACTTCTGACAAGAAGTCGGTCCCGTGCTCGAGCTGTGGCAAGCCTTCCTCCAACGGGCTCTGCAACGTGTGCAGGATGAAAGCCACCATCGAGGAGCACGTTAAATACGGACCGTAGTTCGGACACCTCTGGCGGTGGGTAGGGATCGAGGGATAGCCGTCCTCGCTTGGCCGAAACCGGCTTCATGCGGCGCCAGCAACCTTCGGGTAAAACCATCTTCCTCGTCACCCGCAACGGGCAGGGAAGACGAACTCACGCCGAGGCGGGCGGCCACGAGGGGCAGTCCTCTCGAAGGAGAGGTCCTGACTCTTAATTGCCGAACTGGGCGAGGTCCGGGAGGGAGCAGCCCTATGGCGACGCGGCCACGCTGTCTCGTCTACGTGGGGGATTCCCCGTCCGATGAAATGGGGGCGGAGAGTGATGGTGAACTCCGGAGGGTCCGCCGCCGCTTACGTTTTTATGAGCCACGAATCGGCTCGGGTCTTGTGCAGGGGTAGCCTAGAGTCCTCCGACGGGGAGCCTGGTAAGGCGCAGTCAAAACGGCGCAAGCTTGCTAAGCCTGTGTCTCTAACGGGACTCGTGGGTTCGAATCCCACCCCCAAGCAGGGACGGAAGTAACGACCCTGGGGGTGGGCGAATATCCCACCCCCTGCGCATTCTCAAGTTAATGATAGCCCGTTTATTCAAAGTCTTGCTTGCTGCTCGCAAGTGCCATCTTGAGTCGAAGGCTTTTTCTCTCAATGGTCAACCCGATTTCTTCGCTGAATTTCTCAAGGGAACGTCTTTTGACATAAATCGAAAAGCAATCGACGTTTCGTCGATATAGCCTTCCCCGTCGCATCATGAGGCTCCCTTTTCTAGTGTAAAGGTGCGGGCCAGTCGTTTCGATTCCGAAATACTTGGACAATAGCAAGCGCACGTAGCCCAAGAGTTCCAAGCTCGAGTTGCTCGCAGTTACCGACCCGCCAACAGCCACTGATCCCTCGGAATCGAAGAACCCTCTTAGGAAAGCTGCGACGCATCGTTTATCGTGCTCTATGAATGGTGCCAATTCTCCGAGGGGCCGCTCGAGGAATTTGTGTAACAGATAGCTGCCGAATTCCACGTGGATTTCTCTGGCCGTGTCACCCTTCAACAACCGATGAGGGGCGCATCCTAGGATTTTCGCGACAGCTCGATTGAATGCCTCGACGAATTCCCGATCAACAGCTTGTAACCGAATTCTGTATTGGTAGGTCTTGGCCTTCACGTTCAACAAAGCATCTCCGGTCTTGACACCTATTGCATACGCTAGCTCTGGAGTTGGCCTAGGAAAGAAAACATGACCTGCTTTGAACGGGGTGCTGGTTCCATTGACCCAACCTGAAATGGTACCCTTCGCCAGTGTTACATTGTGCCGTTCCTCGATTTCTGAAATGATTTTGCCATAGCTGAGATATTCCTTTTTGAGTCGCAGAACTTCTTCGAATAGAGCGAGCCTGAGGTCCAGGGGGAAGCGCTTTCTCCCAAGGCTTGCTTTGCCCAATTGTAAGGAGTTGGTGTTATTTTTGGCGAAGCGTTCGGGTTTTGATCTTGCACTGTTAATGGATGCAGGTCTCGTATTTAGGGGCCCACGATGTCAGTTGTAACATCGCCACGTGTCACTGGTTGGGACGATTCTAGTTGCTTTCCCATCTGTCGAATCACGCCTTAATCTGGCTAGAACCTTCTTCCGGCGTACGAAGCCCTCGAGCCGAGTTCCTCCTCTATTCTAATGAGCTCGTTGTACTTGGCTACCCTTTCACCTCTGGCCGGCGCGCCAGTCTTGATGAAATCAGCACCGAAGGCTGTGGCCAGATGCGCGATGAATGGGTCCTCCGTGTCTCCGGAACGATGGGAGACCACAACGCTCCACCGGGCCCTCTGAGCAAGCTCGATGGCGTCTTCAGTCTCCGAGACTGTTCCTATCTGGTTCAACTTGATGAGCACAGCGTTGGTCGCCTTGGCCCTCATCCCCTTGCGAATCCTGCCGACGTTCGTAACGTAGATGTCATCACCGATGATTTTGGTAGTGCGGCCCAGCCTACCTGTGATAGCGGCGAAGCTATCGAACGAATCTTCGCTGAAAGGGTCTTCGATGGTGAGCAGCCCATACTCATCACTGAGTGAAGTGTAGAAATCCTCCAACTTCGACGGAGTCATCGATTTCCTGTCAACTACATATGTGTCGGTCGTCTGATTGTAGAAGGTAGAGGCAGCCGCGTCTATCCCAAGTCGGATTTGCTTCTCGCCGTAACCTGCGTCCTTGATGGCGTCAGCTATTGACGTCAGCGAATCACGCGTCTTTCCCAACGGAGGGGCGAACCCTCCCTCATCTCCAACGTTAATCGCGCCCTTCCCATACCTCGAAGCGAGAATCCCTTTCAATGATTGATACACCTCGGCGCCCATACGTATGGCCTCCCCGCATGACTTCGCCCCGACCGGCTCCACCAGGAACTCCTGAATGGAAAGCTCATTCCCCGCGTGCTCCCCGCCGTTGATGACGTTCATCATTGGCACAGGAAGGGTGTACCTCTTCGACGCCCTCATCCGAGCGAAGAGGCTTACCAGGTCGCCGTTCGCTGAAGCCCTGGCCGAGGCCATGGACAAAGCAAGGATCGCGTTTGCGCCGAGCTTCCCTTTGTTGGGGGTCCCGTCCAAACGAATCATAGTCTTGTCTATGCGCCTCTGATCGCCACACTCCAGCCCCTTCAGGCGGGGGCCGATGATCCTGTTGATGTTCGAGACGGCCTTGGTCACCCCCTTTCCGTGGAACCGCGTAGCATCTCCGTCGCGCAGTTCGACGGCCTCGTGCTTCCCCTTCGAGGCCCCCGACGGGACACTCGCCCTCCCGACCGAAGATGTCGTCAGTATCTCCGCTTCGACCGTGGGGTTCCCCCTAGAGTCGAGAATCTCTCTGGCCCTTGCCGCGACTATTCTAGCCGAATTTTTGGCCAAGACTTCCTAGCGCCTTCGCCTCCGTGAGCCCGTTAAATTTGATTCGCCCAGCTTTTCCGTTCCAACGCTTAATACCCGTCTTGGGCTCGCGACGCTGGGCCGGTCGTCTAGCATGGTTAGGACGTCAGGAGCTTCCCGTCAAGCCCTTACACGGCGAAACATTGAGGCGCGCCAAGGTCGTCGGTCCGAATCCGACCCGGCCCATATCTTTGCATCCTCCCATCAATTCCTCCTCGAAAAGTTATCTACGCTTGATTGAATGGCAGCCCAGATGCCCAACTTCAGGTACATCAGCTGGTCAGAGTACGGCAACTTGGCCGAAGCACTTGCCGAGAAGATCCGAGCCAACGGGAAGAACTACGACCTCGTCGTGGGGATCGCCAGAGGAGGAATCCCCGTGGCCATGGTGGTCTCTGACCACCTCAACGTGAAGATAGATTTCATCAACGTAAAATCGTACAACGACATTGGGAAGAGGACAGCTCCGAGGATCCTGTCGACTCTCATCGAGGGTGTGGCCGGCAAGAATGTGCTCTTGGTTGACGACCTCGTTGACCAGGGCGACACGATGGCTTTCCTCGCCCGTTACCTCGAGGACCAGAAGCCGAAGTCTCTTGAAACTGCTGTCATGTTCAAGAAGCCGTGGAGCAAGACCGAACCAGACTACTTCTTGGAGACGGTCACCGAGTGGATAGTCTTCCC
>JAPCJK010000003.1 GCA_027886975.1 Nitrososphaerota archaeon
ATGATCACCATCGGGGTGGACCACCCGGACATCATGGACTTCGTCAACGTGAAGAAGGACCTGAGGAAGGTCAACTACGCCAACATCTCCGTGAAGATTTCGGACGATTTCATGAGGGCCGTTGAGACCAACGCCGACTTCCACCTTCACTTCAAGAACGACAAGGTCGAAGTGAACAGGACGGTGAAGGCCAAGGACGTGTGGAAGTCCTTGATCAAGGGAGCATGGCAGTCGGCCGAGCCTGGGGTCCTATTCTGGGACACAATCAAGCGAGATTCGACGACGGAGTACAACGGGATGGAGGTCCAGGGGGTCAATCCGTGCAGCGAGCAGACTCTCGAGAACTACGGGTGCTGCTGCCTCGGGTCCGTCAACCTGAGCGTCTTCGTGAAGGACCCGTTCACTGAGAGGGCGAGCATTGATTGGGACTCTCTCACCCGGGCGACCCAGTATGGGGTCCGTTTCCTCGACAACGTCCTGGACTACAACGCAGAGAGGCACCCGCTCCCGCAGCAGAAGGACGCGTCCCTCTGGAGCAGGAGGATAGGTGTCGGGATCACAGGCCTCGGGGACATGCTGATCAAACTGGGCCTGAAGTACGACGAGGATTCGACTATTGGGTTCGTGGACCACCTCTTTGAGAGAATCAAGAATGTGATCTACGACTACTCGACGGACCTGGCGAAGGAGAAGGGAAGCTTCCCCGCCTTCGACGCGGAGAAGCATCTAGCGCAGCCTTTCATCTCGAGGCTGGACGAGAAGGTGAAGGAGAAGATTAGGGCCCAGGGGATCCGGAACGCGGCCATTACCACAGTCCCTCCGGTAGGGTCAGGGTCGATACTGGCAGGGACCAGCAGCGGAGTCGAACCTGTCTTCGCCCTGGTCTACAAGAGACGGAGCAAGTCGCTCAGCGAGGGGGAGTTCAAGGTCTTCCACCCGCTGGTGAAGGAGTACATGGCGGCCATGGGGGCCGGGGACGAAGGGCAGCTCCCGAACTACTTCGTCACTTCCCACCAGATCAAGCCGGAGATGAGGGTGAAGATGCAGGCAACAATCCAGAAACACATAGACACGGCGATATCCAGCACAGTCAACCTTCCTGAGGAGATAACCCCAGAAGAGGTCGAAGGGATCTACCTCCTCGCCTGGAGGATGGGATGCAAAGGCATCACCGTCTACAGAGAAGGGAGCAGAGAAGGCATACTGGAGACAGAGAAGGTGGCAAAGAAGGCGGAGGCACCCAAGGCCAGCTTCGACAGGCCGAGGCTGATGGAAGGGAAGACCGTCAAGCTGAAGCTCCCTCAGGGCGGCTTGTACCTCACGGCGAACCTCGTGAACGGAGAACTGAAGGAAGTCTTCGTGACGCTGGGCAAGTCGGGAGGGGACGAGAAGGCCGACGCGGAGGCCCTGGGTAGACTGATCAGCCTTTACCTGCAGCACGGCGGGGACATGCAGAGCGTCATCAACACTCTGAAGGGGATCAAAGGGAAGTATGTCTCCTGGGACGAAGGAACACAGCTTCAATCGATACCCGACGCCATAGCGAAGGCACTGGAACTCCTCACCCTCAACCATGTGGTCAAGGAATCCGGGTTCCCCACCGAGGGCAAGTCGACCTCGCAGGGAGGGACATGCCCCGACTGCCATGAGAACACACTCATCTTCGAAAACGGCTGCTACCACTGCCGCTCGTGCGGATACAGCAAGTGCGAGTGATTACCTGAGAGTCGGGGGTCCGGGCCTCCGACAATGATTTTTTACTCTTCCTGGCGGAGCCAGAGTCCGTTGAGCAAGAAAGGGAGGCGAGCGCTGCTCATCGTGGTGCTCGCGACAGCCATTGTGTTGACCCCCCTTGTGCTGGGCGGGGTGCTCCTCGGATTCTACGTGGGCGGAGCTGTGGGATATTCACCGAGCGTACTTGCCATCGGTTTCTCGACAGTTGGGTTCGTTGCGGGGATGGCGATCATCTTCAGGGTGATCAAGGCAGTGGTGGCCAGGACCGACGGTCCTACTGGATGATTTTCTTCAGGGCAGCGGCCTTCGACTTCTCGACCTTGGACTTCAGCTCTTCGGCAGCTTTGTCGTAGGCCTCCTCTACGCGCTTGGCCGCCGACTTGAAAGGCTCGTCGACGAGTTCTCCGCTCATTGTGCGGCCGCCTTCTTCTCCAGGACCTTCTTCACGTGCTTTAGCCTTGAGAACTCCTCCCGCTCCCTCTCCTCTAGGGTCGCTTGGATGAATCGGATGGAGCCCTCGTAGCGGGGTATGATCATGTATTCGAGGGCGTTGAGGAGGCGCTGGGTCTTCTCCAGCTCCTTCGCGAGTCTGAATATGGCGTTCTCGAATTCGGCCGCCCTGAATATGGAAGGGAGGACCTTCCTCATCTGCCTGGAGGCCCTGTCGACAGCGATGTTGGTGTCGGCGAAGCCGTAGGTCATGCCGACCTCCTTCTCTGAGAGTTTGATGGAAGGGATGTCGACATCAACTATCCGGCGGACGCTGACGTCCACCTCCACCATCGGTGGAGTGTTCGCCGCTATCCCCTCCAATCTGAGTGGGCCCAGCTTGAGATAGGCGTCGTAAAGAGCAAGGTAGGCATCGGAGAGCGGCTGCGATATCTCGTCCCTGGCCACGGTGGCCTGCTCGATCATCTCGTCCAGGCGTTTCAGGAGGACGTCCCTCTTGTCGTCGAGGACCTTCTTGACCCTGACGGCCGTCTGAAGCCTCCTCCGGGTGCCGATCAGTTCTATCTTCGTCGGCAGGACATTGCCGCCGGAGGCTACGGACATTTCTATGCGGTCGACTTCCCTTTAACGTAATGTTGCTTGATGAACTCTTCCTTGATGTTGGTGAGCTCGTTCTCCGGGAGAACCGAGAGTGTGTCCCAGGCTATCCTGAGCGTGTCCTCGAAAGTCCTGTTCTCGTCGTAGCCCTGGTTGAGGAACTTCTGCTCGAACTCGTCCCCGAACTGCAGATACCTGAGGTCGGAGCCTGTCAGGCCGGACTTGCCGACGATTTCGGCGAGTGCCCTGAGCTCGACCGCCCTAGCGTAGGCGTTGTAGAGCTGGTTGCCGACCTGGTGGTGGTCGGGGCGGGCCTTCCCTTGCTTGATGACATACCCGAGTGCGGGGCCCATCAGCCTGCTAAGGCTTGAGAGGACGTAGACTGGCGGGTAAATCCCCTTCCTGAACAGCTCCCTGCCGAGGAAAATCTGGCCTTCAGTGATGTATCCGGTGAGGTCGGGGATCGGGTGGGTCACATCGTCGCTGGGCATTGAGAGTATGGGCATCTGGGTGATGCTCCCCTTCCTCCCCTTGATTCTCCCTGCGCGTTCGTAGTTGGTGGCCAGGTCGGTGTAGAGGTAGCCGGGGAAGCCCTTCCTCCCGGGGACCTCCTCTCTGGCAGCCGAAATCTCCCTGAGCGCCTCCGCGTAGTTGGTAATGTCAGTGATGATCACGAGAACGTGCATGCCCAGCTCGAAGGCTAGGTATTCGGCAGCGGTCAGTGCCACCTTGGGCGTGATTATCCTCTCGATGGCTGGGTCGTCGGCGAGGTTCAGATAGAGGATACTTCGCCTGATGGCCCCAGACTCTGCGAGGGTACGCTGGAAGAAGGACGCATCGCTGTGGGAAACTCCGACCGCGGCGAAGACGACCGCGAACTCCTCGCCCTCACCCACCACTGTTGCCTGCCTTGCGATCTGGGCAGCGAGCATGTTGTGGGGCATGCCTGCGCCCGAGAAGATAGGGAGCTTCTGGCCTCTTACGAGGGTGAGCATCCCGTCGATGACGGAGACGCCGGTCTGGATGAGGTCCGTCGGGTACTCGCGCCTCTCGGGGTTGATGGGAGCGCCGTTGACGTCTAAGAAGGCTTTCGCAACAGGTTCAGGGAGACCGTCCTGGGGCCTGCCAAGCCCGTCGAAGACCCTGCCAAGAAGCTGCTCGGATACGGGGAGCTCCATGGTCTTGCCAAGGAATCGGGCCTTAGTACCGCTGATCGAGAGCCCCGAAGTCCCCTCGAAGACTTGGACGACGGCCTTTCCGAAGCCTGTCTCCAGAACTCGGGCAAGCCTTCGATTCCCTTCGTTGTCTTCGATTTCGACCAATTCATCGAATGCAGCCCTGTCGACTCCGTCCACAACGAGGAGAGGACCCCTGATTTCAGCCACCTTGCTGTACTCAAGCCCCGAGGAAGATCCGCTCATGCGGCCTTGACCTCTTGGACAACCGAGATGGAAGAGAACTCGTCAAGCATCTGCTTCGACATAGCCTCAAGCTTGCCCAGGTCTTCGCTCTTGATGGCGAACTTGGCTCTGAGCATGGGGGCGATGATCTGCATCCCCCTGATTTTGGAAAGAGGAATTCCGTTCCTGATGGCTTTCAGGGCCTCCTCGTGGAACTGGACGAACATCTTCATCATAATGAACTGCTTCTGGGGGCTGCAGTAGGCGTCGGTGTCGTCGTAGGCGTTCTGCTGGAGAAATCCAATCTGTATCATCCTAGCGACGTCGAGGATTAGTTTCTCCTCGTCAGGCAGTGCCTCGGGACCAAGGAGCCTAACGATTTCCTTGAGCGCATCCTCACGCTGCAGTATGCCATAGGCGTCTGCTCTGACGGTGAGCCAGTCCTTGTCTACCCTCTCCCTCCACCACTTGCTGACTGATTCGATGTAGCCGGAGTAGGAGCTCATCCAGTTTATGGAAGGATAGTGACGGGAATAGGCGAGCCTTGCGTCCAGGGCCCAGAAGTTCTTTACGAAACGGATAGTCTGTGAGGTGACGGGCTCGGTGAAGTCGCCTCCAGCAGGCGATACTGCGCCAATGAGCGTGATGGAACCGGTCCTTTCGGGAGTGCCGAGGACGTCTACCCTCCCCGCCCTCTCGTAGAACTCCGCCAGCCTTGAGGCCAAGTACGATGGATAGCCCTCCTCAGCGGGCATCTCCTCTAGCCTTCCACTGATTTCACGCAATGCCTCGGCCCACCTGCTGGTCGAATCCGCGACGAGGACCGTGTCGTAGCCCATGTCCCTGTAGTATTCAGCCATTGTCACGCCAGTGTAGATGCTAGCCTCTCTCGCCGCGACCGGCATGTTGCTGACGTTGGCAATGAGTATCGTCCTCTCCATGAGCGGCCGGCCGCTCTGAGGATCTATCAACTCGGGGAACTCCACCAGTACCTCAGTCATCTCGTTGCCCCGCTCCCCGCAGCCGATGTGGAAGACGACCTTCGCGTCGGCATATTTTGCTATCGAATGTAAAGTGACGGTTTTCCCAGTTCCGAACGCACCAGGTATTGCGCCTGTTCCCCCCTTCGACATTGGAAAAAGGGTGTCGAGCACTCGTTGCCCTGTCAAAAGAGGAATTTCCGGGTCGAGCCTTTCACGTATCGGCCTCGGCCTCCGCACCGGCCATTTGTGATAAAGCATCAGGTCATAGTCCTTGCCAGACTTGGCCCCTGCTGTTACTACGGTCTCGTCGATCTTGTACTTTCCCGTCTTCACGACATCTTTCACCTTGGCTTTCGGCGTGGATGGGGGCGCGAGTATCCTGTGGTCGATGAGGGGTGTCTCCTTTACCGTACCCAGTATGCTCCCCCCTTCGATCTCGTCTCCTTTCTTCACCGAGGGGACGAACTCCCATTCCTTGTCGAAAGGAATCGAGTCAGCGGTGACTCCCCTGGTGATGAACGAGCCTGCCCTCTTCGCAATCAGGTCCAGGGGTCGCTGTAGACCATCGTAGATCGTTCCTATCATTCCAGGCCCGAGGGTCGTCGAAAGAGGCTGTCCTGTGCCAAGGACAGGTTCCCCAGGACGAAGACCGCTCGTGGATTCGTACACCTGAACGAAAGCGATGTCGCCTGTAAGCTTGATGACTTCGCCGACGAGCTTCTCCTCGCCGACCTGAGTTACCTCATACATCTTCGCTGCGGCCATGCCGGAGGCCTTCACTGCGGGCCCCGAAATCCACTCGATTTTTCCCTTGACAGGCAAGAAAGAACCTGCTCGACCGTCAAATTTGTGGGCCTTATAATGTTTAGAATGATTTTGTCCGTTTTGGCCATCGGCTTTCAGGCGCCGGCGAGGATGGCCGCGACGTCCTTCCTCAGGATGGGCTTCATCCTTTCGAGCCTCGCCTCGATTGTGTTGTCAAACCTAATTGAGCCGTCGGGGGTGATCAGGACGACTCCACCCAGGGTCTCAACGGGCTCCTCCTCAAGTGTGAGCTTTATCTGTCCGCCTTCGAGCTTCTTGATTGCCGACGCGACCGCCTTCGTGTCCTTGGAAGAGCATTGGACCTTGGCTTTCGTGCCAATGACCCCTATCCCTTCCTTGATCAAACCTGCGATTGATTTTTCGTGTGAGGACCCCGAGGCCGATGAAACCTCCTTTGTTGCGAGGTCGAACACTTCATTGACCGCCTTCTCGAGCGACTTCAGCTGTGCGTTGCGGGCGTCGAGTTCCGCAGCCCCGATTATCTGTCTCTTCGTAGATTCGGCCTGCTTGACGCTCGTCTCTAAAATCTTGGACACAGCTTCGATGGCCTCCTTCCGGGTCGATTCTATTCTGGCAAGTGCGTCCCTCCTTCCAGCCTCCAGGTCGGCCAGAACCTCTGCTTCGAACTCGCCAGAGACCTTTTCCAGAGTATCCGCCGCTGCGTTGCTCATTTCATCAAACTCCTAGAATCGCCCTCAGCATCGCCCTGTACTCCACTTTCTCCTTCTTGCTCCCCGGGCCAGGGACTTCGTAAATCAGAGGAATCGCTTTTTTGGAACGCAGAGCAGTCAGCTGGTCGGCGATGGGTTTGGATACCTCGTCGCTCACCATGATGAGCCCGACAGATGAGTCCTTGGACAGGGCCTTGATCCTCTCCAGTGCGGCCGAAGAGTTAGAAACGTACTCCCCGCTGACGCCCGAAAGGACAAACCCGGTGACGAACGCCTTTCCGCCGACAGCTACGACCTTCACTTGGCATCACCCAGGAGTCTAGACGCGACCATTTCAGCAGCCTCCGACTTGTGCTTCGAAATTGAACTCTCAAACGCCTTCAGGTCGGATTCGCCCTTCTTCCTGATTTTTGCAGCCTCGGCCTCGGCGGCCTCCCTGGCCTTGGCGACCGTCTTGGTGGCGATCTCTTGCGCTTTCGAGATTGCAGACGCCTTGGCAGACCCCGCCCAATCGGCAGCGTCTTTCATTGTCCTCTTCTTTGCTTCGGAAATTTCTGCCTTCGCAGTGTCGAGTTCTGATTCGAATTCGACGAGGGCCTTGACCGTCTCTTCAATCGCAGAACTCATGTAGGTCGTTTTTCGTCTGCCTCGGATTTATGTAATTAAACGTTAGCCGGTGTAGATAACGCCAGTTGATGCCGCTTCTACACAGAGGGATGTTCCTCTTCGCGCGTACAGTCGGCTGTCTACGCGCCCAGAACTTCCAGCGCCTTGGTCGTGAGCTTTCGGTCTTTTGTCAGATATCCGCTGGAGGTTAAGGACGAAGTCTCAGCCTCGATGGCATCTTTGTCCATCGAGAGCGCCCTGCCGATGTCAGCGGAGTTCTTCATGCCCTGTCTATAGCAACGTAGAACTATGAATTGCGAGCGTGAGATGTCTGCCGGAAGTGTGGAGGGAATACTGGCCTGGGCTCCCATTCCGCCCATCCCTGGCATCATCCCCATCATCCCTGGGAAGTTCATTTTGCTCATCATCTCGTCCGGCGAGGGCATGGTCGCAACCGACATCACGCTGCTTGCGGAGCGTCCAACCCGGCTCAGAACTTCGTAGAGGACTAACCCAGTCGCTCCACCTGGAACCAACGCGGCAAAAGGGCTACCGGCCGCCGATGTGCCACCATATATCTGAAAGATAGAAGACGTGTCAAAACCCAAGATTGCTTGTGGATCGAGCCCGATGGGCTTCAAGTATCCATAGAGGAAGAGTATTGTGAGAATTGAGAACACCGCGGAAATCAAAGCTCTAGCAATCCTGCTGAGCTTGCCCAACACGCGGATGACAGCGGTTCCCGGATTTATCCGTTACGTAAGGGCCATTTTCCCTTGAACCTTTCGTGGCTAACAGAGCGTGGAAAGGACGTACACTAGGCGTTCATCCTAAGAGGTCAGTTTCAGGATGGCCCTGGCGACTTCGCCGTCCGACTCCTCCAGTGCGGACGTCGCTCGTTCCTTGGAGACGCCTGTCTGTTGCTGGACGAGCAGGATGTCTTCGTCGCTGAAGGTCTTCTTCTCGACCACGACCTCTTCGACCTCTCCAGCCACCTGGAATACCCTGTTCCCCTGGGCGTTGACTTCTGACACAGAAGCGTTCGTTATGTGCAACTCCCTCTCTGGAGTCTTGATAATTACCTCCTGGACGTTCGGTATCTCCTTCATGTCGATTCCTAGGCGGTCCATCATCCTCCTGGCATTTCTATTGTCCATCTTCATTTTCTGAGACCTGCTCTTACCTTCACGGCGACCCCGGTCTTAAACTGTCCCATGAACGCCCCATTCAGCACAGCCATCCCGACGCCGACGACCTTCCCTTTCCCGTCGATGACGGCGACCTCGCTCTTTGGATAGACGTTCTTCCCAGCCCATTTCACGAACTTGCAGAAGACGGATTTGTTGCCTTTGACGAACTCGACGACGTCGTCGGAGACCTGGACGCAGTTCTCCCTGAACTTCGGGCTCTTGGAAAGGGTCGAGGCTCCGCATATTGAGAGGGCCATGGCCCCGTTGGGCTTGACCGTTGCGAACAGCTTTTCGTCGTGGAAGATTAGCTTGACACGACCCGACCGTCGCGAGTATTGAAGGCGGAAGCCCTTCTTTGGGAGGGCCCTGCTCACCCCCTTGCCGAACAGATAATCGATCATGAGTGCGAGCCGTCGGCTCTCGTCGTGAATTCGCAATATGTGTTCAAGACCTCGAAGGCCGCGATAAAAGGAGCGAGCTACTGGCTTCTAGCCGGTCCCTGACCCGGGAATAGTCGGTGTCAGAACGGAAAAGCGGTACTAACCATGAAAACGGTGGCCAGAAGCAATAGGATGGCGATTACGATCGCACCCATGCCTAGCCTCTGGAAGTTCTTCACGAATTCCGGAGGAGGGGGCCCTGCGTTGGGGTTCTTCACCAACTCTTGTGATATCTTGTCCAGCCTTCGGGAGGCGGGGACTGTTACTACGAGGGCCAAAAGATAGGCGAGAAAGCCCAACGAGAAGCCGATTTCAATCGAGACAGGCCACGCTGACGGATTTCCGCCGAAGGCCTCATAGAGTAGACCCAAACCAAAAACTATGGTCAACGTCCCGGATATCCCGTAGAACCTAACGATTCCAGGACCAATCCTTGCGGAGAATTCGATCCTCGCTCCTATACTCATCTTTCTGAGCCCCGGGGCGACAGACGATACGAAGAACACTACGCCTCCGAACCACGCTATGGCGCTGACGATGTGCAGAAATGCGAGAGCCGAGATTACCGCTTGGTCGGCCATCCCATGCGGGGAGCCTGGACGATTAGTTAAGCCTGAGCCTCGGGTGCAATCTTTCATCTATCCGCCCAGCAGGGGTCACGGGAGGAAATGTCGTCAAGAAGCATCGAGGTCCTTCGACTGGGCCAGAGGTTTGTAAGGGACGACAGGACACTAACGCACTTGTGTCTGGTTTCGAGGGCGCTCGGAGCTGAATCGATCTACCTGGAAGATGCTGAGAAGAAGGTCACAGGGACCCTGGAAGAGGTAAACAAGACCTGGGGAGGGGACTTCAAGGCAATCCTGGGCGTACCTTGGAGGAAGGTGATAAGGGGAGCGAAGGAAGAGGGAAGGATCGTGGTCCATCTGACGATGTATGGCGTGCCGATACAGGATGTAGCAGAAAAGCTGAGAGGTCTAGACAAGATATTACTCGTCGTTGGGGGGCCGAAGGTGCCCGGGAAGGTGTACCACGAAGCGGACTACAATGTCTCAGTCACCTCACAGCCTCATTCTGAGATAGCCGCACTTGCGATTGCGCTCCATGAGATACAGTCCGGGGAAGAGCTTAAGAGGACGTTTCGAAAAAGTAGACTACGAATCTTGCCTTCCGCCCGGGGCAAGAGGGTTGTAGAAAATTGAAAATCGAATATGAAGACACATTTGTAAAAGTAGCCGGACTCATCGGAGGCCCGGACTACGTACGGGTAGCCAGGGCTCTCCTCAACAATGAGAATGCGACCGATGAGGAAATCGCGTCAGCCACGGGGTTGAAGATCAAGACAGTAAGGAAGTCTCTCTACGACCTCTTCGGCCGAAGCCTGATAACGGGGGTGAGGGTACGAGACCCCAAAAGAGGATGGTTCGTCTACAGGTGGAAAGCTCAGCGTGACCAGACGGACGGGTTCATCCAGACCCAGAGGAAGAAAGTGCTGAACAGGCTGAGGCAGAGGCTGGACTACGAAGACACCCATGAGTTCTACTACTGCGGCACCGCGACTTGCCTCACGAGGACCTTTGAGGACGCCATGGAGAACTTCTTCAAATGCCCCACCTGCAGCAAGCCTCTGAACCGGCTGGACAACGCAGAGCTGAAAGACGCTCTTCGCTGGAAAATCAAACAACTCGAAGAGGAACTGGCCAAGTGATCCCCTCCGAGGGGGAGGCCGTCGCACTGCATAGGAAATACGGGTCGGACCAAATCATCATAGAACATTGTCAGACTGTAGCAAGAGTGGCCAAGGTCCTTGCCGAAGAATTCGCGAGGAGGGGACATGAGTTGGACGTACAGGCGGTGGTCGCGGCCGCCATGCTCCACGACATCGGCCGCTCAAGGACCCACACGATCAGGCATGGCGTCGAGGGGGCGCAAATCATAGAAAACGAAGATGTGGACAGGAAAGTGGTGGAGATCGTTCGGAAACATGTAGGAGCCGGGATTGCGCCCGAGGAATCAACTCGCCTGGGCCTCCCCGACCTCGACTACATCCCTCAAACTCTGGAGGAGAGGATCGTGTGCTTCGCTGACAAAATGATCGACAGGAACAAGGTGAGGCCCTTCGAAGAAGAAGTGCGCAGGTTCAGAATCAAGGCCCACGACGTAGGAAGGCTCCTCGCCCTGAAGACGGGTTTACAACAAGAGCTAGGAGAGGACCCTGAGGATTTGATCTTCGAGAAGCTTAAAGCGTCACAGTAAAGAGAGCGTTTCATGGCTTCCTGCATCTGCAAGGTTTGCCGGCACAAAGACTACGAAAGCTGCGGGAAGTGCACCTGCTGCACCTATCGCAGGGCCGCGTGTATGCAGATTCTGGTCTAATAGAAAACCTACCTCCGCTGTTGGGAACTCAGAGTATGGGGCGTTAATAGATTCTGACTGATGAAACAACGTGCTCGAGCTGATGAGCGAAGATTGGCAATGGGGATGGCTTGCTGGTCTCGTTGACGGGGAGGGTTTCATTCACGTGCACTACAGGAAGAGTCGTGACTCCACCCATCCACGAATGAGGATATACTCGACCACGAAGGCCATCATCGACGAAGCTTGCAGAATAATGGATGTAAAACCATACGTACGCAGAGATCACGGCGTTCTGAAGGGTTGGTATGCACAAGCGACCGATTTGAAGGCAGTAGCAATCCTTCGGCGGATAGGCCCATTCCTGACCGAGCCTTCGAAGAGATGCAGAGCTTTGACGATTCTGGAAGTCTTCAGCAACACCGGAAGTATTCCTGGCAGGCATCCGTCAGCCGAAGTCTTCAAACAATGCCCACCCCCGACGAGACTTAGGATTCCCAAGATAGTTATAAGACCAGCCTCCGAAGGTCTTCAAAGCGAGGTGGGGAAGCCAGACCCCTTGTGGGGGGTAAGGATCATCCCGGCGGGCTCATAAGCGAAAGCTTAGACACCCGCAGAGCGGAGATCGGGCCCAAACCCGACCGTGCGTTCAAATCCTCCCCTCGCTATCCTTGTCTTAGTGAAATTCGTCTAGATTGCAAAGGCGGAAGCAGGATTCGCTGGGGGCAGAAGTTTTGTTCTGCAGTCAAAGCACAAGACAATAATTCGGTTCGTATTACTGACGAACTCGTAGACCACCTGGCGCGGATTGACTCTTTTCTTGTATCACTCAGCGGTCTCCAGATCATAGTTTGCGGGGCTGCTGACGACATTGCCCCTGTACGAGAATCGGGAACCATGACATGAGCAGTCAAATGATCTTTCAGACTCATTCCATGTCACGGTGCAACCCTCGTGTGTACATGAAGCGGAGAAGGACCGAAGCTTTCCGTCCTCGGCTCTGTAAAATGCCATCGACTTCTCTCTTCTTATCTCGACGACTACGCCTTGTCCCGGTGTAAGCTTTCCTGCCATATGCAAGGCATCCTGCAATCCCAACTTTTTCGGCTTTGGACTTTCCGGGTAGGAAACGTTTGCTTGCGTCACTATCCTGCGAGAAGGATCGTAAAGTCGAGCCCATTTGTTTTCCTTTCCAAGAATCACGTCGCTTAGGAGCATCCCTGCGATGGTCCCGTAGGTTATTCCGTTCCAAGAATTTCCGGTGGAGATGAAAACGTTCTTCCGACTGTCATGGGGGTTTCGTCCGATGAAGGCTAGTGAGTCCTTGGAATCAAAGTCCTGGCCCGACCATCGATAGGCGACTTTCTTCACGGGGAAACGCTTCCTTGTCCAAGCCTCGAGCGTCTCGTATTTTCTCTTCGTGTCAGCCGAATCTCCAGTCGCTTGGTCTTCGCCGCCCACGATTAGCAGGTCATTGCCAGGTTCGTTTTTGAGTTCTTGGATTCTGACATAATGGTAAGGCTGAACACTGTTCTTCGACTTCTGGTTGCCCGTATCCCAGTAGAGGGCTCTCGTAACCGATCCTTTCTTGACCCTGGCCGCTACGACATAGGTCCTGAATGGATGCTGCTTATGGTGGATTTTGCTTATTTTGTCGACTATCGGGGCGTTAGTGGCCACAACGATCTTGCTGGCTCTTACCTTCTTACCCTCCGCCGTTCTGACTCCGGTTGAACTCACTTCTTGGACATGGGTTTCGGTATGAATCGTCCCTCCATGTCGCACAATCGCATGTGCCAAACCCGAGAGGTATTTCAGCGGATGAAATTGTGCTTGGTTCGGAAAGCGGATGCAGGGCCCAGTATCGAATGACTTCAAGGGGGCGCGTTCCAAGAGTTCAGTTCCAATTATTCCGATGCGGTGAGTTGATTTGAGCTCCTGATCAAGGGTTTTTTTCTTGTCTGTGGGATCAAGGAACAGGTAACCATCCAACCTTTCAAAATCGCAATCTATGTTTTCCTCGTGGACTATGGATTCGATTCTGATGATCGCCGCGGTGTGACTCTCTGCGGCCAGTCTCGTGTTTTTCCTTCCGTGGATCCTTTCAATTCGGTAGTATCTATCGTCGAGCACGTGTGAGATATGAGCCGTAGTTCTGCCCGTCTCTCCACTTCCAACATTTCCGTCATCAAGCACGACCACATTTCTTCCGGCCTTGGAAAGGAAGTAGGCTATGCTCATTCCTGCAATTCCTGCGCCGACGACGACTATGTCTGCTGAGATGTCCGTTTCCAGTCTATGGAACCCGAGAGAGCCCGCATCGGCGAACCACGAAGGCATCGTCTTGCCGCTCGTCCTTCGCTCCCAGCCTTCATTCTCTTCCAAGCGGTCATGGAGACCCTGATGAGACATGCGAAATCCCCACAGCCAGAGGCTTGTAGCTTATAGCTTCATTTTGGTTCCAGGGGCGGACCTTTCTGGAGAAGTGAATTGATTGGATTTGGGAACATTGGCGCGCAATTGAACCAGCAGCATCCAGGTCGAAGGAGTTTCTGTAGAGCGAAGACCCTCTTCCTTACCCTCTCCATGTCTCCCATTTTGGGTTTCGCATTTAACGCCAAATGAATATCCCGGTTCGGCTATTGCGATGCGGCACAATTTGACTAAGACCGAGATATCATCCCCTCGCTACTTCTGCTCAGTTCGGAACTCGTTGCCATGAATCAGCTGAAGACCGTTTTCATCAGGTCAACAATCTTTCTCGCGGACGAACCACGTCTGTCCTTGGCTGAGTTGTAAGCTGCTAGTTCCAAGACTCTCATCTTTCCCGTCTTCAGGAGAGTTCTGACAATGTTCGTTGTCTCTTCGAGAGTGAGTCCACCTGGGGTCGGGTAATTCACTGAAGGGATGAGCTCCGGGTCGATGATGTCCACGTCAAGGTGGCAAACGATCCAATCCGACCTGTTGTCAAGATGTCTGGCTGCCTCTTCCGCCACGTCGGCCGCTCCCGTCTTCTTGACCTGCTGGGCTGTGTAGAGTTTGGCCGGGGAGGCATTGAACGCCGCAACCTCCGGAGGATCAAGCGCCCTCGAGCCGACGTGGACAAGGCGCTCCTCTCCAAGTGAATATCCACGGTCGCCCATTTCGGGGCCTAGTCCAGGGCTCCGGCCGCAGGCGATGGCAAGGCACATTCCCCCGATGTAGCCGGAAGGTGAGGTCTCTGGGGTGTTGAAGTCGCCGTGGGCATCCATCCAAAGCATCCCGGGCTTTCCGCTGAAAACTTCTGAAAACCCTGCCAGGGCACCGACCGTAATCGAGCATTCGCCCCCTAGCAAAATGACCTGTTCCGCTTGGACGGACTTCGCGGCATTGTAGATTCTCGAGGTAGCGTCCTTGAAGTTCGTGAGGTTCTTGACCTCCTCTTCGGTCACGTCTTTCTTCAGTGAGGGCAGTTCGATATTGCCCATATCGGTTGCCCCATCAAGCACTTGGCCCAGCCCAGCCTTGCGAAGGGCTGCGGGGGCCTCACCCATCCCCCTGTAGCTGGCAAGTGTGTAGAGCGGGACTCCGACTAACACCCAGTCACTCATTCTTGCTTTTGCGGAGCGGTTGCTTATCAAGAGTCTCCGCTTGCGCTACGTATTTACAAAGGCCTCCGCAGACGATGGTCACTTGGCCGGGGATTCTACCAGGTCCGTCCACGAAGCCGAGCCCTACGACGAGCAGACGGGCTCCATTATCGCCCCCATCTACGAAACTTCGACATTCGGTTTCAGGAAAGCCGAGGAGGTCCCGAAGGCTGTCGCCGGGAAGAGGTGGTTCTATTCGAGGTGGGAAAACCCCACTGTGGTGAGGCTGGAGAAGAAGCTCGCGGCATTCGAGCACGGAGGAGATGGGGCGGCCTTTTCTTCCGGGATGGCTGCTATCTCGACGTCGGTATTTTCATTCCTAAGGAAAGGGGCCCACGTCCTGGGGATACGAGACCTGTATGGAGGAACCTTCGCGCTCCTGCACGAGGTCCTGCCCGGCCTTGGCATAGGCGTTGATCTCGTGGAGACCACCGACCTCGGAGCCATGGCGAGGGGGCTGAGAAAGAACACCACCATTGTCTACATAGAAAGCCCGACCAACCCAACCATGAAGCTCGTCGACATAGCCAAGGCCGCCAAGCTGGCCCACCAGAACGGGGCGATGCTCCTGATTGACAACACCTTCGCGTCTCCCATCAACCAGAATCCGATGGAGCTGGGGGCCGATGTCGTCATGCACAGCGCGACAAAGTACCTGAACGGTCACGCCGACGTGATCGCCGGGGCCGCGGTCGCCAACAAGAAGAACGCGCATAGGATCAAGATGCTCAGAAGCGAGCTGGGAGGAACGCTCGACCCCCTACCGGCGTGGCTGGTGTTGAGAGGGATGAAGACGATGGCCGTCCGCGTCAGGCAGCAGAACAGCAATGCCATGGCTCTGGCGGAATTCCTTTCAAAACACAGGAAGGTCTCCGTCGTCCACTACCCCGGGCTGAAGTCTCACCCTCAGCACGCTCTGGCGAAGAAACAGATGAAGGGATACGGAGGAATGCTGAGTTTCGAGGTCAACGGCTCGACGAAGGACGCGATGAGGTTCACGGAATCTCTGAAAGTTGCAAGCCTAGCCCCGAGCCTCGGCGGGGTCGAGACCCTTGTCGCACAGCCCTTCAACATGACCCACACCCAGATGTCAGCCAAAGAAAGGGCGAAGACAGGGATCCTCGAGACGCTCGTGAGAGTCTCGGTGGGGATCGAAGACGAGGAGGACCTGGTCAGCGACTTTCGGCGCGCACTCGCGGTTGTATGAGTGCCGATTCCAGCCAGTCGTCCACGGGTGATTCTTTCCCTCGATTCTCCCGGCCGTATCTGATCAGAGGCTTGGTCAGATGCCTGTTCGACCGGGGGGACGAAATGTAGGTCCCTTTGGGGAGAACCCTTCTTCCGCCCCGGGAGATGACCTCGAGCTTCTCTAGATTGAGCGTTTTGGGGTGCAGCGTTGTGGCTCTCCGCACCCCGCCGTAGGCCCTGACCCTGTCTCCGGGCTGGAGGAGGCGGACAGTCCTCCGCAGGTCCCCGGTCGGTTCGTAGGCTGCCGCGAAGCGCCTCCATCCGTCAGCGTCGATGGTAACGTAAACGTGGCCCCCGGCACCCACTTGGACTTCCGTCACAGTGCCTTCGACCCAACCTGACGAGTAGACCTTCCAGTCAAGCTCCCGTTGCAGATGAGCGTCTGTGTGCTGGTTGGAGACATAGACCATGTGGCCGTCGATGGTTTCGTCGTACGCGAGCATGTGGAACGCTTCGATGACAGAACGCGGCGAGTCCCCTCTGACGCCCGCGAAGACCGGGTCTGGGCCGTGTGGGGCGACCAGCACCTTCCTCTTCTGATAGTCGTAGTTGTTGAACGTGTAGGGGAACATCTTGGAGTCCATGCTCCTGACTGAGGACGAATCGATGGCCCGCCGCGTGCCCCAGTACTCCCTCCGTCTGTAGGCGATCAGCTCGTAGGTGTGGTCGAAACGCTCGTCGAAGCCGACTGCGCTGGCTGCACCGACCAGCCCCATCCCGTTGCCCAACTCCAGTGTCTTCGTCCCTTGTTCGCGGAGGAACCGTCGAACCCTATGGGGGCTCACCACGCCAGTCAAGGCGTCGAGGTATAGCTGCTCGAACTGATCCGCCTTGGAGGAGTCTTCGAGGAACACCATGCCTGAGTTGGCCCCGCCGCTTACATCGGACAGTTCTGTTACCTTGGCAGAGAGTCTCTCGAAAGCAACCTCGGGGTCGGGGGCTTCGATTTGGAGGCACACTGCTGCGTTGCCTCGGGTCTTGAACGGGATGTTCGGGTTGAGTCTCACTAACCTGGGGTAAGCAAGCACTCTGATGTCGGGGAGCAGGTCTGTCGCGATGCGATACGCCAGGTAGGTAGTGCAGTACCCACGAGAGGAATCGGTGTCGTCGATGCCTACGAGATAGCGCATGATATCATCTACAGCCAGTGACTTATTTTGAAGTGGGAGGAGACGCTCGACTACGCTTCGACGACGATCATCGTGAGGGTGCTCCTCACCTTGTCGAGGCGGCGTATGTTCCAAGTGATGGTCTCCTTGACCTTCTCCATCGTGTCGGCTTCCACCCTGGCGACGATGTCGTACACACCATAGACGACGTAGACATCTTTGACATTTGAAATCTCCCTGAGCTTCTTCAGGAGGTCCTCTTCAGCGCCTAAATCTGCGTTGACTAACACGAAATGCCATCGGCATAGCCGAACTCACCACCTCTCCGCGATGCAGGGGTAGGTTGGAGTAATAACCCTTGCTGGTTATATTCTCTGAGCAATCATACTTGCGTGAATCAGTACACCTCATGGCGCCAGGTTGCCGGCTACTTTGATGGAGACGGCACGATTGCAACTTCCGACATTTCTAACCAGCCCTACAAACTCAGTCTGTCGCTCATATTTACTGACCAGTCTCTCGACCAGATTTCCAACATCAGAGACTTCCTCTATAAGAATGGAATCAGAACTAGCAACATACTGAAGACCTCCAAGGGAACAGCGAACATTGTAGTGGTTAGCGAATTCCATTCTGTGAAAAAGGCGCTTGGACGGATGCTGCCTTTCCCGTGCAAGAAGGCAAATGAGGCAAGGTCCGCTCTTGCCTATTACGACGGCAAGATTACCGGAAACAGGTTAATTGCGATTTTCCAAGAAGAGGTCGAAGCAGAACGACGCGAGAGGCGGCCACGTAAGGTTCCGATCAACGTTTCATACACCAGGATTGAGGGCGACAGGATAATGAAGCAGGCGCGAAAAGACAAGCTACGAGATGCCTTTGGAAGATTCAGAGCCAAGGTGACCCCGGAGGACTACGAGAATATTCGCAGAAAGCATTTCGATCAAGGCAAGCGCTTGCGCGATTTGGTCAAGGAATATCCCCAATACGCAAGAGAAACCATTCGAAGAGTCCTGGGCGGAGGCCGAGGCTACGTCGGCGTGAAGGGCCTCGGTCGCGTGGAGACAACCGACAGTAGATAAGGGAGCCAAATCGGGCTCGGCTCAGAGCTGAATTTCGTGATAGGAGTTTTCGCCCTCGAGATGGGCCAGGACGACCCGACCAAATGCACGGCCAGGAAGATGATCCACATGGACCTTGCTAGGGGGGTCGGAAGGAAGTTCCACGCGTCAGACAAGATCATCGTTCTGAATCCCTGGGCCCACAGGGTCCTTTCTCCTCCAGACAAAAGAGTGGCGAAGGCGGTACTTGCCGTTGACTGCTCCTGGAACCAGGCGAAGGAAGTCTTCTTCAGAAAGCTAGGAGGCAAACATAGGAGGCTCCCGGTCCTGCTCGCGGCTAACCCGACGAACTACTCCCGGGCTGGGATGCTCAGCTCATTGGAGGCAGTGGCTGCGACCATGTACATCCTGGGAGAAGTCGAAGAGGCCGAGCGCTACCTTTCGATATACAAGTGGGGCCCGACCTTCATCACGCTGAACCATGACCCCCTGGAGTCCTATCGCAGGTCAAGGACCGAAGGGAAGGTGCTCCAGGCCCAGAGGGAGTACTTCCCTCAGCTCTTCGAGGTCGACTCTTTCCAACGGGCTAACTGAGGCTTCCCGTCGACGTAGTTGTTAGTCAGGCACTCTTCCACTAGGAACTCGAAGCAAATGTAGTTTCCCGTAGGAGTGTAGGGACATCCTTGAACTGCGATTCCTCGCGTTATCTCGTCTTCGATCAGCCGCGCCCTCCCCGTTATCGTGAACTCTCCATCAGCCCCGTTCCAATCCTTCACGAGAGAATGAATGACGTATCGTCCGTCCCTCTTCAGGTCGTGCCCCTTTGGCGAGGTCGGATACATGAAAGCAAACAGACGTCCCGAGCTAACAAAGGGTGTGAAGGGGTGGACCCTGGGATATCCGTCCTTGCGGAGGGTGCCGATGTACATCACCTTCTCGGACATGCGTTGAGCTCCGAAGCGGGCCATTTCGGGAGCGGCCTTTTCGAATTGTTCCCAGGTGAGCAAAAGACAGCGGACTACAGAGTTTCGTGCTAAACTACCTTTCGGGACCAGGAAACGGTTAATTGGCCAACGCTGGCAGATAAGTGCGACGCGAGCCAGTGGACGGGCCACGGGGATCTCCTGGGGAAGTTCCTCCCTCGCAGCAGGACGCACGGCGTCAAGAGACGCGGCCCGAGAGGGTCGGCTCCAGAACAGAAACGAGACCCGGCCCATCAAGGGCGATGATAGGGCGACCTTGAGGTCGGTGGGGACCGGGATGAAACGGCTGACCCGTGCGGAGCAAGGCCAAACGTGGTCGATGAAACGCCTGCAGGAGACCAGGGTAGGCCGCTGAGCTGAATCCCGTCTAGAACAGAAGGAGGACTACGGCTGGGACGCGTCGGAATCCTCGGTGGAGGGGGAGACCCCTCCGTCGGGGGCTTGCACAAACCACCCAGTCTTAATTTGCGCAGTACGCCAAGCATGCTTAAACTTACGGCAAATGTGGACGAGGACGTTGCACAGATTTGCCCACCTGGCTGATGCACACCTTGGGGCGCACCGCGAACCGGCCCTACAGAAGTTGGAGCTGCAGACGTTCGATATGGCTATGCACAAATGCGTGGAGTTCGGTGTGGACTTCATCCTTGTCTGCGGGGACCTGTTCCACGTCGGCATCCCGGACCTTGGAATTGTCAATTCTGCCCTCAAGAGCATGATGGAGGTCCAGAAAGCCGGGATACCCATCTATGCCATCTATGGTAGCCACGACTACACGCCGAACGGGACCTCAGTCATAGATATCCTGAACACCGCTGGCGTGCTCACCAACGTGTTCAAGCCGAGCTTCGAGGGCGAGAATCTCAGGCTCGGAGTGACCATCGATGAGAAGACGGGAGCCAAGATAGCCGGCATATCGGCCCGGAAGATAGGACTCGAGAGCCACTACTTCGATGCTCTCGACAGGAAGGCCCTCGAGCAAGAGGAGGGGTTCAAGATCTTCGCATTCCATAGCGGGCTCACTGAGCTGAGGCCCGCTGACCTCAGCGAAATGGAGACAGTGAGGAGCGAGTTGCTCCCCAAAGGGTTCGACTACTACGCCGGGGGACACATACACGACAGGGGAGAGTTCAGCCTCCCGGGGCTCGACAACATAGTCTTCCCTGGACCACTCTTCACCGGCCACGGGCGAGACCTTGAGGCCACTGCCAGAGGGGAGCGGAGGGGGTTCTATGTGGTCGATTTCGACAGGCATGTCGATGCGAAGTACTTCATCTCTTTGAACACGTTCGAAGGCGTCTTCAGAGACTACGACCTGACCGGACGGAATGCACCAGAGGCGGGCGCGATGATTTCTGAAGACGTCAAAGGGATCGACGTTTCTGGGAAGCTTGTAGTTCTGAAGATCTTTGGAGAGATGGCAGGGGGCAACGTGTCGGAAGTAGGGCTCGTAGGAATAAGGTCGAGCCTTGCTGAACGCGGGGCGATACACGTCTACCTGAACAGGAATTCCCTGAGAACGAGGGAGACGGCCGGCCCAATCTTCTCGGGGGAAGAGCCGGCCTTTATCGAAAGAAAGCTCTTCGAGGAAAGGGCGGCCAAGGTCAACATCGGGGACGAACATCTTCGCGGGCAGAAAGGGGCGGAAAGAGGGATGGTGCTCCTCGGACTCTGGCGGCAACCGCAGAAAATCGGTGAGATGAAAAGGGACTACACAGCGAGAATGGTAAGAGAGGGAACGAAAGCGCTGGAGAAGGAGGAAGGGAAGGGGTGATAATCAAAGAGGTTGAGATGGTGAACGTCAGAAGTCATGGGCACTCGCTGATCAAGTTCCCCGAAGGCAAGACACTCCTGGAGGGGGACATAGGGTCGGGGAAGTCAAGCATACTCATGGCAATCGAGTTCGCCCTTTTCGGTTTGGGCGCCGATTCTGGGAACTCGGTGCTGAAGCTCGGTCAGGAAAGCGGCGAAGTGAGGCTGGTGTTCGAAGTCGACGGGTCCGAGTACGAAGTGACCAGAAGGCTGCAAAGGAAGTCCGGGAGGGTCCAACAAGCCGGTGGCGAACTCAAGATGCCGACGGAGACGTTGGACCTTTCTCCGAGTGAACTGAAAGAGAAAGTGCTCGAGATCCTTGAGTTCAACGAGGCCCCCGACCCCAAGGCCCAGAGCTGGATCTATCGATACGCAGTATACACGCCCCAGGAGGAGATGAAGTACATACTCACTCTGGCGCCCGACCAAAGGCTCCAGATTCTCCGAAGGGCGTTCAGAGTGGAGGACTACAAAACGGCTGCGACCAACGCCGAAGAGGCAATCAGGACGATCAGAGAGGATGCCAGAGAACTGGATGGGGTTGCTAGGGGGATGGACGAGTTGAAGGGGAAAGCTGACGAGTTGCGACAGGAAGAGGAGAGTCGTGGGGCCGAGCTGGGTCAGCTCGAGGTCTCCGCTTCGAGCGCAGAGAAACAGGTGAGTCTGCTAAAGATGGAGGGGGAAAAACTTCAGCGAACTGAAATGAGCCTTCAGAGGGTGAGGGGAGAGAAGGAACACTACGAGCGCCTTAGACTGGATTCTGACAGAGACGCGGCCGATCTAGAGGGAGAGGTCGGCGACTTGAAGGAGAGGCTTGCGAAAGTCGAAGCTAGCCTTGAAGCCAGAAGTAAGAGGCCTCCAAAATCTAGGCCACTGGCGGAGCTGAAGAGGAAGCAGCGCTCCCTCGAATCCAGAGCGAAGAAGCTGACCGGCCTAAAGGGTGCCGTCGAATCCAAGCTCGCTGACTACGAATCGATAATGAGACGTGGGGTGTGTCCAGTATGCGACAGACCCGTAAAGGCGCATGATTTCGACGACAGAACGACGAGGAAGGAAGCAGAGAAGGACCACGTGGCTGGGGAACTAAAATTGGTAGAAGCGAATCTCCTGGCCCTTAGGGAGAAGATAGAGAAGGCTCAGGCCTATCTGGAAGCGGTCAGGCAGGCTGCGCTACTCAGGTCGGAGCTCGCCGGCTTGAGGAGGAATATTGCGAGCAAGGAGAAGTCCAAGAAGAAATTCGAGAATCGGTCGAGGTTTGCTAGGGACAACCTGCAACAAATTGCGAAGGACCTCGAGGAGTTGGAGGAAGTGGTCGATATCCGGCAGACGGCGGAAAGGAAACTGTTGCAAGCAGAAGACGCCCTGAGGAAAGCAAGAGAAGACATGGTCAGAGCGAAGGAGAGGCTCGAATCCATCCAGAAGGAACAGACGAGAACTGCCAGCGAGATAGTGGCAAAAGAAGAAGCCGCGAACAAGAGCAGGAAGGTAAGGGAAAGAGAGATCTGGTTGAGAGATTACTTTGTGCCCACGGTCAAGGTTATCGAGACTTCGGTGCTCGCCACCATCAACCAAGATTTCGATTCGCTGTTCAAGAGGTGGTTCGGGATGCTCGTCAACGACCCGGACAAGGAAGTGAGCGTCGACGGCGATTTCACCCCGGTCGTGACCGAGGGGGGCTACGAGCAGGACGTGAGGTATCTTAGCGGAGGAGAAAGGACGAGCATGGCGCTGGCATATCGCCTTTCGCTCAATATTCTGGCACAGATGGTTTCCGTCGGTATGAGGTCGAACCTTCTGATCCTGGACGAGCCTACGGACGGATTCAGCAAGGAGCAGCTGGGGAACGTCAGGGAGGTCCTGGACGAGGTCGGCTCCCCCCAGGTCATCATTGTATCGCACGACAAGGAGCTGGAGAGCTTTGCGGACCAGATCTTCCGTGTCGAGAAGACGGGGAGCGAGTCTACGGTCAGCATGCCCAAGTGAAGGGAGCCATCAGCCAGAAGGCACCGAGTTTAAGAGCGGAAAACAAATCGAGTTAGGTCGTGCCGAGAAGGATTACCTGGCTTTCGAATGTGATGGCCGCCTCGGTCACCGGACTCGAGGAAGACGTGGCCAGGTCCATCGAGGTGGTCGAGAGCCCGCCTGCATGGATGTGCCTTGCTTGCCGTGGTGCCAAGCTGCTCTGTGGGAAGCCGAGATGCCCGATCATAGTGAAGGCCCAGGCGATGGCGAAGCAGGGACCTGCCATGGCGACGAATGAGATACTCGGCTCTTCTCCACCGGGGGTGTTTGTCGGGAGGCTGGGTTATCCTAAGGTGTCCATAGGCCCGATGGTCCCGCCGCAGTTCGGGGACACTTCGATACTCGACACACCTGAGGAGTGGCTGGGGAGGCCCATAGACCAGATAGTCGACTACAGATATTCGCTCGTCAGGGGGAACTCGAGGGCGAGCGTCGAAGATGCTCGCGAGCCGGGGAGGTTCCTTTCCTCGCTCCAGGAGCTCGCGATGGCTGCAAGGCCCGTCGACACCGAGATGAAGCTGACGAAGGCCCCAAGGAGGATATTGACGCTCAGCGAGGACACCCAGCCATATGGCCCGTCGGGGCCGCTTGACAAGTTCAAGATCGACAATCCATCGGTGGACCGGAGGGTGCAGACCGCCTACTACGACCGAGACCTGGGCGCCGCGGGGGCGGTGGGCGAGCTCTATCGGAAGGGGGTGCTGGTCACGAGGATCCAGAAGGCATTCTCTCTTGGGATGTTCGGGGTGGGTTCGAGGAGGAGGATCGTCCCCACACGATGGAGCATCACCGCCGTCGACAGCTCGATAAGCTTGGAGCTCATCGAGAAGGTCAAGCGCCTGCCGACAATCGACGAGTACAGGGTGTATGGCTTCAGGGTATACGACAATCAGTACGTCGCGATTCTTCTCCCGGAGCCTTGGAGGTTTGAGTGGATGGAGGCGTGGTTCCCCAACACGACGTGGAACCAGTTCACAACCGCTCCTTACCTAATCGGGGACTACGAGGAGTACTTCGGGAGGACGAAGTACGCCAGGGTGGGGGGTTGCTACTACTCGACGAGGCTGGCGGTCGCCGAAGGACTGGAGAGGGAGCGGAAGCAAGCCGCGGCCATTGTACTTCGCGAGACATATCCAGGGTTCATCATGCCTCTGGGTGTCTGGAACGTCCGGGAAAGCATTAGGGAGCTGATGAGGCAGCCCTTCGAAAGGCACGATACCTTCCGCGGCGCCATGGATTCTGCGCTATCCAAGCTCGTTATCTCGAAGTCCAAGTGGATGAGGGAGAGCGTCTTGATATCTCGCGAGCTCACGCAGACGAAGATCAGCGCGTACTGACGGGCTTCAACGTTATAGCAGGCTGGGTCGTGGAGGGGAGGAATGACGAAGCGCCTGTTCTGGGACGATATGTACATGCGCGAATTCGACGCGGAAGTGACATCAGCGGACGGGAACAGGCTAGTGCTCGACCAAACTGCGTTCAATCCGCGAGGGGGTGGGCTCGTCTCGGACACGGGGACACTTGGAAGCTTGAGGGTCTCTGAAGTCGTGAAGGAATCAGAGGAGATCTTCCACCTACTGGAGACTCCCGGCGGGATGAAGCCGGGGGACAAGGTTCACGGGGTTCTGGACTGGGACAGGAGGTTCAGGATCATGAGGATGCACACCTCGGCCCACATACTGAGCTCAGTGGTCAATGGGGAGACCGGTGCCCTGATTACTGGCAACCAGATTAGTCCCGATGAATCCCGCGTCGACTTCAACCTTGACGATTTTGACAGAGGCAAGATGTCATACTATATCGACAAAGTGAACGAAGCTGTGCGTAGAGAGCTCGACGTGAAGACCTCCTTTATGAAGAGGGAAGAGGCCCTGGCCAAGCCGGGGTTTGTCAAACTCGCCGGCGCGATGCCTCCGTCGGTCGATGTCCTTCGAATCGTGCAGATAGGGGACGTCGACACTCAAGCTGACGGCGGGGTCCATGTGGGGAATACCAGAGAGATTGGTAAAGTGGTTGGACTGAGGGCTGAGAACAAAGGGAAGAGCAACAGACGTTTGTACTTCACAGTCTCAGACAAAGTCACCTAAGTGGATTTTGCGGTCGCCTGAACTATCCCTCTATGGTTGGGGCGCCTACCAAGAGTGCCACTGTCAGTATGAAGTCGATCGCGGTGTTCTATTTCAGGGGTCGGAAGGAGTTTTGGACACCTCCGGAGGAAATCGAGCTAGTTTGTGTGGGAGTCTGATTGTGGAGCCCACCAAGGATGACAGAAGCGATGACTAGGAAGACTACGACTAGCGGGAGGATTATCAGCTTCTTCCGCAACACGTCTTGTTTGATTCTTCAGGTGTTAACCGTGTGCAGGCCTGGCGGCGTACTTGTGTTACAGAGTCCAATGAGCATAGTTAAGAAGAACCCGAGTCAAGATTTTTGACGAATGCCAGGAGCAATCCACAACGGGGTGCCTCAAGAAGAAGAGGCTCTGATCTCATTCGTAAGGTCAAAAGACGGGAAGACAAAGACAATCCCCGTCTGGTTCACCGTAAACGGAGGAAAGTTGGAGTTGCTGCCGATGTACGGGTTGAAGACGAAGTGGTTTGCTGACGTAGAAAAGGCTGGAAAAATCGACCTGAGGATCAAGGAGTGGAAGAAGGCCTCCAAACCGAAGATTCTGCGAGACTCAAAGGCGATTGATGACATCAAGCGCAGGTTCAGTGTGAAATATGGTGAACGTCAGGTAAAGCAGTACTACCCGACCTCAGATGTCGCCCTAGAAATCTCGCTCTAGCGGAATTACCTTCTTCGCGCGACCCAGACAGGCATTCTCTTCGCAGTGCAGTTGCCGCAGAAGGTCTTCATCTGCCTGCTTGTTTCGTCGAAGATGGTCGTCGAGTGGGACATGCAAACCTGGGCACTGCATTCAGCGCACGACGCTACCGCGTGACCCTTGCATACCGAACATCTTGCCATTCTTTTTCCCCAATTTTCCCGCGACAAACAAGCACTGTCCGGGGCCTCGTCGAGCTGGTTAGAGTTCGTCGGAGCGGCGAACGGTGCGGGTCTGGCGCAAGAATGTCTAGGACGCGCCCGGTTAATAAACCAGTGCCCTAAATTGGGAGCTTGACTTCGCCGGGGAACTCCGGTATCCCTTTTAGCTCCAGGGACTTCGAGTACTCGGTGGCTTTCTCTTCTGGCACGAAGGCACTCATGGCCTTCGAGTTGCCATCGCCATCGCAGATTACCAGGGCGGCCAGCGCATTCTTGCCCGGGACCACCTTGTGGAGCATCTCTTCTCCCACTGGTGTCCAATCAGTCAGTCCCAACTTCAGGAAGAGCATCGGGTAGCAAGGGCCTGCCACGCCTTGAAGGATGTTGATGGATTCATTGACTCGGCGCCTCCCCTCCTGTACGGCCGCGAAGTAGTCCGTCCGTCTCTAACCTCCTAGATACAGTAGCGTGAAGACGACGACGAGGGAAATGACGACGCCGGCCATCTGGTTCAATTCCAGGCGCTCCTTGAGGAACACAAGTCCGTAGGCGGAGGCAACGGCTCCGCCCATGCCGGAAAGAGCGGCGACGACAGGGAGTGAGCCACCAGCGGCAGATATCCCGTAGGTGAAAGAAAGGAAGCCGGCCGCCTCGAGAACCCCCATTACCAAGATTATCCTCGAGAAGGCGAGTCGAGAGGGCCTGACTTGCTGGTGCAGCACGGGCGCTAGTAGGAAACCTGCGACGATGGCTACCGATCTGAGGACCATCGCTGGGACCACAATGCTGACGAATGGTGCCGCGTACCCGATGCCTATGTACACGGTGCCGAAGAATAGTGAGGACCCGATGGCCGAACCGATGCCGGCTGTGATGTTGGGCGCCCCCTTGCCCCGTAGGTAGGCCCCGAGCTCGGAGAAGCGGGTAGAAAGGAGGATCACCCCCACTATGATTCCAGCGATGGCGAGGATGCGTATTGACGACAGGAAGGTTCCCAATATGACGACGGAGAGCACGGTGGTGACGGCTGGAAATGTGTAGGCCACGGGAGCCACGACCGACACCACCCCCTTGTGGAAGGCCCTGTAGAGGAAATTGAATGCAACGAAGTTCAGGGCCCCTGCCCCGACTAGGACTAGGATCGGGAACGTGGCGAGCTCGAGGTTGGGGCTTAGCACCGGCACCAGGGCTACGAGGACCACGAGGGTGACTACGTTTGAGTACACCACGGTCTTGTAGTATCCAACCTTCTCCGACTGGTACCTGGAGAGGTAGTCTGCAGTCCCCCAGCAGAAGGCTGTAGCAAGGCCAGTCGCGATCGAAGAGTACACCAATTTGTGTGCTGAGACATCCTCCTCGGATTCTGCTTTAAGAGGAGTCCTGAAGCGGGGCGATTCCTTGAAGGTTGATGCCGAGGTCGCCGTGGGGTCGCCGGTCGAGGTCGTCGAACTTGCCAGGAAGGCAGAGGAGTTCGGGTTTGACTGCTTCTGGGTCAACGAGATCAAGCATGACCCCTTCGTGCAGCTTGCCCTGGCGGCGCAATCCACGAAGAAGATTGCGCTTGGAACATCCATCGCTTTGGCCTTCACAAGAAGCCCGACAACACTTGCCTACACAGCATGGGACCTGCAGAGCGTTTCCCAAGGAAGACTCCTGCTCGGGCTTGGCACTCAAGTGAAAGGCCACCTCGAGCGAAGGTTCGGGATGAAGTGGGAGGCCCCGGCCCCGAAGATGAAAGAGGTCATTCGTGCCATGAGGTCGGTCTGGAGAAGTTGGCAGGATGGGACGAAGTTAGATTTCAACGGGAGGTTTTTCAAACTGGACCTCATGAGTCCGTTCTTCAGTCCGGGTCCAATCGAACATCCCTCGATTCCAATCTATGTGGCAGGCGTCAACGAGGGAATGTGCAGTTTGGCGGGGGCGGTCGCAGATGGACTGCACGTGCACCCTCTTCACACGATGAGATACCTTCGAGATGCCATAGTTCCGGCGGTGGGAGAAGGGCTCGTCAAAGCTGGAAGAAAGAAGGAAGAAGTCGCAATAGCGGCGTCGGTGTTTGCCGCCGTCGGAGAGACAAGCCGGGAGATCGAGAACATCAGGGAGTCATACCGGGGACAGGTGGCTTTCTATGCATCGACGAGGACATACAGGAAGGTGATGGAGCTGCATGGGTGGGGCGACATATGCGACAGACTGCATGAGCTCTCGACGAAAGGTGACTGGGAGAAGATGGCTTCCGAGATAGGAGATGACGTCTTGGACGAGTTCGTCGTCCAAGGGACGTGGAGCGGGATAGGGAGGACCATCGAAAACAGGTACAAGGGCTTCGCGGACAGGGTCAGGCTTTACCTTCCTTTCGACGGCGACGAAAAGTGGAAGGATTTGGTCGCAGGGTTCAGAGCTTGACGCTAACTTCTACCGCGTCCCCCTGGTTGGCTGTGGCAACGTTGTAGCCAACGGGGAAATCCCTGTAGGCGCTCTTGTAATTCCCAGAGTTCCTGACGTACTCGAGGTAGTCGGCGACCTCTGATGCGTGCGACCTGACATTGTCGGCGACGACCACGCTTCCTTTGTGAAGAAGGCGTTCGACCGACTTGAGGTATGTGAGATATTCCACTTTTTCTGCGTCAAGGAAGACCATATCGAAACTTCCCTTGAGGGTAGGAAGAACCCCTTTGGCGTCGCCAACAACCACCTCAATGCGGTCTGAGAGTCCGGCCTTTTCGAAGTTTGAGCGAGCAGTCCCAGCGATGTTCTCACTCAGCTCCACGCATGTGATCTTCTGGCCTTTCTTCAGGTGCCTGCCCATCCTGATCGCGCTGTAGCCGACGAGGGTTCCCACCTCGAGGATTGTGGAAGGCTTGTGTTTCAAGACCAGTTCATCGAGAATCTCCCCTCTCTCCGGCCCGATGATTGGCCACCTCTGCCCAGGGGCTACCCTCTCAATCGATTCAAGGACTTCTTCAGGCTTCACGGCCCGAATTGGCCTGCAGCTCGGTGTAAAGGTGTCGGTCTCTGTTCAGAAGGCGGGACAAGCTTTTAGTAGCGGAAACCATGGTTTCCTGTGAATTCATGTCAGCTGAGCAGGTAGATGTCAAGGAAATTCAGAGGCAAGTTTCAAAGGTTGTAGACCCTGAAATTGGGATGCCAATCGTGGAGATGAACCTCATCGACAAGCTGGACGTCAAGGACGGGATGGTTGACGTCGAATATCACGCGACAACACAATATTGCCCCCCAGTCTTCGCACTCAAGATCTCCCAAGACCTGAGGGACGGCTTGATGCAGGTCAAAGGGGTGAAGGCGGTGAAGGTGATGGTCACCGGACACTATTTCGCCGAAGCAATCAACAGGCAGGTAAACAAGCCAGCATCGGGGCCGGAGCCCGGTCCCGCAGAACAGGCACCCAAGCAGTAGCTACACGAGGGTCAACGTGGCCGAGAGAGCACCTAGCTTTGCCGTTGTTTCGTCGCTGGCTCCGCACAGGATTACGGCGTCACCGTTCTTTGGTTTGAGTTGTTCCCTTAATGCTGACCATGTTTTGCTCGGGAAATCCTTCTCGCAGTCGGACGAGCCCCCTGGTATGGAGAATTTCCCTGACTTCATGACGTAGGTCGAGGCCCCAGTTGCACTCACTTTGACTGCGGCGTCTCGCTGCTCCAAGCCTGCCCTCATGTTTCTCGCCGCGCCCCTGACTGCGATTCCGACCTGGAAGTCGCCGACGGTGAGCGACGAACCCTTGAGGGATACGGTCGGAGAGAACTCTTCTTGAATCGATTTGAAGACTCTCTTGCCTGCAGGGGTCAGGTGGCAACCCGACGCAGTCGTCCCAGCGTATCCGTCTTCTCTCAGCTTCTTGATTACGGTGCGGACTGCCCCCTCGCCTAGCCCAGAACGAACGGCCAAGGAATGTCTGCCGATCACGCCGCTCTCCCCTATGGTCATGAATGCCAGCAGAAGATGCGCTCTATCGAACGACGCCGGAGGTCCCTGGATGGGTCTTTCGCTAATTTGGAGGAGACTGGCAAGCGACGGCATTGAAGGGCCGTTGCGGCGGTTCTCTATAACTCGTTTCCTGGTAATTGGCCGCTTTTTCTCTGCGGTGCGAAGTGTCCTCTACACGCCAAAGGGCATAGCCCCCGGTAGGCAGGAGGCCCGAGTCGGGAGCAGACTGAAAGAGACTCAGCCTATTGAAAACAGAGACGAAGGACCCCTGAATCTCGTGCCTCGGGGGCCATTGAGTTTGATGTGCCTGCGCCTGTTCATGCCTCCCGAAACGGCGGGAATCCCAGATGAACAGGGAAATCAACGATTGCTGACCAACGACTCAAGGAGTCACACTGGCCATGACTGCTTAAGTGGACGATGGCAGGCGCCTTTCCGATTGAAAGTATCGCTGGACGACATGAAAGTCTCGGTCGTCGCCCTCATTCTCGACTCAAAGCCAGAGGACGCCCTTGGCCTCTTGTCGAAGTGGTACAAGGTTCCCGCGCCGAAGCTGGGGGTCGGGGTGGTGGAAGGGAAGACCAAGGGGGTGGCGGCTGTTTACTCTCTCAGGAGGAAGGAAATCCTGGCGGCGCGAAGAGAGTACCTCTACGACCCGTTCGTGATGATTCACGAATTCTATCACCACCTAAGGTCGGTGAGCGGACGCCACAAGGGGACGGAGAAGGATGCTGACAAGTTCGCACTGGAGTTCATCGAAGCTTACCGCAGGCGGGTGGCGGGCCTTGAGAGTGGGCCTGTCGACTAGAGCCCGACCGCCGACCAGATGTCGTCGTCGTTGTCCAGGCTTGTGAAGCCGCATCTGTCACATTTTGTCCCCCTGATGGTCGTTGGCTTGTCGCTCGGCCCCACTGTGCGCACATACTCAACCATCTGGCCGGCGTGACACTTGTCGCAGATCAATCCAGTTGGACGCCCTCGCCCGGCGTATTAAGATGCGGCAGGTGTGAAGGGTTCAGGTTATTTGGGAGGCATATGGCTCTTGAAGGTGGGATGAAGCGGATAGCTTTCAGCTCTCCGACGGTCGGACGGGACGAGTGCATATTCTGTCGGATAATCTCGAGGAAGGCACCAGCGAACATTGTTTACGAAGACGACAAGTACGTCGCTTTCTTGGACACGTTCCCATTCTCCAGGGGGCACACGCTGGTCTGCCCTAAGGAACACGGGGAGACGATCTGGGACATGAAGGAGGCCGACATCGCGGAACTGTTCAAGGTAGCTTCCAAGGTCTCGAAGGCGGTCGTATCAGCGATGGGAGCGGATGGGTTCAGGTTCGTGCAGAACAATGGGGAGGCAGCCAATCAGGTGGTGGCCCATGTCCACGTGCACGTTATCCCAGTGAAGATGGAAGACAAGGGGAGGTTCGTGGAAAGGAAGAGGTTCACCCCAGAGGAGATGAGCGCGGCGGCGAAGACCATACGGTCAGAAATGAGCGAATGAGGGGCGTCAGGGAAGGAAGACCGAAATAGTCGTGATAGCCGAGTTTGTGCTGGAACCTGTAATCAAGTAAATGGTGTAGACGCCCGCACCATAATTGGTTCTGAATTTCTGAAGAGAGAAGGCAATGTCGACCTGGGTTGAGGAAAACGTCCATTTGTCGGCGCACGTAGTTGTCCCGGTCTGGAATTGGGCACAGTTCCCCAGAAGGGAATCCCTTGGGAGGACGCCCCCGACAAGTGTTCCGGGGCCATATTCGTGGGGTCCGCTGTTGAGCTGTGATATCGTCTGCGCTGACGGCATGTCATCGAAGGCGATGTAAATCGAGTTGGGGGTCGCAAAGGCCTGGGTCGGGACCCCTGTCATCATCACATAGTGAGGATTCGAACTGGAGGCTCCGGTTACAGAGAAGTTGAGTTTGATGTAGTCATTCACAAATTCTTCGTCGAAATATACGTGGGTCCCGTTGTACGCCACCCCGATAGACACTTTGTTGTGAAGGGGATCGAGGATGTTGTATCTGTGTCCGTTGTTGCAGCATGCGCTATCGTTGTAAACCATCGAGTGCTCGAGTATCTTGATTGCGTCCTCGACGGGAGCGATTGACGTAAAGTGGTTGGCGGAGTAGGAGAAGAAGGCAACGTTCTCGAAGTCTGCCCCGAGTCCTCCCAGGAGGGAATAGCGCATGTACGGCTTGAGGCCCTGGGTGTCGAAGTGGCTGAAGTAACCGTAGTAGAGCATTGAATCCGCGTGCTGTTGTGCGGCCTGGTTGTAGTCAAGGGTCACGGGGCCAGAGCCGTTCGCTGCGCGGTCCGCGTTGATCAAAGTAAGCGTGTAGGACACAAGGTCGCAGTAAACAGCCGGATACGATATGTTGGCTGAACCGTTCCTTATGTCGGGAGCGGCCAGGGGCCGGACAGAAACAACGCTGGAGCAATTGGTATTCGGGGCAGTTGTGCTGCTAGTCGGGCCGACGGTGCTGGTCTGAGTCCCCAGGCCGGTGGAGGTCAGCTGTGAGAAGATTGAGTAGCCTTGTTTCAGGGCATTGGAAAGGTACGGGGCCCCCACCACAAACGCGGCGAGCAGGATGAGGGCCGTGATAATCAGCGCAGCGGCTCGACGGGACTTCCGTGGGGGGCCTTCGGTGCTGACATGAGTTTCGGTAGTTACAGAACGGTAATGAGGCCCTACCTTCAAGATAATGCAGACCCAGTCCGTCTTGATATTAAGCGAATTGTAGCTTCCGGGTGTTCAAAGTGGTTGGACGGGGCTTGGACCGATGGCTGTGGCAAGTCGCCACAGCCACGTGATCCAATCGAAATACCTGGGATGCTTGCTCTAGATTGCGAGTCCTTCCTTTTCCGGCTCGGCGAACACGCCGGCGGGAATCTGTGGGAAGTCCTCCTTCATCCTCTCTTCGGCGACGGCTGCTGCTTCCTCTAGGACTTTCTGGGCGTCTTCGTTGGCTGCGGTGAAGTTGAGGGAGATTCCTTCTGTTGTGCCTGCGTCCACGAGGACTGTGCTGAGCAGGCTTGAGATCTCGCCGATTTCTTTGTCTGCTTCGGGGAGCGCCAGCCTCAGGCTCTCCTTCATCCCCCTGATGACGGAGACAGCAGGAGCCAGTGTGTCCGCTATCTCGCCGAGGTCGGTGATGGTACCTAACCTGAGCGAAATCTGTTCAAGCGCAAGCTGGGCCTGTGTTACCATCTTGCCCATCTTCCTGACTTCGGAGAGCTCGTTGGCGTAGACTGCGGCGTGCTGGGTGTCGTGCTTGGCGAGGGATGAGACTACGTTCTTGAAGATCGTCGAGTCGCGCTGCTTGATTCTGTTCACAGTGTTGTCGAGCTGGGAGATGAGGACGCGAATCTGTCTGTTTGCCTGTTCGATTTGAGGTTTCAGTGGACCTGCTGGACGAACTGATCCCCTTAGCTTGTCTATAAAGCCGGGGCCCTGGTCTTTCGTTTCCCATTTTGATGAAAAGCTCATTATTGGACCGCTATTTGCCCTGAGTTCCAATATACCGACTGCTCTAATCCCGGTGCCAGTTTGAAGAAAAATTGTTGACTGTGCGCTGCATAGGGTCCTAGGCAGATAAAAGGTGCCGGAAAACGGAGCGCAGGGTTGAGGTCCAAGGGCGGATTCGCATACCTGGATGCGGACGAGATGGCAGAGGCGGACAGAACCGCGATCGAGGAGTTCGGAATTGATGTGGTCGCTCTGATGGAGAACGCAGGTTTTGAGGTCGGGATTCTTGCCCGAAAGATGCTGGGAGGGAGTGTTGCAGGCAGGAGGGTCTGTTGCATCGCGGGGAAGGGGAACAACGGCGGGGATGGGCTGGTGGCGGCGAGAAATCTTCACAACTGGGGAGCTAGGGTCAGAGTGGTCCTAGGCGCTGAGAAGAAAGAACTCCGCAACATCCCTGCAAGACAAATGGAGATATTGGAAAAGATGGGCGTGGAAATCAACGGCCCAACCGGAGGGTTCGACGGAGCCGAGCTCTTGGTCGATGCCATGCTCGGCTACGGTTCGAGGGGTAACCCTAGGGAGCCGATGGCAGGCCTGATTCGCAACGTCAACTCTTCTGGAATTCCGGTTCTGGCTGTGGACGTCCCGTCTGGACTGGACGCAACGACAGGCGAACCCAACGAGCCGTGCATCGTTTCTAATGCTACGGTGACGCTCGGCTTGCTGAAGACGGGATTCCTGAATCGGGAATCTAAGAGGTTCGTCGGGGAACTGTACCTGGCCGACATCTCGCTGCCGGAGCCGATCTATCGGAAGTATGGTCAGGAGCCGGGTAAGTTCGGAAGGAAAACCCTGCTAAAGGTTGGCTAGTCTTTCAACGCTTTTGAACCGAGTCGAATCAGGCGCCCTAAGCCTATGAAGAGCCAGACCGACGAAATGAAGTGCCCGAAGTGCGGCCGATTCGAGCTCAGGGAGTCCGGACAGGGGATAACGTGCAGGGTCTGCGGGTACACGCTGTCGCCGGGAGAGGCGGATAAGCATAGGCTCTTCAGGCTTTTGAAGGAAGAGGAGAAGGGCAGCAGGCACCGGTAAATCGCGGGACTGTCACCTCAGGCGGCCCCTGGGGCGACAAAGATGAAAACGGACCAAATCCAGCCTACCGCGGATTCGAAGACTGGGGTGAAGCCTTTGGTTTTCAGCCTCTCCTCAATTTGACGAGTCGAGTGGATGAAGAAGCGAAAGGAGTTTCGCCTGAAAAATATGGCCTGCAGAGGCAGGAAGAGCCGGAGGAATCTTGTGACGCCCCTTTTGTCGTTTGGAAGGGAGAAGACATAGTAGCGTCGGGCGGCGGCGCTCGACTTTTCCACCAGCGCAGTCGCGTCGGGGTAGCAGCAGAGAACCTTGTCTAGGATTACGACGTCTGAGTTGGGCAGGTCAGCCACTGCCCCGTCACCTCGCTCGAATGAAACCCTCTCCGTGACGCCGGCCTCTGCGGCGAGTGAGCGAGCCAGCTGAATCATCTCAGGTGAAAGGTCCAAACCCCTGACCGAGGCTGCTCCTTTCTTGAGCAGGTCGAGGGAGAGTGCGCCGATTCCGCAGCCGAGTTCGAGTATCGATGACCCGGGGAGATCCCACGAGCCCAAGGCGTCTGCGACGACCCGAGAGGTGTCGTCGAGGCCGTCCTTTCTGTAATCCTTGAGCATCCGCTTCGATTCGTCGTCAAAGCAGCAGGAAATCCCTTCGGTGTTCACTCCCATTGACCCTTGGGACGGGCTCATTCAGAGCAATTAACGGTTCTTGAAGTCGCAACCGTTTAAGGCGCCTCCCATCCGAGCAGGGATGTGTCCGTAAGGGCAAGCCCAATTTCGAAGACCGCGGCACTGCTCATCATCGCTTTGGGAGTGTTCACTCTTTTTGCCGGTATCGTGGGAGGTGTTATCGTCAACGATATTGCAGGGGTTGCCATCATAGTGTTGGGACTAGTCCTTTACAGATTGCTCTTCAGATTCGCGAGGAAGCTAGAGAGAAAAATCAAAGATGCGGAGAAGTAGGATTAAGCTTGGATCGACTTGAACCTTGGCTTCAAGTTCTTCTCCCAGACCCTATCTGAAATGTACCCACCCAGGGTCCCGCTGATGATCCCCCAGACGACTATTGGGCCGTAGACTACCTCCAGCAAAGTCGTCGTAGAGTAGCTGGAGAGGTTTATTCCAGGACTCAGATTGAGTGCGAGAAACACGTAGGCGATGCTAACCCCAAGCACAGTGCTTGCAAGGCCCAGAGCCAAGGCCAGTCTTCTCGCGTTGGCCTTTTCCTCGGTTCTTACCTTCAAAACTGTCCCGAATATGTCCACGAGTGCCCCGTAAGAAATTGCGAAGATTAGGTCGTACGGGAAGAAGCTCACTTTGACTGCAGACTGGAGAACTCCGTTTACTAGTCCGGTATAGGTGGCGCCTCCTCTGCCGAGGAGGAGGAAACTCAGTGCAAGGATTGGGACCTCTACGATAATCAGATAGTCGGTGATAGGGAATGTGAATGGTGCCTTGACTATGGCTATGGCGACCCCGAACAGGGTTGCTGTGGCGAGCTTCCGCGTCTCCAAGCGAGGCCGGGGTCTAAACTTCCTTTATTTAACGAGTGTTAGATAAATTGAACCGACGAACGCCTCTGGAAACGCATATCGCGCGCCTCGAAGGGGCGTGTATCCGTTGGCCCAAGTCTTCAACGAAATCCTAGGGACAGAAGTGCGGATTCCAGAAGTTCCCACCAGAATCATCAGCTTCAGCCCCGCTGCCACAGAGACGCTCTTCGAAATCGGAGTGGGAGAAAATGTGGTTGGAGTCAGCGCATTCTGTGCCAGGCCCCCGGAAGCGAATGGGAAGCGAAAAGTGGGGAGCTACAATACGGTCCGGGAGGAAGTCCTGGACGAGCTCCGGCCTGACCTGATCCTTACAGTGACGGGCTACCAGCGGGAGTTCGCCCTTAGGCTCGCAAAGAAGTACCCTGTCTACCCCTTAGAGCTGCCCGTCTCGGTCGCCGGCATCGTAGACTTCGTAGTGAAGGTCGGATTGGTCGCTGGGGTCCCCGACCGGGCGAGAGAGTTGGCCGCCTCTCTCCTTCACAGGATAGGCAAACTTGGTAGCGTCCCGAAGCTCAGAGCCTACGAAGAAATTGACTTGGGGGGACCCGTCACATTTGGCGCCTACAGCTACATCACTGACGCTTTCAGGGTGCTAGGTTCCTCGACAGTGTATGAGGCCGAACGAAATGAATGGTTGAAACCCGACTTGGAAGCAATCGCCGGGGAAGACCCTGACGCGATTATCTATGAGCCTAAGATGTTCATGTCGTTTGACGCGAAGGACCTCCAGAGCCTTATCGAATCCAGGGGCTGGACCGGCCTGAGAGCCGTCAAGGCAGGAAACGTCTTCTTGACCCCGAGGCCCCTGGACTTCCTCGCACATCACGGGCCTTCCTTTGTCACAGTCGCCTTACCCTGGCTGGAGGAGACTCTGAGGATGGCTGGAAGGAATCTTGGCTAGCGAGGCCGGAGCCCAGCGCTGGGACGCCATCGTGGTCGGATGCGGGGCGATAGGGGCCTCGACAAGTTACAACCTTGCCCGAAGAGGGCTCAGAGTCCTCACCTTGGAGAGGTTCGGGCTCAACCATGAGCTCGGCTCGTCGCACGGGAAGACCAGAATTATCAGACTGGCATATTACGAGGACTCGAGATATGTCCCTCTGCTCAGACGCGCCTTCGATTCTTGGCGGGAGCTCGAGTCCAAGTCAGGGAAGGTCCTGCTCGAGTTGACCGGAGGGCTGATGATGGGAAAGCCTGAAGGCGAATTGGTAACCGGGGTCCTGGGGAGCGCAAAGGCGCATGGGATTCCTCACCGTGTTCTGACCTCCTCAGAGGTCGACGATGAATTCGAAGCCTTCACCATAGGGGAGGACATGTGCGCCGTCCACGAAGAAAGCGCGGGAATCCTCTTCCCGGAGGAATGCATTAGGGCCTTTGTTGATGGAGCTCGAGAAGCCGGGTGCGAGGTCAGGTTCGGCGAAAAGATGAATCGGTGGAGATCGTCTGAGTCGGGCATCGAAATAGAATCATCAAACGGCACGCTCACGACTGACAGGTTGATTCTTTGCGCTGGAGCGTGGAACTCCTCTTTTCTCGGTAATCTGCTGCCTCTCCAGTGTGAAAGGCAAGTTCCTTTCTGGTTCTCATCAAACGGACAGAAGTGTTTCACGCCGCAAGAGATGCCGGTGTTCATTTTCGAAGATGGCCCAAGCAAATTCTTCTACGGGATACCAGACGTCGGACACGGGACAAAGGTGGCCAGGACCCACGGTGGGGAGATTGGTGAGCCAGATAACATGAGACGGGAGGTCACCGAGGAAGATCTCGCTCCGGTCAAAGGATTCGTTGAGCACAGACTTCCAATGCTCAAGGGCCCTCCTATCGCATCCACCACATGTCTTTACACAAATACTCCTGACCTGAACTTCGCCGTGGGTATGCACCCTGACGACCCGAGAGTAACCGTGATTAGCGCATGCTCTGGCCATGGATTCAAGTTCGCCAGCGTCCTTGGTGAGGTGGCGGCAGACTTTGCGACGGAGAGGAAGACGAAATATGACTTGTCATTCCTCGAAGTTGAAAGGTTCCGTCGTCGGTCAAGCTCTTAGGGCGGCTCGTGCCTTCATGATGTCCCCGCTCTTAGGAGAAAAGACAACGTCGAACATGAGGTAACCGATGGCCACCAACCACGTAACTGCAGCAGGGAGGAAAGATTCCATGGCGGTCGCCACTCCGGCTATGACAAAGGCCGCAGAAACCGATGCCACGGTCCCCGAGGCGTACATGGCGGCAGCGTACCCTTTCGAGGTCTGAGCGAGCGAAGCCTTGTCTGTTGAGAGCGTCAGAATCGGGATAAGTCGAGCGAGACCCGTAAACCTCGCGGGGAGGACTCTGGCCAGGGTCGTTCGGCCGAGGCTAATCCTCCTGAACCTTATGCCGACGACTCGTCCAATGATGTAATGGGCGGGGCAGTGGACCAGGTATGTCGCCGCAAGTTCTGCGATGATTATGTAGAGGGCGAGAGGGAGACCTGAGGGAATCAATAGCACGCCCCCCATGATTGATGAGAGAACCGCAAGCTCGACCAATACCCCCTGAACTGGCCTCATTCTGCTCTAGCACCTCGAAGCAATTGTGGTCAAGGTCCCATCCTTTGTGTTTATACTGATTGGAACGCTGCCCGGTGGGGCGCGGTTGTTCAGCGAGTACAAGGGCATACCCTCTCAGGCTAGACTGCTGATCTACCTTAGCTTCATTCCGAACATTGCCATTGGGTTCATTTACACGGACCTGTCGTTCTTCCTGCCAAAGATCCAGGGTCTGACTCCCAGTGCCACTGGGATTGCGTTATTCATCATGGGGGTGACCCTCGTGGCCGAGAGCATCCCATTCGGGATTGTTGCGGACAGGTACGGACGGAGGAAGATGCTTTTCCTGGGGAACCTCTGCGCGAGCCTGAGCCTGATAGGGTTCGCACTGACCACGAACTTCGGTCTTATCCTGATTTTCGCGATACTCGAGGGGACTGGGGAGGCAGCCTACGCTGTCTCTGTGGGGGCCCTTTTGGCAGAGAAGGCTGGAGACACGAAACGTACCTCGGCCTTCTCGCTGCTGGCGTTTCTGGGCTGGGTGGCAGGCGCCATTGGAGGATTCATAATCTCTTCAGTGCTGGCCCTCCAGACCTTCGGGCTGGACGCAAGACAAGCCCACTTGGTCTTGTACGCGGCCGTTGGCCTCCTCAGCCTATCTATCACACCGTTGTTCTTTTTGGTCAAGGAAGGCACCACGACGGCAAAGAGGAAGGAAATTCTTCCACGGAAGTCAAGCCGTGTCCTGAAACGTTTCATTGTTTACAGCGTGATGATCGCCGTCGGAGCTGGGCTATTCGTCCCCATAATGGCCAATTGGTTCGCGGCGGCCTATGGAGTGTCTGATGCCGTCAGCGGCCCCGTCCTTGGACTCACGAATCTGCTTACGGCGGGGGTTGTGTTTTTGTCGCCCAGGTTAGCGGCGAGGTTCGGACTCGTCAAGGCCACGGTGCTGACACAGGCGTCCTCGACTCTGTTCATGGCCTTGGTTCCCTCGTCTCCGACCTTTACCATTGCTGCTTCATTGTATCTGGTAAGGGTCTTCCTGATGAACCTCTCCAACCCTCTGACCCAGTCGCTCATTATGGGCCTCGTATCCCCTGACGAGAGAGGGATGGCATCTGGAATAACTGCGTCCACATGGAGGTTACCGAACTCCTTGTCGAGTTACGTCGGTCTGGTTCTGATTGGTGGGGGATTTATCTCTCTCCCATTCTATATCGCTACCGTGCTTTACGTTATCGGAATCAGTCTGTACTGGTTCATGTTCAAGGACGCGAGGCTCCCTGAAGAACTCCACGACGCGGCTCAGGCGGCCATCCAGTCATCGAGCCGGGAGGGTCCGGAGGTCGAGCGCTGAATGTCCGCCACCCTGACCCCTACCAGCCTGACAGGCTTCCCCTTCGATTCGAACTCGTCGAGGAGTTTGTCTACCGCCTCCACGAGAGGCCCATCGCTGTCTGTATGGCTGACCAGAGACTTCTCCCTCGTGTGAGTCTCGAAGCCCCGGAACCGGATCTTAATCCCTGCCACCCTGTATGAATAACCTGCCGACTTCACTCTTCGCATCAGCTCGGAAACGCCATCCGCGGCCTCCTTACGCACTTCCCTGAAGTCCCTCACGTCCTCCTTGAACGTCCTCTCTACGCTCAGAGATTTTGGTATCTCCTGCTGCCTCACCTCCACGTTCTCCTCGCCGTGGATGACCCCCCACAGCCAGACCCCGTTCTTCCCGAACCAAGTGAGGAGCCGTTTGCCGTCGAGCTTCTGCAACTGTTCGATGGTGGAGATGCCTTTCTCGTTGAGGAAATCCCCGGTCTTCTTTCCGATTCCGGGGACCACCCTGATAGGGAGAGGAGCTAGGAAACCGGCGACGTCGTCAAAGGGGACAACCGTCAGCCCGTCGGGCTTGTTGCGGTCGGATGCTATCTTCGCGGACGACTTGTTCGGGGCGGCGCCGATAGAGCAGGTGAGGCCGTGCCGATCCTTGACCGCTTTCTTGACCTCCCTCGCGAACCTCGCGGCAGACTCCTCGTCGCTCGCCTTGGACGATACGTCCAGGAATGCTTCATCGATGCTTCCCTGCTCGAATTTGTCGGCGAACCCCTTTAGCGTGGACATGACTTCTTCCGAGACACGTTCGTAGAGACCCCAGTCTGGACGGATGTACTTGGCCTGGGGGCAGAGCCTGTAGGCGATGGAAATGGGCATCCCTGATTTTAGGCCGAACTTTCTTGCTTCGTAGGAGCACGCGACAACAACCCCCCTCCCCTTTCCTCCTTCTGGGTTGGCACCCACGACCACCAGAAGGCCCTTCAGTTCCGAGTGCTCTCTCATCTCGGCGGATACGTAGAACGCGTCCAGATCCACATGGAGGATCGCCCTGCGTTCAGACTGCATCTGTCAACGACTACCCGAAGAGAGTCCGTTGCTCCGTTCCTTGCGCCTTCCAGTCAAGCTCCATGAGCCCAAGGAGTCGTCGGAACTCGTTGGCAGACTCGGGACTGAAGCCGGCGAAGTGGTTGTTGAAGAAGACGTAGCCAGACTCGAACTTGCTCGAATTCTCTTTGACCGACGTAGCCCATCTCTTCATATCGTCGGAGCGGTCCCTCTGGATCCCGGAGAACTCGGTGATTTCCCTGTCTCCGACCATCCTGAGGTAGACGAAATCGGCGGTTACCTCTGGAGGGGTCTCGAGGTACTGGTTGAGAGACCAGATCATGGCCACGTTGTTCTTTCTCAGCAGGGAGTAGACTTCAGGGACAAACCAAGACTTATGCCTGAACTCGATGGCGTGTTTGAACTCGGGGCTGAGCTGCGAGATGAACCCCTTCATCAGCTCGAGGTGCGTGCTGAGCTTGATTGAAGGCGGGAGCTGGATGGCTATTGGCCCGAGCTTGTCCTTGAGCTTGCTGACGATGCTGTAGAAGTAGACCAGCGTGGACTCAGAGTCCTTCAGTTTTTTTTCGTGGGTTATCTTCTTGGGGAGCTTGGGCGAGAAAACGAACCCATCGGGGGTGTTATTCCTCCACTGTGTTATCATGAACTGGTTCGGGATTCGGTAGAAGCTGGAGTCTATCTCGACGGAGTTGAAGACCTTCGCATAGTAGCCGAGGTAGTCTTTGGGCGCCATTCCCTTCGGGTAGAACAAGCCCTGCCAATCCTTGTAGGACCAGCCGCTACACCCTATCCGGAGCTTTTCAAGGTCCAAGCTTCAGAACCTGTTCTCAATCTCGGCAAACGTTCGCCATATTTATTTAGTTGGAGGAGGGGTCGACTTCTGTAAGGTCTTGTCTCAGGGTAACCCAGACATCAGGCAGACAGTCGAAGCCAACAGGGGCGCCGTGAAGAAGCTGCAGCTTCTCATCCCGGGCCTTAGAGGTTACAGGAGCAAGGAAGACATCAGGGTCTCCGACGAACTACTGAGGAACCAGGTCGCCGACAGACTTGACAAGGTGAAGGGGAACCTGGAGCAGATCAGGAAGCAGATGGCGACTGCCGGGGACTTGACCAATCTCACAAGCGTAGGGTCTTTGATATCTCAGGTGCAGGCGCTGAGCGGCGAGGTGAGACATGCGGCCCAGGGGTACGCGGGCTGGGTCGCGCCGATACAGGTAGACGAGGACAAGCTCAACAAGCTCTATGATTACGATTACACTTTCGTTACCACCGTCTTCCAGCTGGACGAGGCGACTTCACCCGGGAACCTTACCTATGACGGTGCATCCCCGAACTCGATCCAGACTGCGTTGGGAGGCTTCGCAGGAAATGTCGCTGACATCAGGCAGAAGTGGTCGCTGAGGATGGAGGCAATAGAGGGCATAGCCCTCGGGCAGTGAGAAAGATGGTATTTGGAAAGAAGGCGGACCCAGTCCCTGCCTCCGGAGGGAGCGTACTGGGGTCAACCACAATCGCCTGGGACGACCAGTTCAAGCTGGGGAGCGTACTCTGGAGGGTCCCGCGGAACATCAGACTGAACGACAACATCGTCGTCAGGGAAGACGAGACGGCGGTCTTCTACAGGGATGGAAAGGTGCTGACGTACTTTGACCAGCCCAACAGGTATGCGCTGACTGACATCAACGCACCCATCGTAAGTGGGCTGTTGAAGTTCTTCACCGGAGTGCAGCAGGAAGCGGAAGTCTTCTACATACCGAAGAGGTACCTAGACGGCAAGTTCGGGAGCACCGAGCCCTACTCGTTCACAGACCCGACCTTCGGGATCGTCAACCTGAGGGTATTCGGGGAATACAGGTGGAAGATTTCGTCCCCCGAGCTATTCATCAACCAGTTCGTCGGTACCTTCGGCGCTGAGACCTCGGACGACGTGGAGAGCAGACTGAAGGAGCAGTTGGTCATCCTCCTCTACAACGCGCTGGGGAAGATGAAAGCGCAGGGGCTCAAGGTGACAGACCTGGCGGCCAATCTTACCAACATCGAACAGGAGGTGCTGGCCACCAGCCCGGACCATTTGGGGCAGTACGGCATCGAGATTAACAAGATTTCAGGGCTGACCATCAGCCTCCCCGACGAGGTGCAACAGGCGATCGACACCAGGTCGGAGATGCAGGTGTTAGGGGTCAACTACATGCAATTCCAGACAGGGAAGGCCATTGACGACGCCGCGAAGAACCCGTCGGGAGGTGCTGGTGTGACAGCGGGCCTGGGGGCAGGTCTGGGTGTGGGGTATGCTATCGGTGGTCAGATGGCTCAGGGCATGGGCCAGGTCACTCAAACAAGAAGCTGTCCGAATTGCGGTTCCCTCATCCCCGCAGCATCCAAGTTCTGTCCGAACTGCGGCGCCACGATGCCTGAGCCCTCTGGACCGCCAACGCCTGCGGGAGGGAGCAAGTTCTGTCCCAACTGTGGAAGTCCGGTCACGGCCGGGATCAAGTTCTGCAACAACTGCGGCACAAAGCTGTAGGTGATTGATGTGTTCTGCCCGAAGTGCGGCACCCAGCTTCCTGACGATGCAGGATTCTGCTTCAAATGCGGAGCCAGGATAGGCCTCCTTTCTGGTCAAGGACAACCTGTGACAAGCACTCAGCAAGTCATCGCCCCGTCCGGCGCCGCCACCCTGAAGTGTCCCAGCTGCGGGGCCCCGATATCTCCGCAATTCGGCGAGATGTTGGTCACGTGCGCCTACTGCGGGAGCAGTGTTTCGCTGGGGAACGATGGGTGGAAGAGCATAAACAAGCACACGATGCTGCCTTTGAAGTTCTCTCAGCAGGACGACGTACTGAAGGCTGTGCACGGGATGATGGACATAGGCCTCCTTCACAGGCACCTTCAGGAGTCTTCGACACTGGAGGAGGCGAATCTGGCCTTGGTCCCTTACTGGCTGATCCCGGTCTCGGCGAGGACATCCCTCGTAGCGGTAGACATGGCAGCCGAGGCGGGGCAGCTTGCTACCACGGCCGCACCCGCGGGAATCTGGGGGGGTGATAGGGGGGGTGGGTGGGGGGGGTTCGGTGGCGGAGGACTCGCGGGGGGCGTCCTACTCGGGACGATGATGGGCGGGGGAGGATTCGCGGGCGGTCAGGGGAACAGAAGGGCATACCAGATGGACAACGACTACAACTTCCCCATCGTGGCTCTCAAGGCCCTGACCGAATACCAGCCCAAGGACTATCAGTTCAGCCTGGATGGGAGGGTGATCTTCGACGAGACGAAAGTGAAGGGGATGAAGGCCCTCAACGGGGACGTGGGTGAGGATGTGGCGAAATCGCAGGCGAAGACCCTCGTGGACCAGCTCCAGTCGAATAAGGCCCACGCAGCCCACCACATGGTACAACAGATTTCGACGGAATCGGACGTGGGGGAGGCGGAGCTCCTTCATGCGCCCGTCTGGTTCGTGAGGTACGACCACAAGAACGGCAAGATAGTCCTCGTCGTCGACGGGAACTCAGGCGGACTGATCAACAGCATCGGGCTCCAGAAGCCGTAGCCAACCCAGAAATACCAACTTCACTCAGAGGCGGCCGTGGCCATGAGTACGCAGGGAGTCCCGGTGGTGGTGCCCCACGACGTCTGGCAGCACATGATGGAGGTCAGGGCCCAGCTCGACTCGGAGTGCCCTGGCGCCCCAACCCCGATAGAGGAGTTGCTCAGAGAAGTCTTCAGTCACTACACGCGGTGCGAAACGGCAGTAGGGGAGGCTGATGAGTTCTGCAAGCGGGCCCAGGCATGGAAGAAGACGGGCTGAGAAAGGGAGAATAGCAGCCGAAGCTGGGGATTGGACATGTCAAAGGTCGATGTGGGAGGGGTCAGCCTGTACTACGAGGAGTCGGGCAGTGGACAGCCGGTCGTCTTCGTTCACGGAATTCCGACGGACTGCAGGGCCTGGGGAGCGCAGGTTGAACAGTTCTCGAAAGGAAGGAGGATGCTCGCGGTCAGCAGGAGGTACGCTGCCCCGAACGTGAGGGAAGGCGACGTGTCAGATTCCACTGTTCAGAACAATGCCGCTGACCTGAAGGTGTTCATTGAGAAGGTTGCTGGAGGTCCGGCGGACTTGGTTGGCCATTCTTATGGCGGGTTCATTTCCGCGTTCCTGGCGGCTGACCACCCGGACCTGGTGCGAAACTTGGTGCTCGTTGAGCCTGCAATCTCGACCCTGCTTGTTGCCGACCAGACGAGCAGCGCCCAAGCGCTTGGGCTCCTGTTCAGAAGCCCTTCCGTGGCTCTCGCCGCTAGACGGTTCCAGACCGGAAGCCTGGGACCTTCTTTGAAGGCTCTTGATGAAGGACAGGCCGAGAAGGCGGTGGAACTCAATGTGGACGGCGTGCAGGACTCGAAGGGCGCGTTTCGACGACTCTCCGAGGGTGCGAGGAAGATGATGCTCGACAACTCAAGGACCATTGCTGAGCTGAGGACGAAGTTCCCAAGATTTGCGGCCAACGAGGCGGGAAGGATTTCCTCCCCGACCTTGGTGGTCAACGGAGAGGAGAGCGCTCTTTGGCTGAGGAGGATAGGAGAGCTTACGGCGAAGGCGGTTCCGAAGGCCCGACGGGTCACTGTTCCCGGGGCGAGGCATTTTCCTCACATGGAGAACCCGGAGTTCTTCAACTCAAGCGTACTAGGTTTCCTGGAAGGGAAAGGGAAGCAATGAAGTTCGAGGTGATCAAACAGGTCGCAATTATCGACGCGAGTCCTGTTGAGGTTTACGAGGCCTACGTCGACCCGAAGAAGCACGCGGCGTTCACGGGGGACTCGGCGACTGGAACGGCCAAGGTGGGGGGAAAGTTCGCCGCAGGGAACGGCTACATTTCAGCAAAGTACCTCGAGCTGGAGAAGGGGAAGAGGATCTTGCATGAATGGACCACCACCGAGTGGCCAAAGGGCTATCCTCCGTCCTTGGTCGAATTGATTCTGAAACCCAAAGGCAAGAAGACCGAACTGACGATGATTCACTCGAAGGTCCCGGCCGAGCAGGCCGCGGACTACGACCAGGGGTGGCGTGATTATTACTGGGAACCGATGAAGAAATACTTCAAGAAGAGCTAGAGTTCCGTTGTCACGGAGTCGGAGGAGGCGCAGGCTGTGACGTCGGAGCCGATTGCATTCCCATCCCTTTCCCGAAATATGCCTTCACGTGAGGCTTCCAAAGGTACCAAAGCAGGAGACCGTAGATGACCAGGGAGACGATGCTGCCCAATGATCCTCCGGCCAGAGAAAGGAGGCTGGACAGAGCTCCGAGAGCATAGAGTACGATTGCGAGTATCCACGCCCATTCTTTTCCCGTCCACATCCCCCAGCCGAGCAGAAGACCGAGAAGGCCAATGATGATGACTGCGACTCCGGCCACGACCACGAAGCCTGAGACGAAGCCGTAGCCGAACTGTGAGAGCAGCCCGGACCCGCCCAAGGCAACAACGAAGAGTCCCACGAAGAACGCGAGGACCCCGCCGACGAAGTCAAGAATCGCTAGAATCGTTACACCGGTCGGCCGGGAAGGTTTCGGCATCATCGCAGATGAGACGGCAAAGAAGCTAGATAAGGGTAATCTGCTCTCCTCTCTGTCGAATTGCCCAAGTGCCCGAAGTGTGGGAAGGAGAACAGTTCGCCTGCAAGGGAATGGGTCGGTGGGGCCAAGACGACCAAACCGATGAAGGTCCGAAGGTTCGTCTGCTCGTCTTGTGGGACCAGCTATGCGGTTTGGGTGGACTCGAAGACCGGGGCAGAGAAAATCATGACGCGAAAGGGCTAACCTTGGGTTAGCCGGCCGAACTCAAAACCGCATTTCAGGCAGACCCTCTTCCCGGGAGCATCGGTGACCACCTGTCGGGTACCGCACCTCGGGCACTCGATGGTCATGTTGGCGGGTCTGATCGAACCCGAGTGCTCTGAGCGGACCTTCTCAATCGCATCCCTGTAAGCATCCTTCCGGTAGCCTGGCGCCATGCTTCTCTAAGATAGGCCGGCGGCCCGGCAGAAAAGGTTGTCCTAGTTCACTTCTTCAAGGGTGAATGTGAATCGCGCGCCGGCGAATTCCCCAGTGCTCACCCTCTCCCAGGCGACCTTGTAGGTCTTGGTCACGTTGGCGCCGATGATGCTGATCTTAGTGGGTACATCGGCAAAGAGCTTCTCAACCTTCGCGGGGTCTTTTGTGAAGATCAGGCTCCTGCGTCGCTTCATGAGATACTTCACGGCCACGTTCTGGTGGGCGTGCCCTTCGACCTGGATCTTCTCTGTACCTATGTCTATGGTGAAAGCTCGCTTCGCCAATTTCTGGCCTTCTGGGTTGCTGCAATTAGGTAAATAGCTTCGGGGTCAAGCGGAATATACAAGAAACGTGAGGGCGTACCAAGCCCTCACGCTCCTTAGCGGGCCCGAGAGATGTCCCTGGACAGGTCTCCCTGGCTTTGCTGGGAGTAGGGCGTTACCACTAGGTTGGGCTGCTCATAGGCGCCGCGGCCGAACACTGAGAGGAGATGTCTCACAAGGTTAGACCTAGACAGGTCGACGATTTCGAGCTTGAGACCGAGCCTGCACGACAGTTTCTGCCCTTCTTCGATCGCGCGAAGAGGGAGGGTCCTACGGATGGGAATGGCGGAATGAGGTTTCCCCAGACATGATGTTGTACCCCATCGCGAGCTCGTCGGCGGGATTGCTGACCTCTGAAGACCTCGGAAGACTGCGCGAATGCGCGAACGAAGAAGAGGGGTGCGGATGGCTGTTTCTCGACTGCTCCAAGAGTCAGAGCTGGAGATGGTGCAGCATGGAAGGGTGCGGCAACAGGGTGAAGTTCAAGACCTACTACGACAGGCATCTGCGCGTTAAGCAAGCCTACCTGAATGCGGACCGAGCGCGGTTTATTAGCGGGGCTTCGTGTTTCACGTACGATTTGTCTGGAGCCAATCATTTGATCGACGCGGTCCTAGACTGCGTGCGCTGTGGTGGATTTCATCGTGTGTATGTGGAACATCGCCACAGTAACGACAAGGTTGTCGAAATTGTTCATATCAAATATTGCCCAATCACCAAAGAGCCCTATGATGAGCATTCCTTTGAAGGTGGTAGGATAATCTACGGGCGAGAAGTTAAGCCGACTTCTTAATATTGGTCACAAGGAGTTTGAACTGCAGAGTCTTCCCGGCCATCTGGTGCCTCCCGGTTCTGCCGTAGGCCTTCTCTGGAGGAAGGGTGATCTCCTTGGTCTCATTGACCTTCATTCCGACCAGGGCCTCCTCGAAGCCGCTGATGACTTGGTGTTTGCCCAAGACGACCTGGAGGGGCTTGTAGTCCCTAGCTGGGTTGAACAATCCCGACTTCTCCGCCTCCGACTTCATGCTCGTGTCAAAGACCTTTCCTCCGGGGAATTTTCCTAGGTAATGTACTGACACCGTATCGCCGTTCTGCGCAGTGACTTCGCTCAAGGATTATCCTGCCTGACTCCACGTCTATATCGGTTACGCTGAAGGTTGGTAAACTCGGCGAGTTTAATGGCAAAGCCGCCCCTCGCTGTCTTCGTCTGCTCGCGAGAGCGAAGATGTGGCATTTCTTCCACGCTCCGTTCGGGTGTCGACTCGCACTTGGGAGTTGAACCGCCCTAGGGCTTCGGCACACTTTCAGCTTTCGACTCCTCATCGTCCTACTTCGGTGCCAAGCATGACGCTCCACACCTCCTTCGGTCGAAGAAGGGTCTCTACCCTCCTGCGTGCGTCCGCCTTCGTGCGTTTCAGCCCCCGCCTGCGCTTCTCCACCTTCCCGAGGCGTGGTCGTCGGACCACACCACGCTCTTGTGAGCACAAGGCTCTACCTCAGACCGAGGGGCAGCCCGGAATATTCCCCGACCTCGCGCGTGTTCGGCGTCGACTCGGAC
>JAPCJK010000030.1 GCA_027886975.1 Nitrososphaerota archaeon
CGGCGGTGGCGACACCGCTCCTCCTCCCTCCTCGATATTCGTCGCCTCTATCGGATTCGCAGAAAACGTGATCTTCGCCCGCCAAGCCGCCCTTCAAGGCCTAGATTTCAACTCCCTCGAAACAAAGGTGGAGGCCAAATGGGACAGGAAAGGGATTTTCGGAATCAGAGATTCAGATCCCTCCATCTACGATGTCCTGATTGAAACGAGAATTACTACTGGGGAACCCCCGGAAAAGGTCGTCGAACTTCTGAAGCTCAACGACAGACGGTGTCCCATGACCACCACCGTTGCGAAGGCAGCAACGGTGCGGAGGAAGCTCTTCGTGAACGGGCTGGAAGTCCAAGTCTCTTAGGCGGCTTCCTCGGAAAGTATCCCGTGGAACAGCGTACTCGCTCCTTTCATTACTGCCAACGAAAGCGCAAAGACAGTGATTAATACTATCATTAACCCGAACACTTCGATTCCAAGCTGTTGGAGCGCTTCCGTCCCACCCCCGAACAGGATCCCGTCGGGGAGAGACCCAGTTCCAGATGCCGCGGCGAACGCGTTCTGGGTGAAGAAGGCGATCATCAGCACCCCGAAGATCCCCCCAATCAAATGCCCAGGAAGGAGGCCGATTGGATCGGTGAACCATTTGCGTTTCGCAAAATAAGTTTCAGCGTAATAGAACAGGCCCCCGCCGAGAAGCCCGAGTATGATTGCGCTCCCTGGGCTGACGAACCCGGCGAGCGGGGTGATCACTATCAGGCCCATGAGTATGCCGTTTGCCATCATTATCAGACCAGGATTCTGCCTAGTCCTCCAGTACGCCATCAGCATCAGGGTAACAAAGCTGGAAGCCGCCGCCAGGAAAGTGGTGAGCACTACGACCATGGCGGAAGAGTTGAACGCCAGTACGCTCCCCGGGTTGAACCCGAACCACCCAACCCACAGCAGTAATATGGAGAGGGTCAGCCACACCGGGCTGACGCTGACCGGGACCAGGGTGCTTTCCTTGAGCCCAGATTTCCTCTCTTCCTGCCATACCACGACGAGTATCGCCAGGCCTGCGACCCCAGCAGCCGCGTGGACCACCAGCCCCCCTGCGAAGTCACGCATCCCCAACTGATACAGCCATCCCGTCGGGTTCCAGATCCAGGCCGCTGGCAGATTCCATATGACGATGAAGTACACCACCGCGAAGAATGCGAATGCTTCAAGCTTGACCTTCTTCAGGACGATCACGCCGACTAGGGCAAGGGTCACAGTCGCGAACGACGTCTCAAATAGGAAGTAGGTGCCCGTTGTTAGGCCGGTGCCGAAGTACGCCGGGGTCATCGACCAGAAGACCCCGGATAGGAGGCCTGCCGCGTTGGCTGAAAAGCCGCCCAGAAACAGTCCTGCCCCGTAGAACGGGTCCCCTATCACCCCGCCGATCGTTGGCGCAAAGGCGGTGTTGAAACCTATTATGGCCATTACGACGAAACCAATGCCCGTGATGAGCATGACCTTCAGGAGGCTCACACTCGAGAACTTCTCACCCAGCTCTCCCACTTCCAGGAGGCCGACAGCAGGGGTCATCGTGAACACGAGAAGACCCGCGATGATTACGAATAGGTTGTTGGCTACCAGGTCCGCTGCCACATTCTCACGCCTTGGGGAATTTGTTTTAAGGAATGCCCCAAACTCCAGCTTGGGTCTCCCAAGACTTGGCACGAGGCACTTTCAGACTACTCCCCCCTACCATGAACACAGGTAAACTGATTCGCCTTAAAGTGTCTCGTCAGTTTTCAAACGTGCGGACTTGCAGGTCGAGCATGGTGAACCGAAAGATTCAGCTGAGCACCTAGAAAACTTCGACATCGAGGACGCGATCAAGACAGTCCGACGGTTAGGACACGAATTGATCGGATTGACAGCTCACGCCAAGCATCACTTCCGAGCGTCATGGGTCGACCAACTGGTGACCAGATACAGGGAAAGACCTGGTAAGCCCATCGTCCATCTTTCCGATCTCAGAGATACTGTGATGCCAGTCTTGGCGGGAGAGGCGAGGAACCATGTAGCCAAATTCTTTGCATCCTTTGTTCAAAAAGAAGGCCTCTGGAGCTCAGGACTTGTCTTTCGCAACATCGTAAGATTTGCGAGGGAGAAAGGAGACAATCCGGCGAAGCTGAGGTCATGGAGAGAGTTCTCAAGTCGCACGGGACTCGACCTGAATTCATTGGAGCCGCATGTGCTAGCTCTGAGACTCTCGGGAGGGAGGGGGATGCGCATTGTCAAAGAACCCATACTACCGATGAACCTTGCGACACCCGCGGGTGGTAAGTTGATAGGATATCGATTGGATTCCAACTACAGCAATTCCGCATTTACGAACAAGAATCTATTACTGCACGAGGACTATCGAAGAGCGGTCACTGAAGTGGTCGGTAACATTACGATTACCGAGACGAACAACAGAGGCAGCGGATTCAAACCAGACCATTATCTTAGGACAAATGTCGGCAATTTGGTAACAACCTTGATGAGCGTCGCTGGCTTGGACATAAGCAGAGAACAGCGGTCGGCATGGTTCTTCATCAGCCCTATTGATGCGATTGTCGCATTCCTCGCGGCGATATGGGACGCGGAGGGATCCGTCAACAAACGGGACTTAAAGTTGCGACAAGCAGTGGCATTAGAAGTATTAAGCTCAAACTTGAAGGTGCCAAATTGGCCCGATTCATTGCGCTACTCACGGCTCGACGAAACGGCGAAGGAGGAACTCCTTGCGCAACCTCCTAGAATCTTAGTTTCAACTGCGTTGTTGCTTCGAAAGATTGGAGTCATCTGCCACGTCGAACCGGATAGGATTTCAAATACCAACAACGGAATCTCAGCATATTGGTACCTCCGGGTCATGAGGAACGATTCGGTTAGAACCTTCCACGAAAACATCAGACTGGTGTCGCCAAGTAAGGAGGCGCAGATTTCTGAGAATGTTAGAGCGATCAAGTGGTCATGGAGAGAGTCAGCCTCTATTTCCCAGAAAAGCTTCTTAACCTGATGATGAGGCCCGCCTTCGCAAGGTCAATTACGCGTGCCGAAATTTAAGACAACCACTGAAGCGTTAAAAATTGTGCATAATAGAGAGCAAATCAGGAATATAGGTATAATTGCGCACGTAGACCATGGAAAAACTACAACTTCTGATTCTCTCCTAGCGGCAACGGGAATGCTCTCTCCTTCTGTGGCAGGCCAAGCGTTAGCTCTGGACTACATGGAGTTAGAACAGCAGCGCCAAATGACGATTAAGGCAGCGAATGTTACGTTGTATTACGAATCTGCAGGCAAACCCTACGTCATTAACTTGATTGACACGCCGGGCCACATAGATTTCACCGGGAAGGTCACAAGATCGCTAAGAGCCGTTGACGGAGCTATCGTTGTAATTGACGCCGTAGAGGGCATAATGACTCAGACCGACACGGTGACCCGCCAGGCCCTTGAAGAACGCGTCCGCCCTGTCGTGTACATCAACAAGATCGACCGACTGATCAAGGAACTCAGGCTCTCGCCGGAAAAGATGCAGGAGTGGCTCTTCGGCATCGTCAGGGACTTCAACCGCCTCGTCGAGACATACGCGGAGCCCGAGTACAAACAGAAGTGGAAAGTGTCCGTTCAGGACGCCCAGGTGGCGTTCGGCTCTTCGAAGGACAAATGGGGTTTCAACTTCGACATGGCGAGGGCCGCGGGCATGTCCTTCAAGGACATAATCAACGCCTACGGCACCTCGACCCCTGAGTCCCTTGGCCAGAAACTACCCCTTCACGAGGCCCTCCTGGGCATGGTCGTCAGACATCACCCGCCGCCGCATGTGGCCCAAGCCTATCGCATCCCCAAGATCTGGTCCTCAGGCGACCTGAACAGCGACGTGGGGAAGGCCCTTCTCGCCTGCGACGAGCACGGACCGACTGTCATGATGGTCACAAACGTGGTTGTCGACCCTGCGGCTGGGCTCGTGGCAACCGGTCGCCTCTTCTCCGGAAGCGTGAGCAACGGTGACCAAGTCTACCTCCTTAACTCGAAGAGGGAGGGGAAGATCCAATCGGTCCAGATATTCATGGGGTTCCAGAGGGAGATAGTCGACTCCCTCCCTTGTGGAAACATACCGGCGCTCCTGGGCCTTGACATCAGGTCTGGGGAGACCATATCAAATCAAAAGGGAGTGGCACCGTTCGAATCGATCCATTACGTGAGCGAACCAGTGGTCACTGTGGCGGTGGAGGCAAAGCATCCCAGAGACCTCCCCAAGCTCGTCGAAGTCATGAGGCGCCTCAACATCGAGGACCCCAACCTCGTTATTACAATAAATCAGGAATCAGGGGAGACTCTGATGGCTGGGATGGGGGTGCTCCACCTTGAAATCGCCACCACCCAGATACAGCAGGCAGGCCTCGAAATCATTACGTCGCCTCCGATCATCAACTACAGGGAGACGATTCGCGCCCGCGCAGGCCCGGTCATGGCTCGGTCCCCCAACAGGCACAACAAGATATTCATCGAGGTCGAGCCCCTGGAGCCCGACGTCATCGAGCTAATACGCAACGGGACCATCACGGAGAACACGGAGACGAAGGCTGTGATCAAGACGCTGCGCGACCACGGCTGGGACCCGGACCAGGCGAGGAACTTCCAGGCCATAGACGAGAGGGGGAACATCCTGACAGAGGTTACGAAGGGTGTCCAGTTCCTCCAGGAGTCCATGGACTCAATCCGCGCCGGATTCGAGGACATAATGAAGAACGGTCCATTGGCCTACGAGTTCACGAGAGGGGTAAAGGTCGCTCTGACCAACTACGTCCCCCACGAAGACGCTGCACACAGGACCTATGCGCAGCTGATGCCAGCTTCAAGGCGGGCGATACTCGGGGCCTTGCTCTCTGCCAACCCCACTCTGCTGGAGCCTATTCTCGGAATAGAAGTGAAGGGTCCCTCCGACCTCATCGGAGCGGTAACCGGGGTCATAAGCTCGAAGAGGGGGAAGTTGGTCAAGATCGACCAGAAAGAAGTCATGACCGTGGTGGAAGGTGAGATTCCTGCCTCGGAGACCTTCGACCTGAGCGAGAAGATGAGAGGCGCCACCGCAGGTAAGGCAGTATGGAACACCCACTTCAAGACCTGGCAAGCAGTGCCCCAGAACATGCTCTGGGGACTTGTCACCGAGATAAGGAAGCGCAAGGGACTTCCGCCTGACCCACCGAAGGCCGAAGAGTTCATCGACAAGGAGTAAGGGGCCTCTCCGCACGTTGGTGTTCTGCGAAGTAGGATTAAGATTCAGTTCCCATCGGGCTCCCTTGCCTTGAATTCAGACGACGACCTTGCCTACAGGAGGAGCGTGAGAAACATGTCGTTCGTCTTGGCGGCAATTGTGATCACTGTCTTTGCAGCGATATTCGTCCCGCCCTATGTCTACCCCCCGCACGACGTCTTCCAGTCGTCGGTATCCAGCGACTCTCCTTTCGGGTTCGCACTTCACCTCCGGATCAACGCCACCTCTGTCCCTCGTGCAGGGTCCATATCGCTCACTGGCTGGGCCAACAGCACTTCTTCCTCTATCGAGAACGTCACGGCTGCAAATGCCTGGGGCCTCCCACAAGGGAGGCTATGGGGAAGGATCTGCACTACAGGCTGGCCAATCGGCCTCGGGGTGATGAAGGGACACTACACCCGGGACAACTACACCTTGGGGACCGTGATTCCTGTTCCTCAGCCCTTGGCATCGTGCCCTGTGCAACTTTCCGCGCCCCGGTATTTTCTCTTCGAGGCCCACTCGTCCAAGGCCCTGGTGACTGTGGGAGGAAACACTGTCGTTTGGCGCATCCAGACTGATTTCTCGTTCAGAGGATTCCAAAGTTCCGCCCAACAATCCGGAGTCTATACAGCCGTAATCGCCGACGAGTGGGGGGACGTGTTGACAACCAACTTCCTCGTCACCTAGCGACCTCCTTAACTAAGCTGTATCGGCCGTCCCCTTCTTGTTGAAAGTCGGTCCTTTGCTCATCCACAGGCTGTTCTACCCCCAGGTCCCGGCAGTTCTGTCCACCCAGCATGGGGGGAAAGTGTCTGCGATGCCTGTCGTCTCTTATGCATCGGTTTCGGACTTGCCCCCACTCGTTGCCGTGGCTTGCAACCCGAGAAGTTTCACTTGCAAACTTGCCCTGAAGGCATCGTCGTTTTCATTGTGCATTCTTGATGGGCACCATGCAGGTGCAGTTGCAAAGTTGGCCACGACTAGCGGCTCCAAAGTGAAGGACAAACTCCTAGATGCTGGGTTGAGTCATCGGCCGGGGTCGAAGCTGAAAGTCCCAGTAATCAGAGGGGCAGACGCGACTCTGGAATGTAGGTTGAAGGATCATTGGAAGCTCGGAGACCACACGCTCCTCGTTGGCCAGGTCGAAGCCGCCTCGGCCTCCGGGGCGTTCAAGGAGTTCTGGGACTACGAGAAATACCATCCCCTTCTCTACACTGGATGGCGTGAGGGACTTACTACACTGCCCGGTGTCTAGTTGTAGGACTTCAGGACTTCCGCCGAGAACTTCCTCAGGTCGGCGATTATCTCCTGCGCCGCCGGATGGTTGATTGAAGCGCAATAGTATTCGAGCCCGGCCTCCTCGTAGTTGTCTATCTCCTTCCTTATCTCGGCCGAAGTTCCCGATACTGCCACTCTCCTTTCGCGGTTGGGACTGATGTACTGCTCGCGCCTCTTCCTAACATCAGTGGTCATCCTCATGGAGATAGTTATGCTCCTCTCCGATTCCCTGACACTTTGAACCCCCTTCCTGAATTCTTCGAGCTCCAAGCCCACTGGATGCCAGCCGTCCCCGAGCCTAATGGCCCTCCGAAGCGAAACGGGGCCGTTGCCCCCTAACCAGACGGGGATGTCCCGCCCCTGTGGTTTGGGGAGGAAGAGCGCGTCTTTGATATGGAAGAATTTTCCTTCGAAGTTAATGATGTCGTCCTTCCAGAGGGATTTCATCAGTCTAATGCTCTCGTCCATCACCTTGCCTCTCCTGGCGAAGTCGGCGTTTAGAAAGCCGAACTCTTTCTCAGCCCAACCAGCTCCGAACCCCAGGATGACCCTCCCCTTCGAGAACACGTCCAGGGTAGCAGCCTGCTTCGCGACGAGTACCGGGTTCCTCTGAGGAAGCACGATACAGGAGGTCCCCACCTTCAGCCTTTGCGTCCTTGCCGCGATGTAGGTCAGCGTCGTCAATGGTTCCAGGACCTGTCCATAGGGCTCCCTGAGTTCCGTCGGCATCACCACATGGTCTGTGGCCCACACCGACTCGAACCCCTCCTCCTCGCAGACCCGGGAGATCTCCACAAGCTCATGGGCGCTTATCTTGTCCCCAAAGTTGGGGAGTATGTAGCCAAACTTCACTCCGGACTCAATCCTTCCGGGAAACGAATTTCGTGGCCAGTGCGCCGGTCTTGTTAAGCTTGGCGAGGTTCAGCAGGAGGGCTGTCATTCTCTCTACCATCTGGGCCTGGGAGAGCGGTCCGACGTGCAGGGGTCTCAGGTTCGGGACGCTGCGAACCAACGCGGCCGCCTCATCGAATGTCTCCTTCGAGTCTGCTGCGACCAAGATGTCCATGGGGACGGGCTCTTCCTTCGCAAACATGTGGGATGGCACGTTGTTGAAGGCCGTCGCGACCCTGCTCTCTGGAAGCAGCGCTGCTAGTTCCTCCGCCGCCGAGCCTTTCTCCAAGGGGTAGTTGAGTAGACCTCCCTCTAACTTCAGGGGATTGAACATGGAAATGACGAGCTTGCCTTTGAGTTCATTCGCCAGCCCCGCGGCCTCGCCAATTGCGGTATAGGGGATAGCGAAGACCGCAGCTTCTGCGCCTCTCGTCGCAGTTGAGTAATCAGCACCTGTCGTCCCCTTGATGAGCTTCGCAGCTTCTTCCGCCCTCGCCGGGTCCCTCGACCCGATGATCACGACGTTGTTCCTCGAAAGCTGCCTCGCCACGGCCCCACCCATTGCCCCCGTTCCCCCAAGCACAGCGACTTTCACTGTTCTTCCAACCTTGCCTGAGCGCCGATTTCCTTGTATCTTGTGAACCTTGTGTCCAGCATCTCCTTGATTTTCTCCGCCCTCTTCCACCCGATCCCGGGTGTCAGAGCAAGCTCTCCGGCCGTCAGGCTCACGACCCTCCTAGGCGTACCGTACTTCGAAAGCAGCTTCTCGGCAAGCTTTCTCCCTACCCCAGGGATGGAGGACACAAAGTAGAGCTGCTGCTGGGGGACGCTCTTCCCCTTCGGAGGCAGCTCCGATGGCATTCTTGCAAGAGGCTTCGCTCTCGCGTGGCCTAGAAGCTCGGCTATCGCCAATGCCGTCTCCTTCGGGTTTGCGGTATAGAGTAGTCTGAGCCCGTAGGCAAGGGTGACATTGGCGATGGCCCCGTAGAATGACTTCAGATTCTTGGCCAGCCTCTCCACCTCCTTCGAATCTCCTTCGACCAGAAGGAAGGGCTTCGCGTACGAGGCTGAAATCTTCGCAGCCTGGTAGAACAATCTCGAGTCGTAGACCGAAGCGACCAGGTCCCTGACAGACTTCCTTTCGACTGCTATCTCGGGGTTGAGGACATAATCGGCCACCGGGAGCCTGCTGAAGTAAACCCTCACGTTGAGTTTGGAGAGCTCTTCGGGGACGCCGCTCGCCCTTTCCCTTTCGTCTGCGACCACCCTGGCGGGTATCATAGGACCGTGGTCGGGAGGACGAAATAAAAGGAGTAGGCAGTGAGGACGAAGATGGCCACGGCGGCGAAGGCCACCACCTTGTCGGCCCAGCTCGCCTTGTACTCGACGAGCGAAGTCGGCCTCCGGACTGCGCCGTAGGCCCTGGACTCCATGGCCTCGGCCAGCTCACCGCTCCTGACCACGGAGTTCACCACCAGAGGGATGAGAACCGGGATCATGTTTCTGACCCTCCGAATGATGTTCCCCTTCTCCAGCTCCAGACCTCTGGACTTCTGGGCGTCCATTATCTGGAGGGTGTCCAGCATCATAACGGGGATGAACCGCACGGCGGTCACGAAGGCGAAGACCACGTCCCTGGGGAGCCTGAAGGTCTTCATCACCTGCTCGAGCTCGTCGGGGGATGTGGTTATGAAGAAGAGACTGGTTGAGACGACTATCGCCACGAACCTTACCGCATAGAGGGCCGAGGTCTCCAGGTTCTTCGTAACGATGAGGTTGAGGACGAAAATGACTGTCGAGAAGATGAAAGTGAGGGCCATGGTCCTGGCAACCCTCCTCAGGACAGTGGCGACTGCAGCGACCGCCACCATGAACGCTATCACCATCGCAAGCTCATACAATGACCTGACCAGGAGCGTCGTGACGAACATCAGCGAAGAAATGAGGAGCTTGACCCTAGGGTCGAGCCTGTGGTAGACCGATGTCCCTCGTCTGAAAATGAACCCTCCGCTCAGCCACATCAAGTTATTTCTGCCCTCCCTGCCACCCAACGCCTTGCTTCTAGCGGGTCGACGAAGGGGTCTTTCGGCCTCGGGTCGAGCGCCTGATAGAAGGCCACGAGCTGAGGCTGGGCAACCCTCGCCGAGCTGAGCAACTCCCTCTCCTGCATTAGCCGGGACGCGGGCCCGTCACCCAGGATTCGACCTTCCTTCATGACCACCACCCTCGGCTGTATCGGCCAAAGGAACTCGATGTCGTGGGAGACCACTATCACGGTCTTTCCCGTGGACCCGAGCATCCTGATTGTCCCTGTCAGCTTCTCCTTCTGGATGGCGTCCTGGCCCACAGTTGGCTCGTCGAGAATCACAACGTCGGGGTCCCAGGCCATAATGCAAGCCAGGGTCAGCCTCTTCTTCTCCCCCCCGCTAAGTACGAGAGGTGAAGACTTCCTGTATTCCTCCAGACCGAAAAGGCGAAGCCCCCACGAGACCCGGTTCTCCACGAGCTCCGCGGTGAAGCCGAAATTCCTGAGCGCGAAGGCCATCTCCTCTTCTACACTCTCCGAGAACAGCTGGTGGTCGGGGTTCTGGAAAGCCACACCGACCTTCCTCGACAGGGCCGCTGTGCTGGAAGCCCTCGTGTCAATCCCGTCAACCAGCACACTCCCGGTCGACGGCTTCAGGAGCCCCGTCACGTGCTTGACAAGGGTGGTCTTTCCTGCCCCGTTCTCCCCCACTATCGCCACCGTCTCCCCGGCCTCTATCTTCACGCTCACTCTGTCCAGGGCGATCACCCCGTTCTGGTGGACGAAGCTAACGTCCTGGAATTCGATCATGCTTCCGCGCTCCGCACAGCTGCCGCCAACTCTTGGGCAGAGAGGAGCTCGTCCTCGCGTACCAGACCGTCAGAGGCCAGCAGCTTCTGGACCTTGGTAACCGCGGGCACCGAAACTCCATATGCCTCCGCTTCTCCCCCAAACAGGACCTCTCTCGGCGTCCCTTCGAGCACCTTCTTCCCCTCGTTCATCACGACCAACCTGTCGGCCAACTTCACAAGGAGGTCCAGCCTGTGCTCCACCACCAAGAATGTCATCCCAAGGTCCAACCTTAGCTTCGCCACAATCCCAACCAGCTCCGCTGCAGTCTTCGGGTCCAATAGAGAGGTAGGTTCGTCGAGTATCACGAGCCGCGGCCTCATCGCCAGAACCCCTGCCAGGGCGACCCTCTGTTTCTGGCCGTCAGAGAGCTCGTACGGGGCTCTTAGGGCGAGCTCCCCGATCCCCAGCAACCCCATCGCTTCGTCCACCCTGCTTCTGATTTCTGGCCTGGGTACACCGAGATTCTCGAGGCCGAAGGCAATGTCTCTCTCGACTGTGAACATGAAGATCTGGTTCTCGGGGTTTTGGAACAGGAACCCGACCCTCTGCGCAAGGTCCGTCATGGTCGAGGACTTGACGCTTGCACCACCAACCCTCACGTCCCCAGAGTATTCCCCGCTGTACATGTGAGGGATCAGGCCGTTGACCGCCCTGAGGAGGGTCGACTTGCCACACCCCGAGGGTCCCGCGAGCACCACGATCTCCCCCTCCGGAACAGCTAGGTGGAAATCCACCACTGCCTTCCTAGTTGAGTCAGGGTACCTGAAGCTCAAGCCCTCGATTTCGAGAATGTTCGCCAAAGCAGGAAAGCACCGGCCCGCGGACTAGGAGGTAAAACCTTCTGCTCGCTGGCCTCCAATCGTCCGTGACCTAGAGGCTATGGCCCGGCTCGCGCCGAAGGCAGCGGGGACCACGTAGAGACTCACGGTCGCGTTGAAGATTCCGATTAGCACCAAGAGTGCAGGAACGTCGGCTTGGGTGACCCCGAACGATCCAAACCCGATTGGATAGGGCTGGGCGAGGACGGCCCAGTTCACCACCGTCATGACCCCGGTCCTCGCTGCTGCTCCGAGAACGGTTGAGGCTATGACCAGGGCGGCCGCCCCCCTCCCTCGCATGAGCCTCCTAGCTGCGAGTACGCCTGCGAACATCGCGACTTCGGCCACGAGGTTGTACAGCGGCCCCGTGGGGAGGCCTCCCGGGTTGATGAATTCTAACGCCACCCCGTTCAGTGCCGCCACGGCCAGCCCCCCGCCGAGCCCCAAGAGTAGCAGCGCCAGGAGCACCGGTATCTCCCATATCCCGTAGAGCAGGAAGCCTGCGTATGGAGCGGGGACGGTCAGCCCGTTCAGAACCACAGCCATTGCCGTGAAGATGGCGACGAGGCTCACCCACAGAGACCTTCGCATGAGCTCGGCCGCGATTGTGGTATTCTTATAACGGTTTGGTAGCAACCAGCCTCCTTGTAGATGGGGAAACATAGGCCCAAGTCCAATGCCGAGCGGCTGACTACCCTCCTGCATCTCGTCAGATTGGGGGCCAGCGCTTCCTTCGCAGGCATCTCGACCAAGAAGCTGGGTGACTCGATCGAACTGAGTCAGCAGGCCGCATCCTTGAGGCTCATTGAACTCCAAAAGGCAGGCCTCATAGAGAGAGCGCACTCGGGGCGTGGCCTTGTCGTCAGGCTGACTGATTCGGGACTGAAAGTTGTGGAAACATTCCTTGCCGAAGCCAGTCTAAGGCTCGAACGAGGCAAGGACGAGCTGAACTTCAAAGGCACACTCTTCACCGGGCTAAACGAGGGCAGATACTACATCTCGCTCAAGGGATACTCGAAATCCTTCGTCCGGGCGCTTGAGTTTGAACCGTTTCCGGGGACTCTCAACCTCCGCCTTACCAATGAGGCAATGATTGAACAACGTCGGACCCTTGGACACATGGATGGCATCAACATTCCAGGCTTCTCAGACGAAAAGAGGTCCTATGGGCCTGTGAAAGTCTTCAAGGCGAAGATTGAGGGGAGGCACCCGGGGGCAGTCCTCGCCATCGAAAGGACGCACTACGACAACACGGTCCTCGAAGTCATCTCGCCCCTCAACCTGAGAAAGGCTCTGAAGCTACAGGACGGCGATGAGTGCTCCGTCACCGTTTTCCTGGAGTAGGATCTGGCGCCTCGATAGTGAAGGATACAATATTTCCATCCTTCAGACCGAACTTCTCTCTGAGGAAGGCTGGTGAGATTAGTTCCGCGACGCTCTCGTTGTAAAAGGTGACTTCAATGAACAGCAGGGTAACTCTCTGCCCGTCCATCATCCCATTGAAGCAGTTCAGTGAGCTGAATGACTCGCCTTCGCGGACGAAGGATTCCACCTTGACTCCGCCTAAGGTCCTGAGATGCTTCAACTTCGCGATTAGAGCGTCTTCTTCTAACTTGATGTTGAGGGTCCCCGGAAAGGGACGATAACCCAAACATTCTTCGAACCTCCTCTGGTATTCTGGGTGACCAATGTAGTACTTTCCCTTCCCCATACCACTGAACAACCTACCCCTAACCTCGAGCTGCATCTGGCCCCGGCGCCCAGGTCCGCCATAAAAAAGGCGATTGACTTATCTACAATCAAAACGCAATATTCCTAGTCATGCAGAAACAGGAGATCCTGGTCCTCGTAGACGAGAACGACAACGAGATTGGGACCGACACGCGAGAGAACTGTCACTCAGGCAAGGGAAAACGCCACAGAGCCTACACGGCCTTCGTCTTTCACAATGGAAAATTGCTGCTCCAGCAGCGCAGCGAGAGGAAGCTACTCTGGCCCGGAGCCTGGGACGTGTCCTTCACCAGCCACGTATATCCCGGGGAGACCTACCAGCAGGCGGCCAAGCGCAGGGCCCTCGAAGAGCTGGGAGCCAACGTCGGCCCTCTTGCTGATTTGCATTCGTTCGTCTACTTCGCCCCCCAGGGCGTAAACGCGGAGAACGAGTTCTGCAGGGTCCTCGTGGGGGAAATCGACGGCAAAATCACGCCGAACAGTGACGAAATGATGGCAGTCAAGTGGGCAACGGTCGGAGAGATACAGGCTGACTTTCGCTCGCACCCTGAATCCTACACTCCGTGGTTCAAGCTGTCATTCGAGGGTTTTCTTAAGAACCCCGAGTCCAAGAAGTACGCCTAGGTCATCTCGTGGACATCGCCGAGCAGCTCCCCCACCCGCTTCAGCGTCGCCCCCAGAGCTTCGTCCTCGCTTACCGCGGTGGAGAAAGACGCCGCCGTGGCGTGTCCTCCCCCGTGACCCCCGAGCCTCTTCGACATCTCCTCGCTCACCTGGGTCCCGAGTTTGATGCCTGTCCTGTCGAGGAACCTCTGGGTAGACCTCAGGCTGACCCTCGTCTCCCCCTCTGATTCACCGCAGACCACCGCTATGTCGGCCCCCAAATAGACTAGGGACCTTGCCACATGGGCCTGGAACGAGCCGACCATGCTCGACGCCGCGACCCAATCACCGGCCCTGTAGATCTTCAGCCTCTGCGCTCCCTTGAGCTTCGCCAACACTTCTCCGTAGTCAGGTTCGCTCCTCAACTCTCTCCTCGCCAGGGTCACGTCAGCCCCGGCGTCCATCAGCTTCACCACAGTCCTCAGCCCCGAAGGCCCGGCTATGGCGAGGTGTGAGGAGTCGAACAGTACGGCCTCCATCAGAGCTTGTGCTGTCTGCTTGTCGATTTCGACAGAGAGATCCTTGAAAAGTCCGTAGACGACCTCGGCCGCCGACGTCGCGCCCTCGTCCACTATCATCCCGTCGTAGAAGCTCACCTCCCGAAGCGGGTGATGGTCAACAAGCACCTTCACCCCACCGCTCGCCCTCATCTTCTCCCTCCACTCGTTCAGGAGCTCCTCGTCCCCCACGTCCACGGCTACGTACAGGTCGTAGTCCTCCTTACTCTCCTGCACCGTCCTGTGTGGGAACCTTGCACTCAGCTTCGTCGTCAGTGTGGTCATCCCCCCCGGGGTCACGATGTCGACCTCGCACTGCGGGGCAAGGCTCTTGATCAGCTTCGTGAGAGCGTAGGCCGAAAGATAAGCGTCCGCATCCGCATTCCGATGGCAGACGACGGCCGCCCTTTTCATGCCCTTGATTTCAAGAAACGGGAACTTCCTCAGCACGGCGTCGGTGGTCAAGGGCCGCCCGTATACCTAGGCGTCTCCAGGTGGCTGCGCCTGGGACTGCTTGCCCCTGACTGCCTCGTCGATTTTGGTCTGGAGGTCCTTTAGGCTGTCCTTGAACCTGGCCTCTTGCTTGGCCAGCACCATCTTTCTTGTGTTGGCGAGTTCCTTTTTTTCGTTTAGCTCTTTCAGCACGTCCTCCTTCTTCACCTTCACGAGCAGATTCCCCGCGAACTTGTAGACCGCCTCAGAATCCTCAGCCTTCTGCAATTCCTCGAGTGCCTTCACGGTTTCCGCGAGCTCAAGTTCCACCTGCTGCTTCTGAGCCATCACCGCTTGCAAGTTCTGCTGAGTCTGGTCGAATCTCGCCAGCTGCTCTCTGATGATCGGAGGGAGCTCGGGCTGGCTCATTTTCGGTTCGGCGACCTCGCATCCACTTATAGCCTTTCGGGGTTCTAGGCGACAGACCTTATTTTCTCGAGCAGCTCTCTCGCCTTCTCTGCCACTTCCGTCGGTCTTTCGGCCTCAATCTTGACCTCGCACTCTCCGTTGCGGAAACTCGCGGAGGGGAAGGCCACTTTGACAGCGGCCGTAATCTTCTTGTCCGCTTTGAAGGCGATTCTCAGCATCACGAATTGAATGGGCCTATCTGGCCTTGGCCTGCGCGAGGTCATAGGCTCCACCCGCCACGGTGTAGCCGCACGATTTGCAACTCCAAATCCCCGAGGCAGTCCGGCTGAGCTTCATGCTCGAGCAGGCCGGGCACTCCCTCGCCTGTTTAAGCGTCCTGAACACCCTGGCGTACCTTTTCCTGAGAGTACCGCCATACTTCTGCCCGAGCCCCCTCAGACTCTCCTTTGCTTTCGGCACTATTTCACGGCCTCCAGAATCATCTTCCGGATTTCCTTCCCTACCTTAATCGACGTGTCGACGGCCTCGAGGACGTGCGCCGGGCTGATTGTGCTCGCCTCCCCTTTCTGACTGGCGCAAACGTTGCCGTCGTCGTCTGTTGTTATGGTCACCCTCATGTCCATGGACGCCTCCTCCTCGGCGTTGGGGTCGACGATGAGCCTGTCCCCGATCCTTGCCATGGTCACTGAGACAGGTGTTCTCTCGACAGGGACGGGCACGATGTCGTCGGTTGCCTCGACCTTGTCGTCCTTGACAATGTACTTCTTCATCTTGGCAGTCCTCAGGGCAGAGACAACCGCATAGCTGGTCGCGTCGAACAGGTTCCCGTCAACGTTCATTATGTTGCAGTCGACGAAGACCGTAACCACGCTCTTGCCCGGAATGAGGCAGAGTTTAGTGAGGTCGACCATCTCCGACTCGCGTATACCCCTGTCCACCACTCTTGCCAGCTCAATGGCCTCCTCGCTCGGTGGGCCTGGTTCGGCGTACGGGGACGACATCGGAAGAATCTCGGCGTTCACTACCAGGAGCCCCTTGTCAGGCGTGTCGGGAAACGGTGTCCCCGTGGCTATCTTCACTCCTGCAATGACCTGGGTGTTCCCCAAGGTCACTCTTGCAGAACCGTTAGCCTTCTGAATTATTCCAGTCTCTATCTTCAGGGGCCTGTGCTGGTCGAGGGCCCTCTCGTCCATCCTCTTCCCTTCTACCAGAAGCTGGACCATCTGAGCCTTCCTGATGGTCTCCACCACGTAATTCTTCTTCATCGACAACTACTCAGCTACCTCCTCGACTTCGGTGGACATCGGCTCCCCTCCGAAGAACTTCGAAGTCAGCGCTTCCCTCTGCATCGCGTAGACTTGCTTCCCCTTCTCGATGGCGAGCTCAAACGCCTTCTTGAACTGATCCCGGGTGAAGATCCCGTCGACCTGCAGCAGGGACACCTGCCCCAGGTTGGGCATGATGGCGACCGGCATGTCACCGCTCCCCTCCTTGTCCTCGGTGTCGTCCAGGTCGGCGACTACGTGATCATCGATTATGCCGCAAGAGCATCCCACCACAAGATCCCTCATGTTGATGCCAGCATCGGCAAGAGCAAGAGACGCGGCCGTGATCCCCGCCACCCTGGAACCCCCGTCAGACTGCAAGACCTCGACCCAGACTTCGATGGCCGTCCTGGGATAATCTTCGACGATCACCGCGGGGACCAGTGCCTCCCTGATCACTTTCGAAATCTCGATCTCCCTCCTAGACGGGGCCGGGTTCTTCCTTTCGTCCACTGAGAACGGAGCCATGTGATACCTGCACCTGAGCAGGGCCCTGTTCGGAAGGACCTGGTGCTTCGGGTGCACTTCCTTTGGCCCATAAACCGCCGCCATTATCTTGTTCTTCCCCCACTCAATGTATGCCGACCCGTCGGCGTTCTTCATCAGACCGACTTGCAGGCTGATGGGCCGGAGCTCGTCCCACTTCCTCCCGTCGAGCCTCTTGCCCTTGTCGTCAATCAGTTTCTTCTTCTTATTTTCCAACCTCAGTCCCTCCAAGGTACGCTTCAATCTTCGCCATCAGGTCTGCAGAGTGGGCCTCCTCTTCGACTATCTTGATCGCCTTTGCCGTCTTGACGAGGCCTTCAGGAGGTCCGTTCACGACAACTACGCCGTTTTGGCCGACCCTGATGTCGCACCCGGTCTTTTCGCTTATCATGTTTATCATCGCACCTCTCCTTCCGATTAATCGCGGCACCTTTGTTGGTGATATCTTAATGATTTCTCCCGACTCTATCTTTCCATAGCCGTGTCCCCTGATGCTCAGCTGGGGATCCCTTGACCTCTCATAGGACTCGATCCTGGCCCCTATCATGTCCCCGAGCGCGAACTTGCTGGAAAGGTCGTGGGTCGCAGGCGAGAACTCTCTCCCGAACACGAATGAGGCGGGGAGGAAGCCGTCAAAGCAAGAGTTGATGTCCACAACCCATCCGAAGCCATTGATGTCTGCCACCTTCCCTATCACTTCGTCTTCTGCCCTTGGCAGGTAGGGTCCAGTGAGAGGGTTGAGCTTCAGGCCGTCCGTTCCAACTTCGGCCAAACCCACCCTGAGCGCGATGTATTCGTCCCCCCTCTTCTCGATGTTGCTTCCGTAACGGTAGGTCCCTTTCGCAATGACGTCCCCCGGTATTACCTGCTTCCTTTGTATCATTGGCAATCTCTATTTCACCACTGTAACCTGCGCCGCTCCCTTCGTGGTGGAGCCGAGGCGGTCCAGCAGGCCGGCCTGTCCCCCGGCGGGTATTTCTACTATTGCGGAAAGAGTCCCGTCCGCAAGCCAGTCCTCCTTCAGTATCTCTCCGAAGTTCTTCAGAACTCCTATGGCCTGGCCAGAATACTGGGCCGCGACTTTAACCTGCAGCTTGATCTTCTCTGACTTCATTGGGAGAATGGTTCTCAGATTCTCCACGATCGTCTTCATCTGCTCGTTGGGGTCCTGGAACGGGTCCACCGTCACGCGGGCCTCCTGCATCGCCTGGTCGATCCTCGTGGGGGGGTGTGGGAGGAGGGTTTTCGGGTCAACAAAGTTCTTGGAGATTGCCGCTATGATTGCCCTCCGCTTCTCTTCCGTCAGCCTCTTCCTCTGCTCCTGGGTCAGGTTGAGCTCTCCGCGTCTGAGCACCTCCAGTGCCGCCTTGGCGTGGTCGTCGGTCCCGAAGTGCAACTTCAGCTTCTCGCTGCCTGCCCTCAGCCCCTTCCGGGAATCCGAGTAGACCTCGTCCACGGCGATGACGGCCGTAGGCTCGACATTCCTCCCCTGCTTGAAGGCGAGAGCCGAATCAGGGTTAACCAGAATCTCATAATGCTCTCCCTCGATGGTAATACGAACAGTAGTGAACCTTGATGACTCGTTGGTCCTGGGTTTGAAGTTCCCGCCCCCGTGCCCGAACGACCCGCTCATGGCGTCCGACGCTTCTTAGGAGCTCTTTGCTGGCGGCTTGTCAGACCTGGTCTTGGCAGCGGACGCGCCTTTGCCGATCTCTTGGTCTCCGAGGCGCCTCCACCTTTTGGTCTCGGTTTCAACGACCGCGACTTTGATGTGGGCCGTCCCCGTCTTGTCCTCGCTCACCAGATAAATGCATTCGATGGCCAGAGTCACTGCCGCGTCGAGGGAAAGGTCGGCAGCGTAGTTCTTCTCGAGGTAGTCGTTGACCTGGTCGCTCCCCTGCCCAATGGCGATGGCGGCGAACCCCGAATAGGTCCCCGTTGGGTCGGCCAAGAATACTACTGGGCCCGATCCTTCGTCGACTCCTGCGATTATCAGTGAAACTCCGAAGGGCCTGACGCCGGCGTACTGTGTGTACTGCTGGTTCATGTCGGCTATCTTCTTCGCTATGGCCTCGATGTCGACGGGCTCGTCGTAGATCAGCCTGTTGCTCTGGGCAAGGACCCTCGCGGTGTCGACTTGTATTCTGGCGTCAGGGATGTATCCTGCCCCGACTGCCCCAACATGGTCGTCGATCTGGAACATCTTGATTACGGAGTCCCCGCTTTGGAGCTTCCTTCCTTTCTCTTCAACGGCCAGCACAATCCCATCCTTTGTACGAATGCCGACCGCCAGGCTCCCTCTCCTCACAGTCTCGAGCGCGTACTCGACCTGGTACAACCTGCCGTCGGGCGAGAAGATCGTTATCGCCCTGTCGTAACCTGCCGATGGTGCAAACATTTTCTTTTTCTTAGCTCCTTTCGCCCAACGAATTCCGAGCCCTTTTAAACTGTTCTGAGAGCCAGAGCCAAATCCCCGAAAGTTCTTATCGCGAAACTCCGCCTACCAGAACATTGGTCAGGGTTCTCGCGGTCAATAACTACTCCTCACTGGAGCGCTTCGAACGGCTCAGGCAATGCATCGAGGCCAACAGTGCAGTAGTCACGCCGGTCGATTGGGACGGACTCTCGCGCGGAATGTTCGAATCCTTCGACGGTGTCGTGCTCAGCGGCTCCCCTGACATGATGTCGGAGGAGAAGACGAGGGTCAAGTTCAAACGCGAGTCGGAAGCGATACTCGAATCCAAGGTCCCAGTTTTGGGAGTCTGTTTCGGGCATCAGATGATGGCCCGAGCCTTTGGCGCAGAAGTAGTCAAGGACGGGAAGCACGTCCTGGAGATGGTGGAAACGAAAGTCCTTGAAGAGGACCCGATCTTCAAAGGACTCCCCAAGTCAATGATGCTCCTGGAATCGCGGCACGAAGTCGTGAGGTCGCTCCCCGAAGGCTTCAGGCTCCTGGCCCGGAGCGCAACTAGCGAGATTGCTTCCATGAAGCACGAGAATCGCCCACTCTACGGGGTCCAGTTCCACCCAGAGCGATACACAAGGGAGAACCCCGATGGGAACAGAGTCATTGGGAACTTCGTCAGGATTTTGAAGTAGGCCCCGACGATGCCCGTCGAGAAGGTGATCTTCCAATCCAAGGTCGTCGACAGCCTCTTCACCTATTCCCGCATGGCATACCCCAACGAAGGGATTCTCCTTCTGAGGGGAAAGTCGAAGAAGGGGGTGGTGGAGGTCACGGGCGTGGTTGTCCCTCCTGCAGCCGACCACGGAGCGGCATTCTCGTCTTTCAGCTGGTGGATGCTCCCCATAGACCTGTCATACCTCGGTGTCGCCCATTCGCACCCTTCGGGGAACCACTCACCCTCCCACGAGGACCTCCTTCACGCCTCTGGCAAGATCATGGTGATAATGGGATATCCTTACGCGACGAACGACAACCTAGGAGTGTACGACCATAACGGGAACAGAGTCCCCTTCGAAGTGCGCTAGATGAGAGGGCCTTATGGAGGTCCAATCCGTATTCTTCATGAGACGTTAAGGCTTATATCGTCTCATTGAAAGGAGCCCTCTCATGTCACAGTACACGAAGGGACAAACCTGGGGTGCGCTAAAGAAGGCCTGGCGTGGATACAAAGTAGCGAAGGTCCAGAAGAACGTAGATGACATGAAGAAGTACGCGGAACGAATCAGGACCCTCCAAGGCGAACTCGGGCTCACCACGGCGAAGTTTCCTGAGCTAGGTCTCAACTGAGGCCCGGCTCACTTCCCTCTTTTACCTAATCTCTTCAGCGTGATTTGTTACTATCTGGTTTCTCAGGTCCTGGGCCTGCTGAAGAGTAAAGTCGGGCTCGGCCGATACAAGCACCAGCTTTTCACCTAGGTAGAAGGTCATTATGTTCAGCCTCTCCCTCTTGCTGTAGGTGAACTGGTTCTTGCCGAAGTATCTGTCCCACGTCCGGTCATTGTTGAGCTGGATTGTTATCCCGGCGATTAGTCTGAGGTCCTCGCTCTGCGGCTCCAAGGACGGAATCCCCTTCCTCATTCCGCCGGCGACCTGCCTGCCGCTCTGGTCGAGTATCGTGGCTGACCTCACTCTCCGGTCGAACTTGAAAATCTCATTGCAGATCTTGTCCCACTGGACCTGGAGCATTACGTTTCATGGTTATTTACGGACTGAGATATAAGCAGAACTCTCCAACGGCGCTTCACCCCTCCTAACCTGACCACAGAGGAGGGTTTTACTTGTTGATAGAACCTGATGGGTTCTGTTGACTTGAGATCCAATCAAGCCAACTTCAAGGCTTCTGCTCGGAGGATTGGAGCCCTCGTCTGCTCGTTCCCCTTCACAGCTTCATCTGTGCCATGCGCTCCTGAGCGAACCGAACCCAGACATAGTATCTCTTGATGTCCATCACCACTATGGGCATTGGTGGACTTTGCTCTTCGGAGGATAGAGCTTGACCCCGGCGAAAACAATCCAACGACCGGGAATTTAAGCCAGGGACTGGTTGCGGACGATTGCGGAGGGGAGTAGCTTGAAAGTGACTGAACGGCCCTCGAGATTTGATTTGCTCGCCATACCCTGTCAAGTTAACAGAACGCAATTGTTTA
>JAPCJK010000031.1 GCA_027886975.1 Nitrososphaerota archaeon
CAGCCCGTTCGTCAGGTCTATGCAAGGCTTGTTCTGCCCCCGGTGGCCGTACTTCAGCTTGAACGTCTTTGCACCCTGAGACATCCCCACGATCTGCTCGCCGAGACATACTCCCAAGAGAGGGACTTCTGAGTCTACGAGTGAAGCGACGCATCGCGCCGTATCCGTCAGGAGTTGGGGGTCGCCCGGTCCGTTGCAAACGACCACCCCCACGGGGTCATGTTTCATGACAGAGGAATAACTGGCGTCGTAGGGGAGACGCACTACCTGAAACCCCCTTTTGAGCAGGTTTCTGATTATGCCATACTTTGTTCCGCAGTCGAGCAAAACGATTCGTTTTTCAGAATCGCCGTGGATGACAGGCTTCGACACCGAGACTCCAGCGACTAGATTCTGCGAGGAATATGACTTGGTGGTTCTTAGAAGCTCCGCCAGGTGCTCGCTGCTACGCGCCTCGCGGCCTGTAGCCAAGACCCCCATCATCACTCCCGATTCCCTGAGTTTGGCGACCAGGGCCCTCGTGTCGACCCCCTCGATTCCAGGAATGCCCTCTGACTCAAGCCATTCTGAGATGGTCCTTCTGGATGCCCAATGGCTGGGGACCTCACAGGCTTCTTGCACGACGATCCCCTTGACAGTGATTCCGTTCGATTCGAAGAACCTGGGGAGGCCGAACTCGTCAAGCTCCTCGTAGTCTGGGACCCCGTAGTTCCCGATAAGCGGGTAAGTGAAGCAAAGGATTTGCCCGGCATATGACGGATCGGTCATTGATTCTGGGTAGCCGACCATGCCTGTGTTGAAGACAACCTCGCCTATGGTGTCGACTTCGGTGCCAAAACTGATGCCGAAGAAAAGAGAACCGTCCTCGAGCATCAACACGGCCTCCTTGCTCGTTCTGGGCACTCTAAGAAGAAAAAGCTCGCCCAAAGCGGATTTAAGGGTTTGGAAGCTCAACGGATGCGATTAACTTTCAAAAGGCACTCCGAAAGGGTAGGTGCCCAGATGGAAGGGACCTCCGATTTTCTTGGTAGGGATGTCGTGAGCATTCGTGACTTCAAGCGAGACCAACTGGAAGTCCTTTTCCAGTCCGTGCAAGAATTAGAGGAGAATCCCAGGAGCTTAGATGGGCAGCTGAAGGGGAAACTCGTGGTGCTGCTCTTTTTCGAGCCTTCCACGCGGACTTATTCGACCTTCCACATTGCAGCGGAAAACTTGGGGATGAAGGTCTCGGGGTTCTCGAACCCCGCAGGCTCCTCGGTCACCAAGGGAGAGACTTTGCACGACACGATTCGCATGTTTGAGGAGTACGGGGCAGACCTGTTCGTCATACGTCACACTATGCAAGGGTCGCCCAGGTTTGCTGCCGAAATAACCGAAGTCCCTGTCATAAACGCCGGGGACGGAAGCAGAGAGCACCCCACCCAGGCAATGGTAGACCTGTACGCAATCAGAAAGTCGTTCGGAAAGATAGATGGTTTGAAGATCGGCATCTTGGGAGACTTGAAGTATGGAAGGACCGCCTCTTCGCTCGCCTACGCCCTCGCGAACTACGACGTCGAGTTGACTTTCATCGCCCCGGACGCGCTGAAGATGAGGCCCGAGGTGCAACAATTCCTTGAGCGCAGGGGAGCAACAACAGAGTCGGTGACAGACCTTAAGGGCGTGGTTGGTGACTTGGACGTCCTCTACGTCACGAGAATCCAGAAGGAGAGGATTCCTGACCCCACCGAATTTGAGAAGGTGAAGGGTCTCTACCAGGTGAACCTGGAAGCGCTGGCAAGAGCTAAGCCTTCTCTCAAGGTTCTCCACCCTCTCCCCAGGGTGGACGAGCTATCCGCCGAAATTGACACAACCAACTACGCCAACTACTTCGTCCAAGCTGCAGCCGGTCTGCCCCTCCGAATGGTCCTGATGACCAACATCCTGGGAGGTGCTAGCTAGATGGACTCCAAGGAGGTCCCAGAGAGGATGCTTGTAAGTAAGATCGAAGAAGGGACTGTGATAGACCACATCCCTGACTGGAAAGCTGAAACCGTTGCGAAGGTTCTGCGGTTGGACAAGCTCAAGAGAATGCAGGCCGATGTCTCAGTCGCCATTCTTCAGAACGTGAACAGCAAGAGCCTTGGGCGGAAGGACATTGTGAAGGTGGACAGGTGGCAGATAGACGAGAAGGACGCGGACATCCTTTCCCTGGTATTTCCTGGAATAACAATCAACTACGTGGACGAATGGCAGGTGTCGAAATACGAACCCAAGGTCCCAGACGTGATCGAGGGGCGGATCAGGTGCCCCGAGGTACTGTGCATATCTAACGCTCAGAGGGAGCCTGTGGTTTCAAAGTTCGCGGCGCTGAAAAAAGAGAGGACGTTGCAATGCCAGTATTGCGATACGATGATAGGTTTCGATGCTGTCCCGGACCACCTTAGATGATTATATCATCGTCAACTACCTAGACTCATTTCCAACCAAGGCAAAAACGCCAGCCCGTCGTCGAAATCAAACGAGAGAAAGGATATAATGAAAGTTAGTGAATCGGCGCCGATTTGACCAAGGAAATTGAAAACTACGTTGCCCTGGGCCAAGTTCAAGATTTCATAAAAGGGCTCACACGAGGTCAAGCAACGAAAGAAACGGTTGACACTAGGGACGCCTACGGCCGTGTCGCGGCAGTGAACGTCGCTTCCCCAACAGACGTTCCGGACAGGCCAAGGTCCCACATGGACGGATACGCGCTAATGGCTTCGGACCTCAGGGGAGCCTCGTCGCGTTCGCCTCGATCTCTCAGGCTCAAGGAGAGAAAAGTATCAAGCACGAGTGTCGGGTCCATGAGATCCGGGGAAACGGTGTGGGTCGCCACGGGAGAGTACCTCCCCTCCGGCGCTGATTCCGTCACACCGGTTGAAGAGGCAAGGAGGGACGGCCAGAAGGTCGTCTTCAAAATCGAACGGAAGAGGGGAGACTACTGCTACGAGATAGGGTCAGACGTGGTGAAGGGGTACCAGGCTCTCATTGCTGGGCACACGATTCGTGCTCAAGATATTGGGATGCTAATCCTTCTCGGGATAAGTAGTGTGGAGGTCTGCTCGAGACCAAGAGTCGCACTCATGGCCACCGGGAACGAACTAACTTCGTCCATGGAAGGGAACGACAGGTCCAAGGTTCGGGAAAGCCACCTGCCGATCTTCGAGAATCTGATTAGAGAAAACGGGGGAGAACCGGTAATCATTGGGATAATCCCAGACGATGTCAAAAGAATAGCCTCGGCTATTGATCGCGGCTTGCGAACATCTGAGTTGGTGTTGACCCTCGGAGGGACTTCATTGGGCGAAAGAGACCTAGTGGAACAAGCCTTGCGACGAGTCGACCGGAGAAGCCGTATCTTCCATGGGATAAGAATGGACAGAGGAAGGGTCTCAGGTGTCGCTGAAGTCAATGGGAGACTTGTCTTGATGCTCCCCGGACCGGTCCAGGCTGCAATGAACGCATTCGTCCTCATTGGAATCCCGTCAATATGGTGGCTCTCTGGGAGGAAGGCCGCGGTCCCGGGGGTGTTCGCGACGCTCGTCGAGGACTGGGAGGCCAGAAAGAGGTTCGAAAGCTTCACGAAGGTGGTCTACGTGCGGTTGGTTAGAGGAAGACAGGGATTCGAAGCTCATCCGGTATTGAAGGACACTGAGTCGATGAGCGTACTGACTGACTCTAACGGATATGTTGTTGTCCCGGAGCGGACGACCAATCTGCAAGCCGGAACGCAAGTTATGGTTAGGCTCCTGTCCGGATTCTCGTACGCAAGGGGTCGATTCCTCGACGAGGGATGAGGTTCAGCTTCCCAACATCGAAAGTAGGCGACGGTAATCACTTTCGGTATCTATGTCGAACACGACTCCTGGGTCGTCTACGCTGACCTTCACAATTTTCTCCTCCATCCGTCCTATCACCCTCGTTGCCCCCTCGTCACCGACAACTTTCGTCAGTTCTGGGAAGATGCTCTTGTCGAAGAGAACCGGGTTCCCTCGCCTCCTGCCGTAGTAGGGCGCGACTATAGGACCGTGGGTTTCTGTGTACCTTCTGATGATAGCATCTATCGTCTCCACCGAGAGAAGAGGCTGGTCACCGAGGGCGACGATGGCTGCGGATGCCTCAGGGTTGGCCGCTTCGATGCCTGTCTTCAGAGAGGTTCCGAGGCCCTGCTCGTAGTCATGGTTCATAACTACGCGAGAGGTCCCGAATTCCGAATTGGCCAGGATCTCCTCTGCTCGGAAACCTAGGACTATGACGACCTCGTCGACGCTCGAGCTGAGAAATCGATGAACGACTGTTTCGAGAAGGTTCTCCTTCCCGACTTTCAGAAGCTGCTTAAGTTCTCCGAAACGAGCAGAACGTCCCGCCGCGAGCACGACCGCCGAGATCAATGGCTGTGTTCGTCGCAACGCTGGACGAAGGATAAATAAGTGCGAAAAGCGCAGAATCAGGTCATGGGGCAGAAGGAGTACGCGGGCGTTGTAAGCGGTTTGATAGCTCACAGGGAGCCGTTCGTCCTGGCTACCGTGGTCAGGATTGAAGGGTCGAGTCTTGGAAAACCGGGATTCAAGACTGTGATCTCAGGGAATGGCCAGACGCTGTACGGCTCGCTAGGCGGGTCCTGCCCTGAATCTGCAATCGCCAATGCAGCGCAGAAAGCGCTCCGGACGGGGACCCCGAACGTCGTCAAAGTCTTCTTGGAAAATGTAGAGAACTCAGTCAACGCGACAATCGTCAGCCAATCGGAGGACGAGGTTCATGTCGAGACGAATTGCGGCGGCATGATGGAGGTGTACGTCGAGCCCTACTTACCACAGCAGAGGCTCTTCCTCATAGGTCAAGGGGGGAAGGACGACGTGGAGAACGCGCTCATCAAGTTTGGGAAGGCATTGGATTTCGAAGTGATAGTCATAGACCATGCGCCGCTCCTGACTGAAGAACCCGACATTCTAATCAAAGACCTGGACTACGATTTGTCAAAGCTCGACGTTGTCGACAGTGACTCGGTCGTAGTGTTGACCAAAGGGGAACGCGACTTCGAAGTCCTAGAGGCATTGTCGAAGTTCAAACCGAGATTCGTCGGCCTTGTGGCGAGCAGGCAACGGGCCGTGGAGGATGCAGAAGGTCTGAAAAGAAGGGGTGTGCCAGAACAATTCGTAGGGATTATCAGGGCTCCAGTCGGGGCGGACATTGGCGCCGTCACGCCGGCCGAGATAGCGCTGAGCATAATCTCAGACATTGTCGCCACGAACCATGGCAAGAAGCTGCCTCAGAAACGCCAGAATGAGAAGCCACCCGTGGCTTCGCAAAAGTAGACTAGGTCTCGATTACGGATTCTTCTAGCCAGACCCGAGCTCCTCCCTTTAGTGTCTCGTGCTTCCAGATAGGCAAAGATTTCTTGATACGGTCGATGGCGAATCTCGCTGCTTGGAAAGCCTCGGCCCTATGGACAGAAGAGACGCCAACTGCGACACTTACCTCACCGACCTTGAGGGTTCCTACCCTATGGATGAACGTAAGAGCTTTGACCGGCCACCTCCTTCGGACCTCTTTCGCGAGCTCCTCAATTCTGCGCTCTGCCATCTCCTTGTAGGCCTCGTAATCAATAGCGTTCACTCTTCTCCCTCTGTTGGAATTCCTCACAGTCCCGATGAAAAGAACTACGCCGCCGGCAGAGTCGTCCATAACAGACTCCAAAACCTTGGTTGGGTCAATGGGCTTTCTCGTAATTCCGGATTTCATTAGGGTGCTCAGCCGCCAGCCACAGGTGGAAGGAGTGCAACCCTGTCTCCGTCCCGAAGCGAGACATTTTCTGAAGTGATTTCTTCGTTCACTGCTATCTTGATCACCTTTTCAATGGTTTTCAGTCCAGGATGAAGTGCAAGCGCTCTGGAGAAGGCTTCAGCGACCTTAGGGGTCCCGGAGAGGTCCAGGCGTTCACTCGACCTCCCAGCAGCTTCGCGGGCTTGGGCGAAGTAGACCATCGTGATCAAAGGCACCGGCTTAGCCCCCTATTGCATTCATGTTGCGAGGCTTTCCCCAACCTTCCTTTATCCACGGCATGTAGCCCACTCCATCGGGCTTCCTCCAGACGGCCGCAGTGATCAAATTCGCGAGCTCAGTGTCAGACCCGCCCTTTCTAACAATAGGTTTGAGGTCGTGATATTCAGTGTCGAAGAGACATGAGAGAAGCTTCCCATCGGATGTGAGCCTGAGCCTGTCGCAATCGTCGCAGAAGGGCGCACTCATCGGAGTAATTACACCCAGCTTCCCCTTACCGTCTTCGAACTCCCAAAGGGACGCAGTTTCCCCCTTGCTCCTACCCTTGGAAACCAGGGGAAACCTAGAGGCGACAATATCGAGAATCTCCTGTCCAGTAACTATCTTGTCCTGACTCCAGATTCCCAGCCCGTCGAGGGGCATGAATTCGATGAATCGAATGGAGATGTTCCTGTCTCGGGCGAATTCGACAAGGTCGAGTACCTCGTCATCGTTGTAACCACGTATTGCGACGCTGTTGATCTTCAAGGGCTCGATCCCAACACGGACGGCCTCCGAGATTCCCTCGAGGACTCTCGAAAGGGCGTTCAAACCTGAAATCTTCGCGAAGCGGTCCTCCCTGAGGCTGTGCAGACTGACTGTAGCTCCTCGAAGACCTGCGGCCTTCAAGGCCCGAGCTTTCTCAGCAAGGAACCAGCCGTTTGTTGTCAAGTCCACCGATTCGAGACCGTCGATTCTGGTCAGTCTGGCGATTAGGCTCTCTACCCCTTTTCTAAGGAGTGGTTCCCCACCAGTGACACGGACCTTGGTTATTCCAAGGGAGACAAGGACTCTTGTAACCCGTTCTATCTCCTCAAATGAGAGTATGTCTTCTTTTGGCAGCCACCTGATGGATTCCTTGTCAGGCATACAGAAGAGGCACGCGAAATTGCATCTATCGGTCACGGAGATCCTCAGCTTCCCAGCCACCCTTCCCTTCTTGTCCACTAACTCGCGGGGAGGGGCCAGGGCCTGTTCAGAGATCAACTTGTGAGAATTGCCCATCTGCGAGTAAAAAAGGTTCTCTCAAGCGTTTTGGGGTAACCTCATATCCCACCGGAAGCGGTGCGGATAGCGTGGGGTACAGGCAGGTAGACATCTCGGGTAAGACCCCCTCGTCCAGGACTGCCACAGCTTCGGGGCGAATACTGCTCAAACGTAAGACCGTCGAACTCATTCGCGAGGGAAGGATAGAGAAGGGCGAACCACTTTCGCTCGCAAAGATCACGGGAATCATGGCGGCAAAGATGACCCCTCAACTTGTTGTCTTGTGCCACCCGCTGAAGATTGAGAGCACCAGGGTCGAGGCCAAGCTCGAACCGAGCGGCATTGAGGTGACAGCGACCGTCTCGGCGATGGAGAAGACGGGAGTGGAGATGGAAGCTTTGACCGCGGTCGTTGTTGCTCTTCTGAACGTCTGGGATGTCGTCAAACCATACGAGAAGGACGCGCGTGGGCAGTATCCAGCGACTCGAATAAGCGGTGTCAGGGTGCTGAGGAAGGCGAAATGAAAAAGTCGCACGAGGCGCACAGGTCCAAAGGAAAACGTGTCCTCTCGTTTTTCCTTACCACCGTCAGCTCGAGCAGGTTTGCCAAGATGAGGGACGGGTCTGCGTATACTGATGAGTCCGGAGACTTGGCAGACCAAATAATCCGAGATAAGGACCACAAGGTGCTGAAAAGAAGTCTGATCGCCGACGACCCGAAGATGATCCGTTCGACAGTGAAGGGGTTCTTTCGAAGTGGTGCCGATGTGCTGGTGTTTACCGGGGGGACAGGGGTGTCTCCGTCCGACGTAACGGTGGAGACGGTTGTTCCTTTTTTCGAAAAAGAGCTAGTTGGTTTTGGAGAGTTGCTCAGGAGTCTCAGTTTCAAGAGAATTGGGAGCGCCGCGATGCTTACTCGTTCTACCGCGGGGACGGCTAGAGGGAAACTGATTCTGTGTCTCCCAGGGTCACCAGACGGGGTTGAGACCGCACTGCTGAATTTCATCTCAGAGTTTCCCCACGTCGTCGCTGTGGCGGGAGGGTCCTGAGGCTTCTGGAACGGGGCGGTATGCTCCGGTGACCGAGGATAAACAAGAAGTCCGTGCGAAGGACAGACTTGCCAGTCGATCCGGAACCGCGGCATCCGTGGTCTACGGATCGTTGATCGGGTTCCTTGCGGGCCTGGTCGGTCTTGGCGGGGCCGAGCTGAGAATACCGTTCATCCTGTATTACCTTGACATGTCTTTGGACGACATGATCGTCGTCAACCTCCTCACAAGCCTCGCGGCTTCTTCCTTCAACCTCGCGGCCAGACTTCAGGCTGGGATTTGGTCAAGCGATGCGACAGTGGTCTCGGCGGCTATGATAGTCGGTTCGCTGCCCGGCGCCTACGCGGGAGCTACCTTGAGCCACAGGGTGACGCGGCGCGCGCTGAAAGGGTTCATCGCCACAATTCTTACCTTCGTAGTGGCCAGGGTCGCCTTTGGGTTGATCTTCCCCCCAGGGAAAAGCCAGGGCGCAGCTCTCGTCCCTGAGCTATTCCTCTCGATTCTTACAGGCTTCGGGGTCGGCATCATCAGCGGCGCGGTGGGAGTTGCAGGAGGGGAGTACAGAATTCCTGTCCTGACGTATGTGCTAGGATTCCCCATCAAAATTGCGGGGTCAGTAAGCCAGCTGGTGACCCTCCCCACCACTGCGGTCAGCCTCTTGAGGCACAGGCGTTTCAGTCCTTTCTCCAAAAGAGCCCTCAGAGGGACACTGGTGCTTGGGGTACCATCGGTCGCCGGAGGGGTGTTGAGCGGTCTCCTCGTCGCAAGCGTGCCAGTCGTGTACATTGAATTGCTGTTCGCCCTGATACTCAGTTACACTGTGCTGCGCATCGTTTGGGAGCTCGCCGGGAGGAACTGATCTATGGAACACGATCTCGTAATCCAGGGGACGGTTGTGGATCGAGAGGGGCTCAGGTCCCTTGAGGTGGGGGTCAGCGGCGGGATAATCTCCGAAGTGAAGAGGCAGGGAGTCAAGGGAGCGCGCAGAATCCGCGCAGAGAGGTCCTTGATATTCCCAGGGTTCATCGATATTCACGTGCACATGCGAGAACCTGGGTGGGAGTACAAGGAGGACTTTAGGACAGGATCCCTGGCCGCGCTGCACGGCGGAGTAACCACCGTGGTCGACATGCCCAACAACCCCGTTCCGACAACGACGCGATCTGCATTGGACGAAAAGAGGAGGCTTGCTGAAGCAAAGTCGCTCGTCGACGTCAAGTTCTACTTTGGGGTACTCGGCGAGAATCTCAAGGACCTGGCGAACGTGGTGGACAGGGTGTCCGGGTACAAGATCTATCTGTCGAAAACTACAGGGTCAGACGCCTTCCCGGAGTCCGAACTAGGCCACGCCTTCGAACAGATTGCCGGGACCGGACGTCCTGTCAGCCTTCACTGCGAGGAGCAGTCTGTGATAGACAAAATGCAGATCGAGCTCGACGGAGTATCAAGGCCGGACGTTCACTGCGACCTGAGGCCACCGGAGGCTGAGGTCGAGTCGGTCAAGAAAGTTGTTGCCGCACTATCAAGAGTCCATGACCTCGATGCGAACGTTTGTCATGCCTCGGCCGGTGAGACGATTTCGATTGTAAGGAAGGCGAGAGCGGGTGGGGTGCGGCTCCATTGCGAGGCCGCGCTCCATCATCTCTATTTCAACCGGAAGGCCATGCTGGAGAACAGAATGCTGAAGACCAATCCGCCGCTCAGACGGGAGGAAGACAGGAAGGCCCTGCTGGGAGGCGTAGTGGACGGCACTGTTTCGTTCTTGGTGACCGACCACGCGCCTCACACCATGGACGAAAAGACATCCCTGGGCCTGAGCGGAGTACCCGGGTTGGACGACTACGGCCACGTCGTCTCCTGGTTGGCAGCGGAACAGAACGTCGATCCGTTGGTTATCGCGAGGTTGACATCATCTAACCCGGCCAGGTTTGCAAAGCTGGGTGACAGAGGCGAGATCTCAGTTGGAAAGAGAGCCGACATTACAATCGTCGACCTTCACTCCCCCGAGAAGGTGAGATCGGACAGCGTTCGGAGCAAGTGCGGGTGGTCCCCCTATGAAGGGAAGGAATTCCCAGGAAGGGTGAGGTGGACCATCAGGGGGGGTGAGCCGCTCATGGACGACTTCGAGTTGTCTAAGTAAGCGAGGCTGCAGGCGTACCCCCTGCTGGAGCCTGGGAGCTCGTCGCAGCGGTAAACGTCTTGGGCGCCTTTCCGATGTAAACGTTGATGATGATCAAAGCGATTATCGCCAGAAGGACTAAAGCTATCGTGTAGTTGAGCGGAATAAAATCGAAGAGCGAGAGAGCGGCGATGACAATCCCCCAGCCGGAATAGTAGCTCCGGTCCTTCCGTTCAACGATTACGAAGGCCGACACCAGTGTCCACAGGCCGCAAAGAAGGAGTGTCAGTGAGACCAGTCCCTTCAGGTCGACGATGTTTAGAAGGTAGACTGCGACGGAGAAGATAATTGCAATTACTGTCCCTATGCCCCACCCAGGCTTCAAGTCTCGGCCCCTGCGACGCTTCGCGACCGGTTCGATATTAAGCAGTCGGCGGGCTTCCGTCCCAGGAATGGTCGGGGGCAGAGTGCGAGCCAAACTTATGTTCATAGGCATGTGCGAGCCTGAGGACACCAGCTTCATCGAAAAGTCTCCCGACTATCTGCACTCCGACAGGGAGCCCCCCGACGAAACCCGAGGGAATCGACAAAGCAGGGCAGCCTAGATAGTTGAAGGGGAGGGTCAGGCGGTTGAGCGCCGAGTAGACCTCCACCTCCTTCCCCTTGATATTCACTTTCGGCTGGCCTATCAGTGGTGCCGGGATGCAGGTGGTTGGAATTGCAAGGAAGTCAAGTCCTTTCATCGAAGATGTGAATCGCTCCATTGTGGAAGGCCTTGAATTCAAGGCGTTCACGTAGTCAACGGCACGCACGTCCTTGCCCAGCTCCATCAGTTTCCTCACGTCCTCCCCGTAGAGTTCGGGCGAACCTTCCAGCCATCCGAGGTGGAATGCAGTAGCTTCTGCTCTCCGGATTATGAGCCATCTGTCATAGATTTGATCCATGCCTCCGAGGTCTGCATCATGCGTCGTGCAACCGATTTTCACTAGCTTCGAAGTGAATTGGCTGAGGTTTTCTTCCACTCTGGGGTCGATGATTTCTTGGCTGTAGTTCTGAACTACGCCTATGCGTGCGCCCTGAAATGGGAGCGACAGGGCGTTGGTGTAGTCTGTCGCTTGAGAGTTGACCGTGGTCATGTCGTCGCCATCGTGCCCCGCGATGACCTGGAGCGTGGCCGCAGCGTCCCAGGCATTGGACGAGAGGACGCCCACAGTGTCGAGAGAAGGAGCGAGAGGGATTACACCAAGCCTGCTCACCCTACCATAAGTCGGTTTGAGGCCGACCACACCACAGAGAGCGGCAGGGATCCTGACGGAGCCGGCAGTGTCGGTCCCTATGGCGGTCACAGCCATCCCGGCGGCGACAGCCACGGCGGAGCCTCCGCTGGACCCGCCCGCGACCCGGTTCACGTCCCATGGATTCCTCACCGGGCCGTAGTGAGGGTTCTCGCTCGTGACACCGGCTGCGAATTCGTGCAGGTTGGTGGTCCCGACCAAGATCGCGCCTGCTCCCTTCAAGTTCTTCACGACCGGGGCATCGTATGGAGCGACATTGTTCGCTAGAATCTTGGAGCCTGCGGTGCACTTTACTCCCTCGATGTAGATGATGTCTTTGACCGCTACTGGAATGCCGTCGAGGGGGCCCAGGGGGGTCCCAGACTTGAACCTCTGCTCGGAAAGCGCCGCGGCCTTCAAGGCGGGTTCAGGGAGGACTGTGATGAAGCAGTTGAGCCTCGGGTTCAGCCGCTCTATCCTGCGCAGGTACTCCTTTGTCGCAGCGACGGGGAGGGTTGACCCAGCCCTGTACGCCTCGGCCAGCTCCAGAATGGTCCTGGGACTTTCAGCAGGAGGGGAGGAACTCAAGGGTTCAACCTAGTGCCAACGGTTGTAGGCGGGGTGGCCCTCCTTCACTTCGATGAACAGGCCGGACATCGTGGCAGTGACTATCTCGTCACAGGTGAGCTCTGCCGAGACATTCACCCTTCGGCCATCGACCTTGGTGGGCCAAGCCCTCAAGTGCCATTCCTTGTCGATCGGGGTGGGCTTGAGGAAGCGAACCGTGTACTCTGCTGTGACTGTGCCTGGGGCTCTTGTCAGCTCCTTCGATTTCATAAGAGAATATGTGGCAGCCCAGTCGCCGTGGCAGTCCATGAGAACCGAAATAATGCCCCCGCTAGCGAAATCGCCGAATGCCACGTGGCTCGGTCGAGGAGTCCAGTCGGCCTCAACGGAGTCTCCGTGTGCGAAGCTCTTCAGGTGCAAACCCAGGGAGTTCTTGGGCCCGCAGCCGAAGCAGACGCTGTTCGGGGCGTGTTTTTCCTGAAGGCATTCGGGCATCGAATTCTGCTTATCCTCCTTCGAATGCCGTCAGTCCTACTAGCGTGAACCCAGCTACTTGCGAGCACCCAGCCGAGTCGGGTGTTGTTAACGAGAAGCCAAACACGTTGAATTTCTCGGGAGAGAACACGAAGTCCGCGCCGAATTTTCCGATAAAAGGCTTTGCAGACACCGATGCCGCCCCTGTATCCGGAAGAATTTTACCCACGTGGAACCGCCCCCCGCCATAATATGGCGGATTTGACAGACGAGCAGGCCGTGCTTTTGGACATCGGGGTAGGGCCGTCGGGCCCGTTCAAGGTAGACGCGAACCTCATCGTCACCGGCAGGACTTGCGTCCTGGGGAGCAGCGGGAGCGGCAAGAGCTATGCGGTGGGTGTACTCTGTGAGGAACTCTGTCGGAACGAAGTTCCCTTCGCCATCGTGGACACAGAAGGAGAGCACACAGGCTTGAAGGAGAAGTTCGAAGCCATATGGGTCGGCGAAGAGGAGGGGAGTGACCTCTCTTGGGGGAACCTTGACCTCGAAGATTTGGCCATACAGGCGCCTGACATTTCGCCTTTGATCCTAGACGTCTCGGACCTCTCAGACCCCAAGGAGAAAGTCGCATCTTTCATCGGTGCCCTCTACAGGACCCTCACGGAAAGGAAGACGCCCTATCTGGTGGTCGTGGAGGAGGCAGACAAGTTCGTCCCCCAGTACGGTCAAAGGGTCCCGATATTCGCAGAGGTCGCAAGGCGGGGGAGAAAGAGAGGAATGGGGATCATGATTTGCTCTCAGAGGCCCTCCCTGGTGGACAAGAACGTCCTGAGCCAGTGCGGAAACCAACTCATCGGCAAGCTCATCATCCAGAACGACCTCCAGTCGGTCGCGCAATTCTTTCCGGGGAAGGGGCTGCCCAAGGAACTCACCGCCCTGAAGGCGGGACAGTTCTTCGCCATGGGAGGATTCTCGCCCGTCCCTACGATGGTCACAGTCAAGACGCGGTTGACCAAACCGGGTGGGGTGACGCCTGCGCTCGCAAGAAGGATAGTCAAGAGATACGTAGGTCCCATGAACTCTAACGTGGTAAGGACGGAATCAGAAGTGGGTCAGGCCCAAAGACCCTCGGAGAAGGTGGCCCTCGGCCTTGTCCCGTCGGTCAAGCTAGAAGACATCCCTGCAATGGTCAGGCGTGAGCGGAGCTTCGGAATATTTGGGCCGCGGGAGACGGTGACGGGCGTCGACGCCCAGTTCAGGACACTCATTCAGCTCGGGGTCAAAATTAGACGTGGCCTGCTGAAGAGGAGGTTTGAGACGGTATACGCCTACCTCGACGGAGCCACTGGGAAGGAGGTTTCGATTAACAAGGGTCTGGAAGTCATTAGAGGGTTTGAGAAGCTCCTCGGGTTGACGACACTGCAGGTTGAGGTCCTAAGGGGGACTAAGCCCGATAGCGACACGAGCGCCCTCGATGTGGCCAGTAGTCTTGGTGAGTCCAAGTCAACGGTGGCAAGGGTCCTGAACCTGTTGAATGAGAAGAGGCTGGTTAGAAGCATTGAGGTCAGGAAGAGAAAGCTGTACCGACGTCTGACAGACCTTCCCGGGGAACCTTCTGAATTCGCCCCGCTCGAGCTTTCAGAAATCGACCTCGGGAAAGCGAAGGTGATCCAGCCGAAAATAAGTGAAGCTGATGTCAGAGACGCAGTCAAGGGACTCTGGGAGGGAGCGGACATCGACAGCTTCGAACCATTTCTCTACCCCATATACCGGGCGGAACTTGTAGTCCGCAGGAAGCACAGACAGGTCCTCGTGGACGGTAGAAGTGGCAGGGAACTGAAACTTTAGGTAGCGAGTTGTGTGCGGAACTCTAATGGAGCGCCGGGGGTAGGATTCGAACCCACGCGACCCGAAGGTCACGGGCTCTCCTTTGACGTACTCAAGGCCCGCGCATTAACCACTCTGCCACCCCGGCGCCGAGATGACTCGACCTTGTTGTCTTCTTATTCTTTCGCGGAGCGAGATCGTGAGGCGGGAACTTCCTGTCTTCAACAATGATTCGCCGCCTCTACTGAAAAATGTCTGAGGAATCTTGGGCTCGTGAAGGAATAGTTTTACTGGCGGGGGAATCGGCCATGCCAAAGATGGACTTCAGAGTCCGCCCTGCAAGAACCGAGGACAAGGGGCCGTTGATGAGCTTCATCAAAGACGTTTGGGGGGGTCATGACTACATCCCCGAGGTGTGGGACGACTGGCTGGGTGACCCCGCGGGGAAGATGTTCGTCGTGGAAGCTAGAGGCGTGCCGGTGGGGATGAACCACTTGAAATTCCTCGAAGATGGGTCAGCTTGGTTTGAGGGCGTCAGGGTCCATCCAGACTACCGCGGCAGAGGCCTGGCCTCAATGCTTGGGGAGAATTCGATGAGAATTGCCCGAGATAGGGGAGTGGATGTCTTCAGGCTGACAAGCGGGTCGCACAATAAGACAGCCCACAGGCAAATCGCGAGAATCAAATTCGTCGAGGTAGCGCGCTTCAGCGCCTATGAGCCTAGTGAGAAAATGAGGCCGAGGCCAACCATAGACACCATCAACGTCTCAGTCGAGGAATTCTCCAGGACAATGAATCAGATTGGACAGACTAAGGAGTACCAACTCGGGAAAGGAGTCTTCTGGCACAACTGGACGGCTACTTCAATGTCGCCCAAAGTCGTGAAAGACCTAGTGGCGGAGAGTGCCGTCTGGCGCGGCGGCGAGGCGATCGCGGTCGTGCGTGAAGGGGGCGAAGGCAGCGAAAGGTGGGAGGAAGTTTGTTTCTTAGGCGGACCGGAGGATGATGCATTGAAACTCGTGAAGTCCCTGGTCGGCCGGAATTCCCGGATAGCCAAGCGGTGGGTGTTCCTCCCTCAGAAATCTCCGCTCATTCACAAACTGAGGGCGGAAGGCTTTGTGAGGAATTTCTCCATGATACTGTTCGAACGGCGGGCCGCCAACGGTTAAAACGTACGCACCTCCGAGCGGGAGCATGAATCAGAAGACGACCAAGGTCGCGGTTCTCGGGGCAGGATTGATGGGACACGGAATCGCGCAGGTGGCCTCTCAAGTGGGGGGCTTCGATGTGTCCATGCTCGACGTGGAGCAGAGGTTTGTTGACCGCGGCGTCCAGATGGTAAAGGAAAGTGTCGCGAAGTTCGTCGAGAAAGGGAAGCTAACCAAGGACCAAGGGAATGAGGCCATCTCAAGGATCCATCCTACAACCGACCTCGCCGAGGCCCTTCAGGGCGCGCAGCTGATAATCGAAGCCGCAACCGAAGACCCAAAGCTCAAACTTGAGCTATACCAGCGAGTGTCGAAGCTCGCTGACGACAACGCCGTCATCGCATCGAACACCTCTTCCATCAGCATAACCCTGCTTGCGTCGGCTACGAAGATTCCTGAGAATGTCTGCGGAATGCACTTCTTCAACCCCCCTCAACTCATGCCCCTCGTCGAAGTGATCAGGGGAAAGAAGACCTCCGACTTGACCATCGAGAGAGTCAGGGAAGCGTCTTCGAAGATGGGAAAGGAAACAGTCCTGTGCAAGAAGGATTCCCCCGGATTCATTGTGAACAGAATCCTGGTCCCGGCGCTCAATGAGGCGATATTTCTCGTGCAAGAAGGAGTTGCTGACCCCGAGGATATTGACAAGGCCGTAAAGCTTGGCCTGAATTGGCCCATGGGACCGTTGCACCTCCTGGACTATGTAGGGCTTGACACAACGTTCAACATCACCCAGGTGTTCATGGAGGAGTTCCAAGATTCGAAATTCCGACCGAGCCCACTGCTGCGAGAGATGGTGCGCGCCGGGATGCTGGGGAGGAAGAGCGGCAAGGGCTTTTACGAATGGGACTCGCCAGGTTCCACTAAGACGAAGTGAGCATGGATTTTAGTTCCTGCGAAAAAGGAACTTTCTTTCCGTGTGCGTTAGTGAGGACATGGACTGTGTGTCCAGTGGCGAGGAGAGTCATCTCTGGGATTCTATAAATCTCGTTTTCGAACCGGATGCTAGTGTTCCCAATGGAAGCGATTCTTGTTTTGACCAAAACTTCGTCGTCGAACCGAGCCGAAGACTTGTAATCGGCATGAGCTTGGACAACTGGGAATTCAAGATCTTTCTTTACCCATTCCGAGTAGCCAAAGCCGATGTCACGCAGCAGGGCTACACGTCCGACCTCAAACCAGGTCAGAAACTTGGCGTAGTAGACCACGCCCATTTGGTCAGTTTCTTCGTATCTGACTCGAATGCGTGTGTCATGCCACTGGCCCATATTGCAAACCGATTCGATGTGAGTAATAGGGAATTCTGTTAGGCCCCTCAAAGTCGGCTCGGCATGCTTTCAACCCCGAGTCAAGTATGGCTAGTGCCCTTTTCGCCTGATGTTGGTGACGAGTCCGTTTTTGGGCAAGGTAATCTCGAAACCTTGCTATCTGATCCCATTTGCGCCGCGTCCTCACGAATGGCATTATCATGGTCAATTCTCTTGCGATGTTCTCTAATCCATTTACAGTCAGAAAATAGCATCGCGTGCTCTTCGCGTAGTACATTCCACATTTCACCCCGTCCAACCTTGCTCTTTCCATGTAATCAAGAAGCGGTTCTCTCTCTGTCTGGGTAACAACCAGATCAAATCCACCACGTCCCACTATTCCAGGATCGAGCGAACCTTCGGTGTCAAACCAACAGCCTCTCTCTTGGCTTGGCATTGGCTTTTTTGGCAAGTGATTGGATGTGCCATCCATTGGAAGAATCATATATTACCGCCAATGAGCTCCCCTTCAATTATGAACTACGAAACCATTGCAGTTTCGAAGGAGGGCATGGTTGGGGTGATCACCCTCAATCGTCCGCAGGCGATGAACGCTCTGAGCACGACGATGGTGACGGAGCTCATTTCGGCTCTGTCGGGGTTCGAGATAGACGACGGAGTCAGATGCTTGGTCATTGCAGGGAGCGAGAGGGCGTTCTCCGCAGGTGCGGACATCAAGGAGATGGCGGAGATGACCGCTGTGCAGATGGCGATGACGGGTCACTTCTTTCCTCTCTGGGACAAGGTCGGGAAGTATCCGAAGCCGATCGTGGGGGCTCTGAGCGGATTCGTGCTCGGAGGGGGCCTCGAGTTGGCCATGAGCTTGGATGTGTTAGTGGCGTCTGAGACAACCCAATTTGGACAGCCGGAGATAGATATCGGTGTGATTCCGGGAGGGGGAGGAACTCAGCGACTCACGAGGGCAGTCGGGAAATACAAGGCGATGGAGATGGTGCTGACAGGCAAGAGGATAGGCGCAGAAGAGGCGAAGTACCTGGGCCTGGTTAGCAGGGTTGTGCCGAAAGAGGCCTATCTGGACGAGGCGATGAAGGTTGCAAAGGAAATCGCGTCGAAGTCGCCGGTCGCGACAAGGCTAGCCAAGATGGCTGTCAACAAGGCCTTCGAAATGGGACTGAGAGACGGGATCGACTTCGAGCGGGAGCTCTTCTATCTTCTCTTCGCTTCAGAGGACGCGAAGGAGGGGATGAAGGCGTTCATGGAGAAACGACAAGCCGATTTCAAGGGGAAGTAAATGGAGTACCAGACCGTCAAGATAGAGCTCATTGGCGGCGTTTTTTGGATTACCCTAAACAGGCCGGACAAGCTCAACGCGTTCAACGAGCAAATGGGGAACGACCTCCTAGAGGCCCTCAAAGAAGGCGAGAAATCAGTGGAGGCACGCTGTCTCGTCCTGACTGGGGAAGGTAGGGCGTTCTCCGTTGGAGAGGACCTTAACACAAACAAGTCCACCTACGAAAGCGGAAAGCCTGTCCTGCTGGGGGAAGTTCTGAAAAGGAAGTACAACCCAATCGTGCAAAGAATCAGGAAGATGGACAAGCCTGTGGTGGCAGCTGTCAACGGCGTGACGGCCGGGGCCGGACTCGGCCTTGCCCTGGCATGCGACCTGAGGGCAGCTTCGGAAAAGGCGACTTTCCATGAGGCGTTCATCAAGGTCGGCCTCGCCCCCGACTCTGGGACGAGCTTCTGGCTGACACGCATACTGGGTCTTGGGAAAGCCATGGAGATCGGACTCCTCGGAGAGCCCATCGATGCGGCCAGGGCGATGAACCTCGGCCTTGTCAACTGGGTGTTCCCGGACGACGGCCTAAGACGAGAAGTAGGGAAAATCGCCGATAGACTTGCCAAGGGGCCCACCAAGGCGATTGGGCTGACGAAGAGGGCTCTGAACAGGGCGATCGTCGTAGACATGGACTCGTCTCTAGAGTACGAGATCTATCTTCAGGACATTGCTGGAAGGACCCGGGACCACATCGAAGGAGTCAGGGCTTTTTTCGACAAACGAGAACCCAGCTTCACCGGAGAATAGTGAAAGGCCTGCCGTAATTCGCAGTTAATCCTTCGGCATCTCTCGCACAGACCTGACCGGCGAGAGGAGCACCGACAAGAAGGCAATCGAACCCAAAGCTGCCATTAGCCCCATTGTCGAGCGGGTGCCAACAATGTCTCCCACGACGCCCCCCATAAGTCCCCCCAAGGGGAGAGTCCCCCACACGATGGTTCTCATGGTCGCATTCATTCTTCCCTGCAAATCCCGCGGCACAAGGGCCTGCCTGTAACTGACTTGCGGGATATTGTACCAGAGGACTCCGAGGGACGTGAAGAAGCCGACTGTTACCGCAACCGCAAAGGCGTCACCGGGCGACGCGAAGTAAAGGGCAATTGGCGGGAGTGAGCCGACCACCGCTCCTAATACGATCGCCCTGCCGACCCCCAAGACTTTGATGTACCTTCCCGCAGTGAGTGCCCCCAGCACTCCCCCAAGGGAGCCCAGCCCGCCTGCCAGGCCGATCAAGGCGAAGGGCATGGTCAAGTTGACGTTCAAGTACTTGAGGGTGATTGCCCCGAAGGCGCTTGAGAAAAGGTTGGAGATCGCGGTGGTCCCTGCTATTGCCCGCAATCGCTTGTCCCCAAACACTATCGACAGTCCCTGACGTATATCGTGCCAGGTCGACTTCGGAACTCCCGCGGCCATCATCGGTTCGGGCTTCCGGAGGGAAAGAAGGGAAAGCGATGAGCTCAGGTATCCGAGTACGTCCCCTAAGATGACCAATGGCGCGGTGACCAGCCCGAGCGCAAACCCGGCTGCTGAGGGGCCTGCTACTTGGGCGATCGAACGGCTTGTCTCTAACTTGGTATTCGCATCAACAAGCTGCGACTTTTGGACCAGGCTGGGGATGTAAGCCTGGTAAGCGATTTCGAAGAAGACGGTTAAGATTCCTGCAACCAGGGTCACGGCGTAGAGCAAGTTCATGGTGAGGCCCCCAAGCCCCAGTGCAAAGAATGCGAGCGGAATGCTTAGCAACGTTGCCGCACGCCCGAAATCAGCGAATATCATTATTCTTCTACGACGATGCCTGTCAGTCCAGACCCCGACAAGCAAGCCGAGGGTCAGAAATGGGATTGTATTGAAGAAAGCCAACAACCCCAATTGAGTGTTGGTTGCGACGATAGTTGTTATTGCGATGGCCTGTATCGCGATCGTAGAGAACTGAGAGCCAAACACTGAAATTGACTGGCCGACCCAAAACTTGAGGAAATCTGGGTCCCTCGTGAGAGGGGCGGGACTGGATGTAGGGGTAGGCGCCCCGCCCTCTCCTTTGTCTTTCTGACTCAGCGCTTCTTCTCTCTCTCCACGCTCGAAGTCATGAGCTTACGGAGTGCCTTTTCCGCGGCAATCATCTGCTCGAATTGTCTGTCTGACATAAGGGCGAGCTGCGCAAGCTCGTAGACCTTGGATTTCGTGAAGAAAGCAACATCGTCGAGCTGGGAAATCTTTTCCTCGAGTTCTGCAGAGAGCCCAATCTTGCCCATGTCGGCATCGAGCTCGGAGACCTTGTGCACCATTTCCTCATCAGCTTTCACCTCCAAGCCGATCTTAGAGAGGGCTTCAAAAGCCTCCTTGAAGTGCTTCTCGGATTCTCCTTTCCCAGCATCCCCGTGATGAAATTCAAAGACCTCGGCTGCTGCCCTGTAGTAGGTCTCTATGAAATGGTCAACTCTCTCTTCGCGGGCGACTTCCACCAGTTCCAACTCCAAGAGCCTCTTGATTTGGTGGTACACCGCCTGCGTGGTGACGTGCAGGTCGGCTGCGAGCTGGCTCACCGTCATTTCCTTGGCCCTAAGGAGATAGATTATCTTCCTCCTCGTCTCATCAGCCAGTAATTCAAAGGCCCTTGGATCCCTGATGTACTTGAAGGCCCTCAATGCTTACTACCAAAGGGTC
>JAPCJK010000032.1 GCA_027886975.1 Nitrososphaerota archaeon
CTCTCAGTCGACTTACCCTGTCACAAACGCCCTGCTCTTCGGTGCCTTCGTATGCGCTGGGCTTGAATTCATCGTCATAAAAGGGGTCTTCGCTAAGAGTGCGTCTCTTTCGTTCGTCCTTGCTGCCTTGCATCCAGCTTCGACCCTCGCAATAGTCAGGCTGCCAGAGCTCGTCGGCCACTTTGACGTCGTAGCCGCCTCGTCAGGAGTGGTCGCCCTACTGCTGATCTGTGCCTTTCCTTTTCTGCTCAAGAGAAGGCGGACAAGCGTCGGCCACGACGCCCTGAGCCTCTTCCGGGCGTTCATGAAGACCTGGACTGCCGGCGAACCCACGGAACTGGAGAGGATAATCGCAGATCACTCCGAAGAAGTCGAGGTCACGACAAAGGTCCTCCGCTTCAGGACTACGTCAGGAGACACATTCCTCGTCCTTCCGGGGGTGCACCCGGGTCCCTTCCATCCTGTCGGGAGTTATGACCTTCCAGGGGTGATTCAAAGGTCCTTCAAAGAGCTAGGCCCCGCGATGATCCTGCACAGGCCGGGGGGGCACGAGAGGAACCTAGCGACCAGAGAAGAGACGCTGAAGTTTTCCGTGAAAGTGAGCGAGCTTGCGCGCGCCATCACCCCTAAGGCGGACGGAGCCGTGCTCCGGGGCCCCATTCACGCACAGGTGGGCAAAGCCACTGTAAGCGCGTCGGCCTTCTCCAACGATATGATTCTGACAATATCATTTGCCCCCTTCGGTTCAGACGACATGGATACGAAGGTAGAGGCCGAACTCACCAGGCCAGCATCCGAAGCAGGCTTTGACCTTTCCGTGGTCGACGCTCACAACTCGATCGACCACGAGCTGGAGTCGCCAGTCACCGACGACCCCGGATGGAACCGGCTCTTCGAAAGCGCAAGGCTGGCGAAGGCCGAACCTTTCAACACAGCCTATTCACATTCGAGCGAAGTCGGCTTCTCAGGCCGCGGGGACCTGACGGAGAACGGCATAGGCCTGTTCATGGTCCAGGCAGGCACCATCAAATCGGTACTCGTCCTCGCCGACGCCAACAACGCGGTCCCAGACCTCCGCGCTCAGGTCGCCAGGGCACTGGATTCTTCCGGCTACGACCTCATCGAATTCTGTACGACTGACAGCCATAACTTGGCAGCCCGAGGGCTTACGGTGGCCCGTGGATATGAGTCGCTGGGGGAAGCGACTCCGCCTGCGTCCATAGCAGACATCGTCGTCAAGATGGCCAAGCTCGCCGAGACAAGGCTCGCCCCTGCCGCCTATGGTTCGGGGAAGGCGAAGATCAGGGTCAGGGTCTTCGGGTCCAAGGCCTTGGAGGAGTTCGCCACGATGACCCAGTCCAGCTCCAGGTTCTCCCGCACCTATGCGAGGTTCACCACTTTGGTCGTGGGCGCGCTGCTGATTATCTCTGTGCTTCTCTAGGAAAACTGATTTAGACTATTGATCGGCTGCATCGCCTTATGACCGGAGCTAAGGGCATCTTCATCGCCGTAGAGGGAATCGACGCGGTCGGGAAGAGGACCCAGACCTCGATTCTAAGTTCGTGGCTCGCCTCGAAGGGAATGAAGACACGGACACTCTCCTTCCCGGTCTACGAGACAGTCATCGGGAGGGAGATCAGGAGATTCCTCGACGGAACGGTGAACTATCCTCAGGAGGTCAGGGCCCTGCTGTACGCGGCCAACAGGTGGGAGAAGAAGGCAGACCTGGAGGCGATCCTCACAAGCACCGACGTGACGATAGTGAACAGATACACTGGGTCGAACCTTGCGTATGGAATTTCAAACGGCCTCGACCTCGAGTGGCTGCTGAACCTAGAGGCAGGGCTCCCTAAACCTGACCTTGTGCTGGTGCTCGACGCTCCTCCAGCGAGGCTCGTCCCGAGGCGAAGTAGAAACAAAGACTCCTACGAACGGAACCTCGACCTCCAGGAGAAAGCAAGAAGCTCATACCTGATGCTGGCGAAGAAGTTCGGATGGAGAGTGGTCGATGCGAGCAGTGGCATCGACGAGACGAAAAACACCGTCGCGTCGGCCGTCTCCGAGACCCTCGACGCAGAGTCGAAGACTTAAGACGCGAACGGCATTCTTTGAGGCAGGATTGAAGCTGACGCCAGTGGCCGAGATCAGGGACCCGGTTCACGGATACATCAAGGTCACCGAAATCGAACGAGAGCTCATCGACTCGCCCTTCATCCAAAGGCTTCGGCGGATTCACCAGCTCGCAGGGGCATATCTTGTTTACCCGGGCGCGATCCATACGAGGTTCGAGCACGTGGTAGGGGCGATGCATGTCGCGGGCCAGATCGCCGAGGCGCTGGTCGCAGCTTCTCACTTGGACGCCGACACGGTCCAGGAGGTCAGGGTCGCCGCCCTCCTCCACGACGTCGGCCACGGCCCCTTTTCCCACATGTACGAAGAAGTCATCTCTGACAAAAATGAGGCTACGTCACACGAAGAAATTTCCCAGCGGATCATAACCGAGACCTCCATACGTGATACACTCAACAGGAACGGATTCTCTCCGAAGAAGATGTCAGACTTCGCGGTTGGTAGGCAAAGGTCGAAGCCCCCGTTCATGAACGAGGTCATAGCCGGCAGCCTTAGTGCCGACATGATGGATTACCTCCCGCGGGACTCCTACTTCACAGGCGTCGAGTACGGCAAAGTCGATTCCCAGAGGGTAATCAATTCACTCCACGTGGCCGAGGGCCATCTGGTCATCGACGATGCTGCCTTGAACGCCTTCGAGGTCATGCTCCTTGCTCGCTACGAGATGTTCAAGGCGGTCTACTTCCACAGGACGGTCAGAGCGGCGGAGCTCATGCTCGTCCGCTCGATGAAGCTCGCAGACGGCGTATTGGGCCTCACAGACCTGTCTGACCTCGAAAGGTATCTCGAGCTGACCGACGAGGTCGTCCTCTACAAGCTGGTCACCCTAGAGTCTTCGGAGCCCGACCTGAAGGAGGCGAACCGCCTGGCCCTCGATTTCAGAGACCGGAGGCTGGTGAAGTGCGTCTTCGAGAAGCTCGTCCAGCGAAGGGAGCATATGGTGGGACAGATCTTCGCAGACGAGGACGCCAGAAACAGCGTCGTTTCCGAGATAGCCGCTGCGGCGCGGGTCGACCCCGGCCAAATCTACCTCGACGTCCCCACCACCCCCTCGGTGCCGTACACATACTCCAAGGAGGTCCTGACTGCCGTCGGTCTGCTCAAGGTCGAGGGGAGCAGGCGAGTAGTGAAGGCGGTCCCCCTCAGCAAGCTGCCGATCGTCGGCTCCATCGCCGGCTTCATGGACATGGTCCGCGTCTACACCACGGCAAAGAACAGGTCGGCCGTGGAGAAGGCGACCTCCCATCTTTTCAAAGACAAGGGATTCACATCGAAGGTCTCAGAATGACGCGGGCCGCTAAATAGCGTCCGACACTGTCGACATGTGGGGATAGAGGGCAGGTTCGCGTACGAATCCTTCCGTCCGGGACAGAAAGAACTCGCCCAGCGAGTCTACGAGGCCTGTCTTGGGGGCGAGATCCTCATCGCAGAAGCGATGAGCGGCTTCGGGAAGACCGCGGCAGTCCTCACAGGGGCGCTGTCGGCGGCGGAAGAGACAGGTTGCAAGGTCATCTATGCATGCAGGACCAAGCGCCAGATCAACAGGGTCGTGGAGGAGATTGCGAAGCTACAGCGGACGCACTCCTTCAAAGCCGCGTCGATGCTGTCCAAGTTCGACTACTGCCTCCTGAGGCGCGGGAGGGTGGTGCCACAGGAATCATTCGGCTGGTATTGCTCCTTCAACGTGAGCAACAACCTCTGCTCGTACTTCCTCAACGTCTCGCTCACGAAGGAATTCGACCGCCTTGTGGGCGGCGTGCTGCAATCGACCCCGACACAATCGGAGCTTATGACGGAGTCGGAAACGGCCCATGTATGTCCCTACGAAGTGGTAAGGCTGGCGATGGTCCAGGCCGGTGTTGCAGTGGTTCCCTACCAGTATGCCTTCGACCCAAGGGCCGCGCCCGTGCTCTTCGACCGCAACTCCGTCGACAGGCAGAAGACGGCGCTGGTGATCGACGAGGCGCACAACCTCAGGGATTTCTTCAGGGGCCTCCACTCGGCCACCCTGACCCTAGACCAGGTACGCGGGGCAATCGGGGAGGCGGAGTCGATGCTGATGGAAGAAGCCGCATTGTCCCTGAAGGCCCTAGCTCAGACCCTCGAAAACATCATGACGGAAAGCAAGGGCTGGCTCCTAGACAGGGCGTCGGTCCTTGACAGGTTCCGCAGCGAGCACGGAACCGTGTGGCTTCAGAACCTAGCGTTCGAGTTGAGCGCAAGCTCGGGGGCAGCCTGGGGGTCGGTCGTCTACGAAAGGAGGCTCCCATCGCTGATTCTGCGGGTGGGGGAGTTTCTGGTGAAGCTGTCTTCCTCGACCAGATCTCTCCTGGTGACATGGCAGAACACGCTCGGGCTGGTCGACCCGAACCCTGTGGAAGATGTGGCCCAGCGCCTTTCGGAGTTCAGGTGCGCAGTCCTCCTATCGGCGACGGTCAACCCATCTTCGGTCTTCGCAAGGTCGGTGGGCCTCGACCCGTTCAAGGTCTCGACCTACGAAGTCTCGTCGGAGCCGATGGTCACGGTCAGGACCGCTGTGGACACCGGGACATCGACCAGATACAAGCTCCGAAGCCCAGAGATGTACTCGAAGATCTCCGACAGGGTCGCGGCCGTGATCAACTCCACGGGCTCAGGGGTGGGCGTCTTCGCGCCGTCATACTCCGTCCTGGACGCAATTTTCGAAATGGTATCGAAGAGGGTCCCAGGCAGGCACATGGTCTCGGAAGCCCCCGGCCTGTCGAACGAAAAGGCGACCGAGGTCTTTGATTCCTTCATGGCGGAGGACGACTCGGTCCTCTTTGCCGTCCAAGGGGGCAGGTTCTCCGAAGGGGAGGACTTCGACCGGGGAGCTATGGGGTCGGTCGTCGTCGTGGGCCTCGCCCTCCCGCCCCCATCACCGCTGTTGTACGCTGAATACACATGTCTGAAGCGGGCCGGGGAAACCGAATCCTACCTGATGCTTTCCCGCCTCCCAGCCCTTCGCAGGGCCTTCCAGGCGGCCGGGAGACACGTCAGGAGCCCAGGGAAGCGGGGGCTGGTATTCTTCCTCGACGAGCGTTTCGGCACCGCTGCGGCGGTGGAGCTCATGCCGTCATGGCTCAAGAAGGACCTGGTCGTCGGCGACCTTTCTCCTGATTCGATCTCATCACTTAGTCACGACTTCTGGGGGTCCCGTGGCTGACGACCTCCCCCTTCCTGAAGGCGATCTTGGCCGCGGCCACCTGGTCGCGCTGGACCCCCTTCATCTTTGCGCTCGCCGTCGATGTCCCTGACTCGTCGACGACTTCGATGGTGGCGCCAGGAACTTCTCTCCTGAACCCGTCAACGAAGCGCGTGACCATGGACCTGTTGCCGTTTCCGACCCTCACCAGCATGCGGCTCGCAGGGAGGGCTCGGGCGAAGGTGCCCACCTGGGAGCAGACGGCCGCTGCGGACTCGAAGGTGTTCAAGGCGAGCTTCGTACGGCCGTAGAACACGGCCAGGCCAGTCCTCTTCCCCGGGTCGACGCCGACTAGAATGACGTCTCCTTCGCCGTTCAGCCTCGACATCAACTGGCCCTTGAAGATCCCTGGGTTGTCATCCAGGTCCTCCAAGGCGAGGGCCGCACCTCCGAACTGCTCGGCTTCATCCGCGGTGGTGAGGACCAGCTCGCAGTCCCGGCAGTCGGAGCCGGGGAGCATGCTCGAGAACGGGAGCTCAGCCCTCCTGAGTCTCGAGACAAGAGCGTAGTAGGCCCTCGCCTTCGAGGTGGCCACGCATATCCGGTTCATTCTCAAATATCCAGGGAGCAGACACCCCGGCTGACCTATTGAGTTTTAGCGAGCAGCGGGCCCAGTCTTTCTTCGACCCTCTGATGGGAAGGACTGCGACCTTCATTCTTGCAAGTCGACAGGCCAACCTCGAGTTCGCCAGGACCATCGTCGCTCTCCTGGCAAAGGCAGAGACCCCCTGCACCATCTTCGACCTGGATGCCTTCTACTCATCAAACGCAGACCGCATCTTCAAGCCGTTGACGGGGGACGTGGCGAATTCGACCGTCGTCCGAGTCCCCGAGCCTGGCTGTCACGTCGAAAGCGAGTTCGCCAGACTCTTCGAGGTCCGGCCTCCGGTGGTCATAATCGACAGCCTGAACAGCCTCTACCATCTCCTCTCCATAGAGGATGGCAGTGCCCGAAGCCGAAAGCTGAACTTCGCGGTGGCCAGCCTCTCCTACCTGGCTAGGACAAACGCCAAGGCAGTGGTCCTCACCATGTACAGGCGAGAAGGGCTGCAGGGTTCGGGGAGCGGGAGGTCGATATCCAACCTATCCGATGTGACCGCATCGGTAGAAGTCAGAGGGCCTGAGTTGCAGGTCGTATGCGAGCGAGGCACGGCCTGGGCTGGGGGTAGATTTTCTATCCGTAGCCCTTCAGAATAGCCAGGTCGATGCCCGTGAACAGCGACACTATTATCAGAAGCAGGGCGAGACCCAGGTATAGGCTGACAGTCCTCGTCCTTACCGTCTGTCTCCCGCTGAGGACCGCGAGGTAGATCCCCGCTCCTCCCACTATGATCACAAACGAGTCGATGATCGCCTCCGGAACTGTTTCGGCGCTGCCGCCAGGGTACGGGATATAGCTCTGGTTCGGCACCGGGAACACCACCGCGTTGATGAAACCAGCCGCCAGTGCGACGACTAATAGCGCGTAGAGGAGCTGCAGTAGGCCTGCCCTTTTGGTGATGGACGAGACAAATTCAATGAGTCCGTCCTTCAGGGGCCCAATGGTCTTCTTGTATACGGATCCCAAAGCTTCTCTTATCATCTAATTGCCACCTAGTAACTCAGCTATCTCCTTGGCCCACTGGCCAGTTTGAGGGTTGCGTTTAACATTATCCAAATAGTCTTTCCACTCAATCTTTCCATGGGCGTTCGCCCAGAGGGCGTAAGCCGTCTCCACCCTCTCCTTCGCCGCTTGGTGGTAGGCGCAGAGGTCCGCTGTGGCCGCTCTTCCGCAGAGTCGGCACTTCATTGCTTCTTCTTCCCGGGGCACTCGGAGTTGACGCAGAGCCTCCAAGGGTACCTGCCCCTCACGACGTATACCACCGGCCAGGAGCAGTGCTGACACGTCTTCGTCGTCATCTTGATGGTCCCCTTCTGAGGCAGTGGCGCCGAAGCCCTACACCCTGCGGAGTAGTTCGAGCATCCCACGAACCTCTTCTTCGAGGCCTTCGACCTTATCATCCTCAACTGTCCTGTCTTGCATACCGGGCATCGGCCCAGCACGTAGGACCTCGCCACAGTGCTCACCACGGCCGCATCAATCTCCCGCCCAACATCCTCCTCGTTGGTGTTCAGCTCCACGAGCTGCTCGGCTATCGACCTGACCGTCCCTCTGAGCAGTTCTGCTTCCCCCTTCCCCCCCGTCTCGACGCCATCGAGCTTTTCTTCGATGCTACGGGTGAGCTCGATGCTTATGATCGAAGGCGCGTGCTTGGCCAACATTTCAACCACGGACAGCCCGAGGTCCGTTACCTCCATGGCCTCCCCGGACACATAACCCCTGCCCACTAGAGTCGCGATTATGTCGGCCCGGGTCGCCTTCGTCCCTATCTTCTCCTTCTCCATCTTCTCGAGGAGGCTGCTCTGGTTGTACCTTGGCGGTCTCTGCTCGAACTTCCCCTCAGCGACGACGTCCACAACCCTGAGCCTGTCTCCCTCTGATATCTGGGGCAGCTCTTCGTCTCTGTAACCGGCATATCTGCCGTAGTATTTCATCCAGCCCGGAAAGACAGTCCGACTTCCGCCAAGCCTGAATTCGTGTTCCGCCACGGACAACGAAACGTCAACCAGCTCTCTCCTCGCAGACGGGCCGAAAGCTGCCAGGAACCTCCTCACCACCAGGTCGAAAAGCAAAGCCTCCGACCGTTCGAGGGCTCTGCGAGGCTTCTCTCCCGTTGGATGTATCGCCGGGTGCGCCGGGTCGTCCTTCGCACCCTGAACGGGCTTGGGTTCATCCTTCCGAAGTTCTGCCGAGGCGGCCGAGTACTCTGAAATGCTCCCGACCCCCTCCAGAATCCGCCTGTAGTTGACTGAAGGCGGAAGCCTCTGGCTCCCTGTCCTGGGGTAGGAGATCAGAGCACCAAGATAGAGGCGCTCGGCAATCTGAAGCGTCCTGCTCGGAGTGAACCCGAAGGCCCTGAAGGCTTCCTTCTGGAGGTCCCCTATGTTGAATGGCACCGGCGGGCCCACCTGGATGGACCTCTTCGTCGCGGCCGCGACGACCGCCTCTTTCCCGAGGCACTCCTCCCTCACCCTTTCTGCGAGAGCCTTCCGTTCGATTCTCTCTTGGGAGTAGCTTGCAGTGATCCTCTTACCACCCCTTTCGAAGACCCCTGAAACCTTCCAGTAGGGCGTCGGGACGAAAGCACGTATTTCCTTCTCCCTCTCCACTAGGAAACCAAGCGTCGGACCCTGCACCCTGCCCACACTAACCGTCCTGTACCTGTGCCCGGAGTCAAGGACAGACTGCGACAGCGCCCGGGAGAGGTTCACCCCCCAGACGAAGTCGATGGCGTGCCTGGCCCTCCCCGCCCTGGCGAGTCCGTGCCCAGCCTGTGGCTCCAGATTCTCGAACGCAGCCACCAAGTCCCCTTCAGTCAGGGTGGAGAATTTTGCTCTGAGGGACGCTCCTTCCTTGCCCCCACAGGCATACCTGAGAAGGTTGAACCCGATGGTATCCCCTTCGACGTCGAAATCGCAAGCGTTCACGAACTTTGAGGCCCCGCCAGCGAGCTTCTTTACAGCGGCTATGCGTCTCGCGGCACTCGCGTTGTCCTCGTCGACCTTGTCCGAAGAGTACCATTCGACGTCGAAGACGGGGTAGACGGCCCTTTCATCGAACGGGTCGGACACACCGTAGACGTGTCCCTGAGCAGAGCAGACAACAAACTCCTCCCCTCTCCTGTTGAACCTGAAGACCGTCGTTCCCTCAAGTGTCTCGCTCCTAGAATTGCCCCCCGACAGGGCGTCGGAAACCCTACGTGCCGCGTCAGGCTTTTCGCATATGACCAGCGTGTATCCGTTTTGCGTGCTCGACCCTCCCCGAACAGACATCGGTCGGCTCGCGCATTTAGCCTATCTTAAGAAAAAGATCCGTCCAACTTCTTGACTTCGACCTGGAACTTGGTTGGCGAGAGCTTCGCACCGCATTTCCTGCATTTGTAGTCGGCTGCCTTGAGCACATCCCCCGGGGACCGCAAATCGAACCCGGAGTAGAGGGGCGTGCCACACGATGAACAGACAATCTCGTAGGTCAACCAGCCCCCGCTCGGCGGCGCGCATTTAGGCCTATGCCGGCACTAGGCCGCGCGACCCGAGTAACCCAGGCTTCGGAGATAGACGCACTCGTCCATCGGTATCGCGAATTTCTTTCCTCCGTAATCCGTATCCTTCAGAAGGCTCCTCTTGACTCCCCTCACCAGGACGATGGGCGTAGCTTCGTCCGATTCCCCCATTAGGATTTCGGCGGCCGAGCTCAGGTCGTCGGCCACTCCCTGGGTAGTCACCTTGAGGACGTTTCCGAACAGGTCGACCCGTCCCCTCATGTCGAGGACGGCTTCTATCCCTGAAGCTGCCACAGCAACGCCCGTCGTGCCACGCCTCGTGGGAGAGAGCCTGCTGTCGCATACAACCACGCCTATCGACACTCCCCGGGAGAACTTCAGTGCCTCTCTTATCCTCCATGCAGAAACTTCCGGACGCCTGGGGTACAGGACGACAGTCCCATGCTTCGTGTTGGACTTGTCGATCCCTGCGTTGGGGGTCAGCAGCCCGTCCTTGCTTGCAAGGATGAAGCCGGGGATCCCCCCTATCACTTCGTCCGACTCCCTCAGCACCAACTCGCAGAGCCTTGGGTCCATGCGGAATTTCGCACCCAGGCCCTTCGCCCTCTCTCCGGCCTTCACGGAGCTGAGCTTGACCACTCTCCCTTCCGAGACCGCGACGAACTTGCTCGATAGCACGAGCACGTCCCCATCTCTGAGCGAGTCCCCCAACTCCTCCTCGATCAAATCGACGATGTCAAACTTAGAGCTCTTGGCGGAGACAACGACGGGGTTAAGCGTGAGCAAACATCCGAGCAGAGCGCTCCCCCCCTTAAATAGAATGGGCGGTCGCGTGTGAATATGTCCAAGGCCACCCAGCTCTACGGCTACCATGCCAACCACGCCAAGTTGACAGAGTTCGCTGGGTATGAGATGCCTCTTTGGTACACGACCACCACCGACGAGCACCTCGCCGTCAGGAATACCTCGGGGATATTCGACGTTTCACACATGGGAAGGTTCATTGTAAAGGGACCAGCAGCGACTTCCTTCCTGGAAGGGTTGGTCCCCACTGATGTTCAGTCGCAGCCAGCAGGGAAGGCCTTCTACACACTGTTGCTCAACGACAGGGGCGGGATCATCGACGACCTGATTATCGTCAGGATTTCGGAAGACAGGTACCTCCTCGTCGTCAATGCCGCCAACGCCCAGATTGACATGGAGCACATCGCAGGCCACACGCCCGGGGGCTTGGAGCTAGAGGACCTGACCGCCACCACCGCGATGATTGCTGTCCAAGGGCCGAGGGCCTTCGAATCTCTCCAGCCTCTTACCGGCCTCGACCTTGGCCAGCTCAAACGTTTCCGGAGCGGCGAGACGAAGATAATGGGTGCCGAGTCCCTGGTGTCCCGGACGGGCTACACGGGAGAGGAGGGCTTCGAAGTTATCGTATATGATTCCACGAACGAGCGCCCAGAGAAAGCGATGAAAATCTGGGAGAAGCTCGCAACCACGTCGATCCCCTGTGGCCTGGGGGCGAGGGATTCACTGAGGCTGGAGGCCGGTTTCCCGCTGCACGGCTCCGACATGGACAAGGATACGAACCCGTTCGAGGCAGACCTCGCCTGGGTCTTCTCGGCTGGCAAGGTTGGCTACGTCGGCTCTGATGCCATCTCAGAATTCCGGAAGGTGCCTCCGGCGGCAACAAGACGTGGGCTTGTCCTAGGGTCGGGCATCCCAAGGCACGGGTTTGATGTAGTCGACGCCGATGGGGAGGTCGGGACCGTGACCAGCGGGACGTTCTCCCCCATCCTCCACAAGGGAATAGCCCTTGCCCGCATCCGACAGGACCACTCCGATTTCGGCACCAAGGTCGGCGTCCTCGTCAGGGAATCTCGCCAGGAAGGAATCATCGTGAAACCACCCTTCTACGACGAGCAGCTCTACGGCTGGAAGCGACAGAAGGGTAAATAGCCCGAAGTCCCGGTGCCGGCTCTCGATGGATTTTCAGGGCTACAACATCCCAGACGACCTGTTGTATACGAAGGAGCACGAGTGGGCCAAGGAAGAAGGGACCATCGTGCGGGTCGGTATAACCGACTACGCCGCAAAGACTCTGAACGACGTCGTCTACGTGACTTCACCTAAGCCGAACGAAAAGGTCGAGCAGTTCAAATCGATGGGGACAGTCGAGTCCATCAAGGCCGTCTCCGAGATCTACTCTCCGGTGTCAGGGACTGTGGTCAAGGTCAACAGCCAACTCGATTCGCACCCAGAACTTGTCAACAAGTCCCCCTACGGCGACGGCTGGATCATAGAGGTGAAGCCAACGAACTATGCATCGGAAAAGAAATCTCTCCTCGATGCCAAGGCCTACGCCGCGCATCTGAATGGTCTTGTGACGCAGTAACAAAAGGCACGCTTAAAATAGCCCTGACGAAGTCGCGGTTCAGAATTGGGTGTATTCGATACCCTGCGGTCCTCCATCAGGAGACCCAGCGTTTCGCGCAGGGCAGTCATGACTTCGATGGTCCTTGCCATAGTATTCACTCTGGCTGTCTCTGTCAGGGCTTATGCGGCGAAGTACGGCTTCTATCTCAACGAGTTCGACCCGTACTACGACTACTACGCTGCACAGCACATAGTGAATCTCGCCCAGCAGCAGGGGCTGTACGCGGCACTCTTCGCGAACCCGACTGGGTGCGGCCCCACGGTCTACACGGCATGCCATAGTCTGCAGGGCTACTTCTACTGGCACGACATCCAGACGTGGTTCCCGGCAGGCAGGGACGTAGCTGCCACTTCGCAGGGGGGCCTCCAGCTCGCCGGCGCGATGATTTTCCTGCTCGTCCACGGCCTGTTCGGAGTCCCCGTCACGCTCTATCAGCTCCTTGTCGTCCTGCCAGTATTCTTCGGAGCTCTGACAGCCATAGCGTTCTACTTTCTAGTGAGGAAAATCGCTGGGGACGCTGCAGGCCTGTTCGCCGCGCTTGTATTCGCCGTATCTCCTCCGCTAATCGAAAGAGGAAACCTCGGCTGGTTCAAATCCGAGCCTCTCGCGATATTCCTTTTCGTCGCCGCCAGCTACATGGTCCTGACCATCTTCGACAAGGAGAGGGCACCATCATCAAGAATCTGGAGGGCCGTCGTGGGCGGGGTCCTGATAGGATACGCGAACACTGCATGGGGTGGGGGCGACTACTTCAGCGCCGTTTTCGGCCTCATCTTCCTGATGATACCATTCTTGAACTTGGACCTCTCCAACTACTCCCCGTCGATAATCTCCTTCACGGCGTCGACGCTGTTCGTCAGCGCCATATTCCCGAGGCCAGGCGTGGCCATCGTCACGAACCCCATCGGCCTCGTCCTGATCGGAGGCACGGTCTTCGTCCTCATGGCCCAGTGGGCCAAGACATGGACCAAACCGACGGAGTACAGATCCACACTGTTCAAGTTCTTGTTCGGCTTCGTCCTCGCAGGACTCACACTCCTGAGCTTCGGCTTCGTCGGAGGTCTCTCGCTGAGGTACCTCTCAGCGATCGCACCATGGGCCCGGTCCGGCAACCCCCTCGTGCAGTCGGTGGCGGAGCACTTCGTCCCGACCGGCGCCGACTATTTCACGGCCTACGCGGTCCTGCTCTCCTTCGGGATGGCTGGTGCCCTGGTGGCATTCAGGCGGAGGACCATTCCCATGATCTATGCCCTAGTCTTCGGGCTAACAGGCCTGTACTTTTCATCAGCGTTCTCCCGACTTCTGGTCTACTCATCGCTGGCCATCGGCATACTGGCCGGCATCGGCTTCGCCGAGCTTGCCTTCGCAATCACCAAACCTGGCACGACACCACTCGTCAAGAAAAAGCAGGTCCCAACCTCCCGCAACGAGATGAAGGTCGTCTTTTCCATCGCAGTAATAGCACTGATCGTCCTCCCGGCGGGGACCTACTGGATACCCAACCCGATTCCCTGCACATACACTGGGCAACTGTTCTGCGACAACAGCCCGGCCGACAGCGCGGTCAGCCTCGCCAACGGGGCGACGATATACACGCGGGCAGGATTCACCGATTGGATCCAGACACTCCAGTGGGTCCGGCAGTCCACGCCGACGAATGCGGTGATAATCTCTTGGTGGGACTATGGCTACTGGTTCGCAGTGATGGGCAACAGAACCTCACTCGTCGACAACGCGACCCTCAACAGCACGCGGATAGCCCAGGTGGCTCGGCTTATGATGTCCAACGCCACGCAGGCAGCCACCATGGCGAAGAGTATGGGAGGAGGGCGGCCCACCTACGTAGCTATCTTCGTGACAGGGAGCATCTTTACCGTGTCCTTATCTGGGAGTAATCGACAATTCTACATCATGCAGGTCCCCAGCGGGGGAGGCTTCACGGCCGGGGGCGGCGACGAGAGCAAAAAACAATGGTTCATCCGAATCGGGAATCTAACCGAGGCGAAGTACCTGGAGTGTTCCGGGACCACCCGCAACCAATTGACCTCGGCGGGACAGCAATGCACGTCCTCAGATGACTTCAACCTGACCCCGTTCGCCCTGCAGAACAGTCTGTTCGGCCAGCTTCTTCCGTTCCGTCAGGCAGGTTACATATACACGACGGGGTCAGGGACAAGCCAATCGATATCCTTCAGTCCGTCCTATCAGTTCGGGACCAACGGCGCCCCGCCCATAGAGGCGTTCAGCTACCCGAGCAAATTCATCTTCAACACAAACAGCACGGGCCCGTTCAAACTGGCTTACGTATCTCCCAGCCTGTCGCTCGCTGAGCAGAACAGTTCGCCATGTCCAGGAAACTCCCAACTGCAGTGCTTTAACGCGATACTTCTCTATCAGGTAGTCTGAGCGTCCCCCTCGTAAGCCATGGGGGAGCGATATCTTGCGTACTTGTCGTCAGGGGAGTACCTCGCAGGATGGACGGTCGCGGTCTTCCCTCCACAAGTGGGGCACTTGTCGCTGAGGGTGTACCTCCCGCAGTCGGCGCACTTCAGCATCAGGCCTTTCATGAAGAGCCGCCGTACTTCCTCGATATCTCGCGCTTGAAGGTGAAGGCGTCGTGTTTGCCGACCCCATCCTTGATCTTCTCGAGGACCACGTCGAGGGCCTTCTCTGCCTGCTTGTAGTCGTCGGCTGTTATCCTGACCCTGTACCGCGGCGCTCCGGCGTAGGTTATGTGGACCTCGGCCGACGGCGCGCTGGCAGCAGACATCAACGTCTTCTTGACCTGCTCTATCCCCTCGGGGGACCTGGATGAGACCTCGACCAGCGCCCCAACTTCGTACCTTGGGGGCACTATCTTCTCCGTGGCGACCTCGGCAACGGCCTTCGCCTCCCGCTCGGGGAGGCCTGCCGGCGCCAGTCCCTTCTCCCCCTTCCTCGCCGCAGTTTCGAGGGCCTCGTAGAGAGTGCCGAAATGCTCTTCCAGCTTCTGTTTGAGTTCCTTCTCCTGGGTTTCGTTGAGGTCCAGCTTCTTCTTTACCGCTTCGATGATTGCCAGGGCCCTCTCCTCCCTCTTCCATTCGATGACCCTGGCCCGCCTTTCCTCGTTGGTCACCTGCCTGAGCGAAAGGTCGATCTCTCTCCGCGCTTTGTTGACTCTGATTACCTTCAGTACGAGCTTCTGTGAGACCTTCGCCACACGGTCGATGTTCCTCACCCAGCCCGTCGATATTTCAGACACATGCAGGAAGCCGTTGGTCCCGTCGTACTGGTCCAGGTTGACGTAGATTCCATGCGATGTGATCTCCCTGACTGTGCAGACCACCACCTCGCCAGGCTCGGGGAGTGGTTTCTCAGCGCTCATCTTGAATCAGCCGCCCTCTGGTGGTATTTGTCGTTTAGCCCAGGCGCTTCACGACTGTGGCCAACACGACGGCTTTCCCGCCCTTACTCTCGGCAAGCTTCCTGCCGCAGCCCCTGCAGCCGATGTCCTTCGCCGAGTTTGAGAAGATGATCCTTTCTTCCCCGCAGTCGGGGCACTTGACCAGGAGGAACGCACTTCTTGTCTTTGGAATCGGCTCCCTGTCGCGCTTCATGCGGCGATCTCCGCCTTTCTGAGCCTGATGCCCTTCCTCATGATTTCCCGGTTGCATTCCTTGCATTTTAATCTCAAAGTGGCCTTCTTGGTGGTCTTAGCCGTCCTGATCAGCTCGGGGAACTTCTGTCCTCCATAACCACGCTTCCTGGCCGCCTGTCTCCGGGCGCCCCAGGAGCCGGCCCGCTCCTTTCCTCGTTTGTAAAGTGCAACGGAGTGGATGGTGTGCTTGTGGCACCATGGACAATTCGTGCGGATTTCTTTAGGAAATTTCATTCTCTCACCGAAGCGAAACGCCCCGTTTTCTCTGCTGCATTTAAGCTTGGCCCGGTTCTCAGGCCGTTTGGGACGATCCTAGTCGGAGCTTACACGAGGGGCGAGGAAGTACCAAAGCTTCGCCCCCTGGTCGTTGAGTTTCAGCATCAGCCTGATGGGTTTCTTCGCGCTGTACTCGACCTCCACCGTGTCGGCGACTCCGCCGAGCGCCTTCAGAATCCCGATAATGTAGTCGACCGAGTATGTGGCCTTGCTGTCTGCGCCCACCTGGAGTTCAAGGACATCGGCGTCGTTCTTCGCCACACTGATATCCGCCTTGCCGACATCCGACTTACCCGAGAAGCTGAGCTTCTCCTTCGACGCCTGAATCGTCACCTGGTCAGCCACCACCGAGATGTCACCGAGGACCTTCTCCAGGAAGGTCTTCGTGAGAATCGCTTTAACGTCGAACTCCAGTTTTGGTAGCGGCGCTGCCCCGGCCGTGCTTTCGATCAAATGGATTGTGAATTCTCGCTTGTATCCGTTACTCAGCCTGACCGCGATTGCGTCCTCTTCTGTGGAGCCGATCTCCACGCTGTCCTTAGTCTCGGACCTCCCGACGAGCTTCACCAGGTCTTCGACGCGCACGCTGAACTTGAACGGTTTGTCGCATTCGTACGACGAGAAGCTTGAGTTCGGTAGGGTTAGGTCAACGAGCGCCACGTGGGACGGGTCCATGGCCCTGAAAGACAGGCCCTCGCTGTTCGCCTCGAAGGTCGCTTCCTCGACCAGCGTCTTGACGGCGGCTGCAATGGCTTTCCACTCATGGGCAGTTGCAGTCTTGGCTAGGAACAACTGACTGTGGCCTTCTCGCAGGCTTTTCGGGGACGGATAATAAGCCTTGGCCGACGAAATCTAAAATCGTAACGATTTCATTGAGACTGTCCTCCTCACTACTCCTGCCACCAAGCGCCCAGGTTGCGCTTGAGTTCACCCATCATCCCGGGCTGGGGCTCGAACTTCAGGGTGTACACTTTCCCGCTGGGAGAAAGTTGCGCCATCGCAGAATGGATGTTCGCGAGGAACCGCATGACAGCTTCGGAGTCGCTCCTCCACTTCCGTTCAATCACTCTGACTTCGCTCCTTCTGTGGAACGACGGGGGGATTTCGAGCATGGCGTTGAGCGCCGACCTGGCTCTAATGTCGTCGTTGCTCATTATCCCAACCGTGAAGTTCCAAGCGCTCCCGTCCTTTGGCTTGACGCCTAAGTTGACGACTACGTGACCGTAAACCAGGACCCCTTCTGTGGGGTCGAACTTGCGGACCATCACATAGCACGACGAACCTCCCTCTACCCCGTCCTCAGACGGGAGATACCAAAGGCGGAACCGGTCGGTGAGGGCGTTCCACTCTCCTCTGGCGAGCCGGCCCAGGTCGATGTCGAGGGGCGAGAAGGGGACCGAAGCGACGAAGGAGTACACTCATGTTCCTGCTCCTCGTAGGTAGGTTTCGAGTGGGACCCTCAAGACGTATTTTGATTCGTCAAGGGCACTTAACGACCACTGTCGACGGATGCCTTATCTGTCCGGTGCCGGGAATCGAAGGAAATTGAACGATGGAACAAAGACGTGGCTGCGCAACGCCTACAAGGAGTTCTACTTCCGAAGCTCAGAGTCGATAGAGTTTCCCGAAGACATAGGGTCCAGGGAGTTCGGTTACATCCCATTCGGGGGAGGAATGGTCAGGCATCTCTCCTTCAAGAGCAGGGGGGAGGCGCTGGCAGAGATCCTCAAGCAGTCTCCATCTTCCGTCTACTGCTCGAACGCGCGCTATGAGTTTCCCGCCAGACCCATAGAGGAGAAGGGCTGGCTGGGGGCGGAGCTCATTTTCGACATCGACGCCACTGATATTCCCACTCCCTGCAAGAAAGGCCACGACCTCTGGTACTGCGAGAAGTGCCACGCGTCGGGGAAGCTGCCCAGGCCTCCAAAGTGCACGAAGTGTGGAGGGCCTCCTGCAGAATTCCACGGTACCTGCGAGACCTGCCTGGACGCGGCGAAGGACCACACGACACGGGTGGTGGGTTTCCTCACGGGAGACTTCGGTGTCGACCCCGAAGCCATCAAGGTCTATTTCTCTGGAAACAGGGGCTACCACCTGCACATCTTCGACAAGAGGTTCGACGTCCTCGACCAAGCGGCACGCGGAGAGATCGCCGACTACATGCGGGGTGCCTCGCTCCCCCTGAGCCAAACCATAGCTTCGACGCTACGTCGCAGGCCCCCGAGCGGGCCGCAGGGAGCCGGCTGGACGCGGAGGATTACAGGCTACGTGGACGAGCGGAGGCAGGACTACGGCGGCACCCTGCAGAAGCTGGTGTCCGAGGCTGTATCGTCCCAGCGCGCGATGGTTGACTCCTCCGTGACGACGGACATCCACCGTGTGTTCAGACTTGCGGGGACCCTGCACGGCGACACAGGAATGTCGAAGGCGAGAGTGAAATCCTTTGCCAAGTTCGACCCCCAGGAAGACCCGGTCGTGCTGAGCGCCAGACCGGTGAAAGTCAAGGTAGATTTCCATCCTCACTTCAGACTCAAGCACAAGGACTTCGGGCCTTACAAGTCGGAAACGGTCGAAATCCCGACCTTCGCTGCCGTGTCGATCTTAACGAGGGGCCTTGGGGAGGTCGCTTGATTGGCCGAGACCACACTCGAATACCTGAAGAGGCGTCTCGACTCAGAGATTAGCTCCGAGACACTGATGCCGCTCCCAAGCGATTTCTACTCCACCCTCTCCACCTACAGCCAGAAGTTGAAGAGGTCCGCAGGCTCTGGAAGCTCGGAGGTTTCCGTCCGCCTTATCGCTAGCCAGGCGAAGATGATCGAATCCATGGTCAGGCAGCTGCTGAAGCTCAGGGCGAAGAAGGCCATGCGGCAGAACGCGCTGCTGCAGCTCCTCCCCGAGGAGAGATATGTCTGCTCGGCCGAACAGAAATTCCAGAGACGATTCGAGACGATGGTCGAGGCAGTTTCATCGGGCCAGCCCTCGTTCATAGAGTTCGCCCACGCCAGCGAGTCGCAGAGGAGCATCACCGTGAGGTTCGTGAAGCGCATCAACGAACTTGTTGGTCTGGATATGAAACACTATGGTCCCTTCGATGCGGACGACGTGGCGTCCATTCCTGCAGCGAGCGCAGACATCCTCATAGCGGGCGGTGACGCCGTGGAAGTCTACACCAGGGACGACGTCTGAAATTCTTACGCAGACTATCTTCTGGGTTCAGCTAGGAGTAACTGAGCCAGGAATCTTGGTACCAAATCAGTTTCGTGCTACTCCATGCCCATCAAAGTAATAATTCACACTCTCTTTATTTCGTCAGGTCATACTGGGAGAATGTGGCAAGTTCGGGGCTTCTGGTCGGGAAAGGACCGCGGCAGACGAGCGATGAAACGGACGAGCTCTTGGACGCACTCGCTGCCGGCATATTCAGGGGAGAAGGAACTACAGTCTGTACTGTAATAGGCTGGCGACGCAAAACACCAACACCGCGCCTGATGTCATCTGTGAGGATGTGCGACAGAAATTCCGTCGAAGTCGTGGCGAAGTCTCCAGGATGGAATTCGAAAGTCAGGTTGGAGGCACGAAAACGGGGGCACTGCTCCACAGGAGGATTCGAATGGGGAACATCAGTTTCGGGGGTGTATAGAGCGAGAAACGCAATTCTGCCGTGGATAGCGAAAGGATACCTGAGGGGGGAGAAGGCCGACCAGTATTTTGATGCGGTGGCGAAGTTCAGGAGAACGAGGGAGGTCTTTCAGCCGGAAGAGCCTAGACACCATGGGAGAGAACGTCAGGCTCTTTGAGGCTGATGCGCTGACAATCTTGTTCCCAATCCCTCAAGAGTAAGACCTCCAGGTGTGGCTACACTTCATACACCTGTAGAACTGGGTAGGGGGTTCGTCCCCACTCCTGGTCTGCAAGAACCACCAGAAGGCCTCGTCATGGCCACACTTCGGACATTCGATCTTGGTGGTAGGCAGGGAGTTGAGCTTGGCCTCCTTATCCCCCACGACCTTGATCTGGGGGGTGTTGGAGAGCTCCTCCTCGGTAATCTGCATCACACTGTTCCCCTCTTTCTTAGAGTAGCCGCAGTTGTCGCAGGCGTAGGTCACTGCGACTTCGCGGGCCCCTTTCACTTGCTTGAGCTTAAGTCGGGTCCCGCACTTTGGGCAGAATTTCAGTCGGAAGCACCGCCGAGGGCCTTCTTGACGCCGTCGAAGAGCTCTTTGGTGGTCTCCATGGCTCTGTCCACACTGTTGGCAAACGCCTTCTCCGGGCTTATGCGCTGGGCCCTGACCTTGAGGACGAGCTTCTTGATCAGCGGGTGCGGAGGGATCACCCCTGCGAAGGTTACACTCTTCTCCTCCAGCAACTCGTGGTGAACGATTTCGGCCAACGAGATGTCCTCTCCTGTAATCTCAACCGTGAGGCCCTTCTCATCCTCGCTCGTAGTCTGGACCTGCATTTTGCCTGACCGGCCCTTTGTTTCTCGTTAATATGCTTATGGCTGAATGGGAGTCGTCCCGAAGTCCCTGGCCAGTTTTCTCTCCTCGACGTTGCCGCACTCATCGCATTTGACCTTGTTAGCGCTCCCTCGGAGAAGCGGCTTGCCACAATTCCCACAGGAGGCCGCAACCACCCCCATGTCCGGTTCGTCGATGCTTAGATGGATTATGCCATTTAGGAGACTGATGATCCGGCACCTTACGATGTCCCCCATCTTCAC
>JAPCJK010000033.1 GCA_027886975.1 Nitrososphaerota archaeon
ACAACAACATGGCTGGAGTAGACAAGACGAGGGACAAACTTGTCACTTCCATTCAGAGTGCTTCGAAGATCCTCGAAAAGGCCTCCTCGGAAGTTTCGAAGGAGGAAGCGTTCCGGCATATGTCCGAAAGTCTTGCCGGGGAGAGAAGCGGGCAAATGAAACTACAGGAGTTCTGCGATGGTGGAGGCGTCCCCGGCTACGTGGGTCGCCTAGGCCAGCTCATGAAGTACCCTCCTCAGTATTCCAAGGCCGTCAACGCCGTGATGGGCAGGTGGATGGCAGCCTTCGTGGTCCAAGACCTCCGAGCCATGACCCAGTTGATTAAGGCTGCGAAATCCCTGAAGGCGAGAAGTTTCTCAGTGATACCGCTCAGCGAAGTCGAGTCGTCCAAGGCGGTCAACGTGGAAAAATCCGCTGGCGTAGTCGGGCCGCTGTCCGAGGTGATCAAATGCGAGAAGGAGTTCGAAGGTCTGGCCAACTTCCTGGCAGGGGATTCGGTCCTCGTCGATTCCGAGGCCATCGGCTACATCATGGCATCCGAAGGTGTGCGAGCAGTGACGGCCGACGGCGAGGCCTTCGAACCGGGCGGCCGGGCCTTCAGCTACGGATACCAAGAGTTGATGGTGAATCTCATCGAGGGCCTCGAGAACCTCGAAGGCATCAGCGAGGTGGAGGACGCGGTGGGAGCGCTCAAGGGCGCAATAGAAAGGAGGAAGACGGAACTCGATTCCCTGGAATCGAATTCGCGCGCCCTGATGAAGGAACGGGTGAAGAAGATAGTCTCGACAACGAGCCTGAAGGCCGAGGCCACCACCATCACAAGGATGGCGAGCAGGTACAGGAGCATTTTCAAGAACATGAGCAACGAGTTCCAGAAGCAGGCCGCAGCTGTCACAAAATTGGAGGCGAAGCTAAGACACAACTCTGAGGATAAGGATTCGATGACGCAGGCCATGGCATCTCTGCAGCAAGTAGTCGTGGACACTCAAGCCCTCGGCTTGGACGCGATGCTTACGGAATTGGAAGGAGCTAAACAGTCGCTGTCGTCGGAGACCGATTCGACAAGGAACAGGATCCAAGACCTCGACCTCAGCCTCAACCGCGAGCGGGCGAACCTGGAGAGCATACTATTGAGAGCCCTCGAAGACAACCAACTGGACCTGGCCAACGCCACCGAAGACCTCCAGTCCAACAAGCAGTTTGTCAGGGAAGCACCCAGAAGGATCAAGGAGCTCTCGGAACAAAGGAATTCCCTGGAAGAACAGATCTCCAAACTGATGGATTCCTCGAAACGGAGCCAGCCCGTCCTAGACGAATTCGACAGCAAAGGCAGAAGGCTGAAGGAAGAACGAGACGCAGTCGCCCGGTCTATCGCCGGGAATCAGAAGGATCTGTTTGTCATGGCCAGCCAGTCAGCCGCGACGCAGGAGAAGGTGGAGGACGGTCTAGGCAGCCTTAGGATGCTTGGGTACGCCCAGGAGCTCGAGTACTTCGACGGGAGCGAGTCTTTGCTCGGGGAGCTCCAGGAGGAGTACCAGCTGGTAGTCGGGTCGGTGAACAAGGGGGCGGACAAGCAGTATGGCGAGATGTATGTCAATTACAAGAGCCTCTCAGTCAGACACAACGAGCTTGAGAACGAGCGCAATTCCATCATTGGCTTCATCGACAGCGTCGAATCCGAGAAGAAGAAGGTGTTCATGTCGGCCTTCGACAAGGTCGGGAGCGAGTTCAGTACCATTTTTGAGAATCTGACTGGAGGCCGCGCTCTACTCGAGCTCGAGAACCCCGACGAGCTCTTCACCGGGGGCGTCTTCCTACGAGCAGACTTCGGCAACGGCCTTCGCGAATCATCGCAGCACAGCGGAGGGCAGAGGGCCGTCACGGGCGTTTCGATGATACTCGCCATGCAGGCCGTCCAGCAGCATCCGTTCTACCTGTTCGACGAGATTGACGCCGCCCTGGACGCGATAAATTCAAACAGCCTTGCCCGGTTCCTGAAGCAGAAGTCGTCCGAGGCTCAGATAATCGCGATCACCCTCAGGGACGTTTTCGTGGCCGAGAGCGACATGACCTACGGGGTCTACTCCGCCGGGGGAGTATCAAGAGTGGTCCATTACAAGCCCGCACAGGTGCCCAACCGTGCCTAGCTCCTCGTTGCTGTCCAGGCCTCCGCTCAACGTGCTGATCGACCCGTCTCTCGCCAAGCGCAGGAGCCCCTGGGAGATCAACCTGTCAGAGCTGCTGGAGATGTTCTTGAAAGCGATCTCCGAGACAGACATGATTGACATGAGGGCGGCCGGGACTGCTGTCCTGTCATCGGCTACCATATACAGGCTCAAAGTCGAGACACTGTTCCTCTTCGAAAGACTGAGGCTGCAACGTAAGGCCTTCGATGGTTCCGAGCCGCCGCAGATAATCATCATGCCTTTCAGGTACGAAGTCTATTCCACCAACGTCGAAGAGCTCTTCGATGAGCTGGGTCGGATTCTGCAAGAGATTGTTGTAGAGGAGGAAAGCGGATCAGAAAGGAACCCACTTTCGCTGGCGGAGCTCACCCCTCCAAACTTAGACGACTACGTTATTTCGCTCCAGGCTCTTCTTTCGGAGTTCAGGAAGATACTCGTGGAGAGGCTCAAGGCCACGGGCCGGACGATGCTGTCCGAGCTCCTCAGGGGTCTCAAACCCATCGACGCCGCCCGCGTCTTCATCCTCCTCTTGTTCGCGGCCAACAGCGGCGAAGTCGTGATCAACCAGGAGGAGTCGGACGAGGACGCCTTGGTCGTGTCGGTGGGGCAGTTTGAGTGAAACGCTGAAGGAGCTCCCTCCGCGTGAAGTAATGGCGAAGGTGGAGGCGGCGCTCTATGCTGCTGGCAGGCCGCTGACCGTGGATGAGATAGCCCACGTGGCGGGTACGGCTTCGGAGAGAAAGGCGACTGCAGTCGCCCGTGAGATCGCCAAAATGATTAACGGGACCATGCAAGCGGTCGAGGTCGTTGAATACCCAGGGCCGAAGTTCGCCATGCAACTGAAGGCGCAGTACACGCAGACGGCGAGGAAATTCGCAACGCGCCCGCTTCTTTCCAAGGCCGCCCTCAGAACCCTTTCGTTCATAGCCTTCTTCCAACCAATCACCTCGTCTGAGCTTGTTCAGAGGCGAGGTTCCACGGTGTACCAGCATCTGAAGGAGCTGGAGGAAGTGGGGTTCGTTACCGACGAAAGGCAAGGAAGGAGCAAGGCGTTTAGGACGACTGGGCGCTTCGCTGAATACTTCGGACTCAGCACCGACCTTACCGCGATGAAGAGGCAGCTCGAAGGCAGGACACTATCTCTTCGCTAGATTTCGACCGCCTCAAAGTGTACCAGCAATCACAATCCTTAACACCCGGGGGAGAGGGGCGCCGCATCGGAAGGTTCCAAGACTTTGACACGACCCATTGAGAATCTAGCTAAGCGGAAGTCGACGGGGGGCCGATCAAGGCCGTCGAGGGGACGTAGGGCCTTCGAGAGGGATGGTTACTCAATCGAGCCAACAGTTGGCCCCGTCTCAAGAAGACCGAATCGTCGCAGAGGGGGAAGGGTCACTTCAGGGGTCGTCTTCGCTGACTTCGCCAACGTTTCCGATTCGACGGGGAAGTCAACGAAATCCAAGATCCTTCGAGTTAAGAAGAGCCCTGCCAACAGGGACTATGAGAGAAGGGGGGTGATAACGAAGGGGGCAGTACTTGAGACCGAGGCAGGAGAGGCTGTGGTCACATCCCGTCCCACGAGCGACGGCGTGGTGAACGCTGTGCTTACGACAAAGAAATGAAAGAATACGGAAGGCACGTCTTCTGGCTGAACTACTTCGACTCAGAGCTCAAACGCAGAGAGGGGAGGCGTGTTCCGCTGAGCTCGGCGACGAGGGGCCCCACCCTCCAGGAGTTGGGAGAGGCGTGCCGCAGGCTCAACATCCAACCCCAACCCCAACCTGCTCGGTACCCTGCTCTCCCTGCCAAAGAATCTGGGTACGTTTCCGTGACGAAGTCCAATCCAAAGCGCGGTCTGTTGCTAAAGATCGCAAAGGAACTTTCAGTGGTCCGAGGGCTGGCCCAGAGGAGGCAGCCCAAGACACAGCCCGGCCGCAAAAAATAGCAAATATCTGGGAAGGTTTAAAGGCAAGAATACCGCCGTGTTCTTTTCTTGTTACAGGTCGGCATTATTCTTCATCAGGCTAAGAGCGGCCGACTCATCGTCCGCCTGTCGAAGGAAGTAAGTCCAGGCGTGGTCGCCCTCGAAGAGGGAGGGCGAAGGCTCGGGAAGATTACCGAGCTCATCGGATCCGTGAAGAAACCGTACGCTTCGATTGCCGTAGTCAGCAGTAGGCTCGGCAAGTCCGGAGATCCCGTCTTTGTAATCAGGTGATAGATTCGAGTCTTTGGAACACGAGCAGGGATGATAGTTTCAGGACATCATGTCCGGTCTGCGGGAACAGGCTCATCGGCGATTCCGAGAAGGGAGAGCAGGTTTGCCCCACCTGCGGGTACGTAACCTCCGCTCCTGCTGATTCAGGTCCTGAATGGAAGGCCATGGACCTTGAAGAGAAGAACAGGCGAGTCAGAGTAGGCTCCCCCACCACTCTCGCGCTTCACGACTTCGGTCTGAGCACTGAGATTAGCAGGACGATGCGTGATTCTCATGGGAAGTACCTCGACCCGGCGATGAGGGCCACGGTCGAGAAGATGAGGAAATGGCAGAGCAGGTCGAGGACGATAAACAGCGAAGAAAGAGGACTGTCCAATGTGCTCTCGAAGATCAGTGAGCTCTGCGATTCCCTGAACCTTCCAGACAACGTCGCAGAGACCGCGGCCCAGGTCTATAGAACATCGGCGAGGATGAAGGTTGCGAAGAGCAAGTCAATACTCGGGATGACAGCTGCGACCGTTTACCTAGCCTGTCGGAAGTGCGGGGTGTCGAGGACATTGAAAGAAGTGGCTCGAGCTTCAGGGATGGAGAAGGGAAGCGTAGCCAGGTACTTCAGGCTCGTCCTAAAGGAGGTCGAGAAGGAATACATTCCTCCACCGTCAGTGGAGAAATATATCTCGAAGCTGGTCAACATGGCGAAGATCGACCCGAGGGTCGAGCACCTCGCACTGAACCTGGCGCGAAAGACAAGCGACTCGAAGATCTCGAGCGGGAAGGCTCCGGCGGGGCTCGCCGCCGCCTACGTCTATCTCTCCTCTGTCTTGGTCGGGGAGCACCTCCCACAGAGGGAGGTCGCCGAGTTCGCCGAAGTGACTGAGGTCACTGTCAGAAACAGATGCAGGGAGATACTCGACAACTACGTGATAAGACAGGAGTTCGCGATAGCAAAATGAAACAAAAGCCAGAGCCAAAACGAGAGCCCAAAACAAAGTCCACGAAGAAGCAGGCAAAGCCAAAGTCGGCCGCTCCACCAGAACCGGTCGAGCGGACCGAGGAAGAGCTCGTTGACCTTACGTCCCGGGTCTACAAGCTAGTAGTCGAAAGGGGAAGGGAAGGGGTCCTTCAAAGCGAGATCTGGAAGGAGCTCGGCCTCACAAGCAGGGACGGGTCACGTCTAGCCATCAGACTTGAAAGGCGCGGTCTCATCGGCAGGGTGAAGGTCCTCGAAGAGGGGAGGTGGACCTACAAGCTTACCCCGCTCAGATTCCCAACAGACATGACCTCAATCGAGAAGGCCCCATGCATAGTCTGCCAGTACGAGTCCAAGTGCTCAGTTGACGGCGAGATAAGCCCCTACGTCTGCCCGTGGATAGGCCCCTGGGTAATACAAGAAGCCAGGGTAGCCCGAGCCCAGGTAGCCGAGGCAAAAGCCGTAGCTGCAAGGTAGTGCCCGCCGAAATGGCCGAAAGAGGTCGGTACACCACGCTGATAGAGGCGGCGAAGAAAGCAAGGTCCCACGCCTATTCCCCATATTCGGGCGTAAAGATAGGGTCCGCAGTTCTTACGGCCGAAGGAGCGATATTCTCCGGCGCAAACATCGAAAACGCGTCTTACGGACTTTCCGTTTGCGCCGAGAGGATGGCAATCTTCAAGGCAATCTCCGAAGGAGCCGGGAAAATAGTCGCCATTGCAGTGGTGGGCAAATCAGAAGACTTCACGAAGCCCTGCGGCGCCTGCCGGCAGGTGATGGTGGAGTTCAATCCGAAGATGAAGGTACTGAGGCGTGGGGTCGACGGCTTCTCGGAGGATGGGTCCGCGGAAAAACTCCTCCCATCCCATTTCAACCCCGAAGAGCTCTCGAGGAAATGAGGCTCACCGAAGCGAGGAGGGACCTCTACCGACGTCTCGCCCGGGAGCAGGGATACAAGAGCCGAGCAGCGTTCAAGCTCATCGAGGCCAACGAGAGGTATCAATTCATCAAAGAAGGTGGGAAGGTGGTCGATTTTGGGTCGGCACCCGGCGGATGGTTGCAGGTCGCGTCGGCCCTGGTGGGCCCTGGGGGTCTGGTCGTAGGGGTCGACCTGCAAGCTGTAAAGTTGAAGGAGAAGAACGTGGTTTTCTTGAAATCTGACGTGAACGATCCCAACCTTCCAGCCCAGGTGGCCAAGGCACTGGGGGGCAGAGCCGACGTCATCCTTTCCGACCTTTCGCCCGAGGTCTCCGGGGTTTGGGAACTCGACCAGACGATACAGGTCGACCTTACGATGAAGGTGCTGGACATATCCCTCGCCCTCCTGAGGCCAGGGGGCGCCGCCTTCTGCAAACTCTTCGAAGGGGAAAGGGCTCAGGAGGTCCGAGACGAGTTCAGGCTGAGATTCAAAGTCGTCAGAGTGATCAAGCCCGCCGCCAGCAGGAACGCCAGCTCAGAGCTGTACTACTATTGCGAAGGAATCCGTCAGCCTACTCCGTGACTCGAATCATCTCGCCAGGTTCTTTGGCCCCAATTCGTTCGCAGCGCTCTTGACTACTTTCTTCACTTCTCCAAAGTCTGCGTCGGTCTTGACTCCGGTCAGTTCGAACGGCTGACGGGATGTCACATACCCCAAGCTCTGAAGCCTGCTAGTGACTTCAGATTCGGACACGGTAGGGACCTTGAGGAGCGAACAGATCTCGTCTATGCTGTAGCTCCAGGGGGGATACTTGTCCACGCCCACCAGAGATTGCAAGACATCCGCTGCCCGATTCAGTCCGGCCTCCTGGGCCGCTTCATCCGCGGCAACGGCCACGCCGTCGTCCGTGAGGGCTCCAAGCCAAAGTGGCCCAGCGGAAATAACCCTCCCTCCACATTTTTCACAAGACTGCTGAGGCTCGCGCGATTGCGTAAGATGGCCACAGGCCTTGCACGATGCGATAATGCCCAGCTGACCAAGCGTCGAATCTGCCTTAGTGGCGCCCACTTTCACCCTCGCAAACACCCTAAGGTAATGCCTTGTGGAGTGCGCGACCAGCGATTCGATGCCCGTGTCGAGGGGGCCGCCAAGCCGAGCCAGGGCCCCTAGAAGTATCCTGACGGCTGTTTCGTGATGGAATTGATTGTTGAGCGGAGATGCTCCGTATCTTCTAACCGACACTTTCGGATAGACCCCGCAAAGCACAGCGGTGTCCGTTGCCGTAATCGACAGAATCCCCCCGTCCTCCGTCGCGCTAAGGGCCGCTTGAAGCTGGCGCACGGGGCTCCCGAATGGATCAACGTCAACATAGTCGAACTTCTGGTCTCGCCCAAACCTCGAGTAGAGGTATGAGCATGTTTCCGAAACTGAAAACTCGCATTTACGCTTGACGCCGTTTAGGACCGCCGCCCTCAGGGCGAGGCGTAGTGCGTCGGAGTTGAAGTCGACCAAAGTGACTTTCGCAATCCGCCTCACCTCGTTGGCAACCCGCAGACCCCTTGCTCCTACTCCGGCCATGGCGTCGCAGAATGTCGAGCCTCCGGTGGCAAGATTGACTGCAACGGTGATGTCCCGGTTCAATGAGGCGGCAGGGTTGAAGAAGATGGGGGAGGTCGGGGGTGGATCTTCCGCGAGGCTTCTTTTGGGGACGAGTAATTTGGTCCTCCCCTCGACATGCTTGATGAACGGCAAGTACGCTTCCTGCTCTGGGCTGCCTGGCCGAGTTAAATGATTCCGCCTCGCAGTCCATCAAATGGTACGTTCATGTACTCCCTCAGGGAAAGGTATCCAGCTTGGGCGGAATCTGGCTGGTGACTGGCCCTCCGGGCGTCGGAAAATCGTCACTTGTCTCGAAAGTGATAATGCGCTTGAAGAGCGCCGGCGTGATTGTCGGGGGTTGCACTACATACGAGCGCCGGTCGAAGGGCATTCGAATGGGATTCGAAGTCCTGGACCTTTCCTCAGGGAGGAAAGGGGAGCTGGCCTCGGTCGATTCAAAGCTCGGGCCCAGAGTCGGGAGGTACAGAGTCAATCTTACAGACCTGGCAGAGATAGGCGCGGCGGGCTTGGTCGCAGCGGCGGTATCGTCTGAACTCATTGTCATCGATGAGGTTGGTCCGATGGAGCTCGTGAGCCCCGAGTTCAGGCGTGGTGTCAAGAAGTGCATAGATTCGGGGAAGCCGGTACTCGCGGTGGTCCACGAAAGACTGGAGGACGATTTGCTCAATGAGTTGCGGGGCAAAGCCAAACTCATTTTCATCCTGTCGGTCGAGAATCGTGATGCGACTGCTGAGGAAGTCGGGGCCGCCCTGCTTGCCGCGGTCGGGGGTCCGAAAGCTTAGTGAGGTGGCGTTGACATTGGGGAAGCAAGGTAGCCTCGTTGGGGGCGTCGACGAAGCGGGGAGGGGATGTCTGCTCGGACCCTTGGTCGTCGCAGGAGTTTCTGTCACCCCAGATGGGGCGAAGGCCCTAAAGAAAATGGGCGTCAAAGATTCGAAGAAGCTCTCTTCTGCGAGACGTGAAAGACTCTATCCTCAGATTATGGAGGTCTCCGAAAGAGTTCACTTCACAATGATAACACCAGACGAGATAGACTTCGTCGTCACGACCGGGAAAAAGCTCCGCAAGCTCAACTACCTTGAGGCCATCCATTTTGCACGCGTGATCGACAAGCTTGGGGCGAGCAGAGTGACCGTCGACGCCTCGGACGTCATTCCTGAGAGGTTCAGAGACGACATCGTGTTGAACCTCGGGTACAAGTGCAGCGTCGTCGCAGTCCACAAAGCAGACAGGGACTATCCGGTAGTCTCCGCGGCTTCAATAATCGCAAAGGTAAATCGGGACAGGGAGGTCGACCTCTTGAAGGAGATCCATGGGGAGTTCGGGTCTGGATACCCTTCGGACCCGGCGACGAGGGCGTTCTTCAAGGACCGTATGCTCAGGGGCGAATCGTTGCCAGGATACGTCAGGAAGAGCTGGAAGACCTGGCTGAACCTCCAGCAGAGCCTCATCACTTCTTTCTAACTAGTCGCGAAGATCAATGCATGGTCCTTTTCGAAGGGACTGAGCTCAATGACGCTGCGTACGTTGAACCCCGCCTTCTCTAGCTTCAACCTCTCCTCGGCGAACACGTGCTTAGGGTCCTTGAGGACGTCGATGCTCCTCGCCTTTACCACCAGGAGCAGAGTCCCTCCTTTCTTCAGAAGCTTTTGGCAGTTGGTCAATGCGATTTCTGTTTGGTCAGGCTGCGCGATGTCGCAGTACACCACATCCATTGTAGTCACTGAGTATTTCGACGGGTCGCGGGCGTCGGCGACGAAGGGGATGACGTTCTTCCGCTGCCTCGCCACATGCTCAACGAACTCTCGGGCGACCCTGGGGGCGAACTCCACCCCGACGACGAGCCCGGTCGAGCCTACAAGGTCCGAAACATGCGACGCTGTGGTCCCCGTGGAGACTCCGAGGTAGAGCACTTTGTTTCCTTCCCTTACGAGGTCATCGGGGAGCCCTTTCAGTATGGCTGCGGCCAGCTTGCTCCTGAATGGATCCCAGGTCCTATATTCGACGCTGTCCCTGAGGATGAGGTCTTCGTTGTAGACGCGCTTCCCTGGGGTTAGGTTCTTGGTGAGAAGCGCCGTCCTCCCCTTCCTATCCTCCTTCAGAAGCGAGTTCATCTTCGCCTTGGGTTATTCCGCCTCGGAGGTCTTTCATCCCTCCGTCTGGGGAATCTTGGCTCAGGCCCCCTTGCAGGGGGCTCCTTGTACCTCTCTTTGATGCTCTCCAGACGCTTGTCGAGGCCCGCCTTTATCGATGCGTCCTCGGACCCTCTGTAGTAGTCGACCCGAGCAGCGATGGCGATCTTGTTGGCCAGGGTCCGAGCAATCTTCCCCCTCTGCCACTTTGGAGCAGTGTGGACCGCCTGGTGCTGAAACAGGATGCCGTGCTTGGGAGGCCTCGCACCTGTGCGCAGGGACCTGAAGAGGGCCTTCTCTGCCCCGAGGATCTGAATGGTGCTCGCAGGCATAGAAGAAAGCCTGTCCAACCCTCCTGCCTTCGCCATCAGCCTCGCACCAATCGTCCCCCCTGCGACCTCGGAGACGTTGGGCGAGATCCGCTTCATCTGCGACTCGACGTAGTCGTTCAGCCCGCCCCTCAAAGTGCTGAGTTGAACGGCCAGCGAAGCAAGCGCCTTCACTCTTCCAATGTCTCCATCGGAGATGGTTCCGCCCTTCGATCTGTCTCTCGCGGTTATGATGGCTTCAACCTTCTTGTCCGTGAACCCCCTGCCTGCGAGATTCTCGGGGGTGTAAGCCTCCCGGGCCCCGACCTCCGAGATTAGTTTGCACAGCACGACGTTGTCCTGCAGCATCTGGGGCAGCTCCGGAAAGTGGAGCCCGTACCATTCGGACGCGCGGGTCGCGGTTATGTTCAGGTACTTGTCAGTGTCATCCAGCGCCTGAATTGCTTGGACGAGATGGAGGTCGGGCCTCGAAGACGCTTCTCTGATAGCTGCCTCAGCGGCAGCTATGCTCTTCTGGCGTAAAGCTTCAAAATCAATACCGCCTTCGCGTGCTCCTTCTGCCAATGGAGTTCGGGCCCGCTCTCAATTCTGTCCATTAAAGTGTTTCAGGGACGCGGAGGATTGACATCGCAAAAATGCAGGTCACTTTCGTAACCCCCTCCCGCTATGTCTAGGCTGAATTCTGCTTCACTTAAATCGGCATGTTATGGTAATGAGTATTGAGCACGAAGTGCCCAAATGCCCGATTTGCGAATCTCCTACAATTGGGAAGAGGAAATATTGCAGCAGAGCTTGCGTGAATGAGGGTTATCGGTTGGGCCTGACCAAAAACAACGGGCTCTTCAAGAAGGGATCGGTTTCGCTCAACAAAGGGAGAACACTTGAATCATGGGTCGGCGAGGTGAGGGCACGCGAAATCAAAGCGAGAATGTCTGCCAATTCAGTCGCGAAGGCGTCTTTCCTGAAACGGTTGAACGACGACCCCGAAATTGGGGCCAAACGGGTCAAGTCTCGTAAATCTCACGATCTCGTGGTAGAATGGCTCGCCGAAAAACTTCGCGCAAAAGGTTGCCGGGTCTTTACGCTCTCGGAGTACATCAAGGAAAAGAGAATTCCTGACGCCATTGTCTTCGATGGTAAGGAGATCATCGCTGTTGAGGTTGAGACGGAGAAACGCTGGAAACCGAGCCATGCATCCACTGAGGATAGGCTTTCTCGCATGAATTCGCTATGTCACTTCTTCGATAAGACCAAAGTGGTCTTTCCTTCTGTGGGTGATTCGCTTGAGGACACGGGACCGGCCTTTCTGGCGCACATCTTGAACTGAGAAAGATTAAATCCAGACCAGAGCAGCCTGAATTCAGGAGGTTAGAGAAAGACCATTGCCGACCCACGGAAGTCAGCAGTCCCAGCCTAGCGCTGGCTGCCTTCAATCACGAAGGCCGGAAAAGTTCGCAGCCAGACCCCAAAATTAGAGGGTAAGCTGAAAGCGAGTAAGATACCCAAGGTCAGGAACAAGCGGACCTATGAGAAACGCTTTACTCTGAAGCGCAAGCCAGGCCAGAACTGGATGCGCCGGTGACCGCCCAGTCCCTGGCCAGGATTCAAGACGCTACAGCCCACATAGCTGACCAACTCTCCCAAGGGAAAGTTGGGTCGCGCGAACAGTTGGAGAAGCTCAAGAAGAAAACCGCCGTAGACTTCTCTCTCGACCGCTACATTTCCAATTCAGCGATCCTGGGACTCCTGCCCTCTGAGACTCGAGGGGCTTTCGAGGAAATGCTTCGCGTCCACCCGCGGAGGAGCGCTTCTGGCATAATCGTCGTCACCGTCTTCTCTTCGCCCTTCTTGTGTCCCCACGGGACGTGCGTGTTCTGCCCCGGTGGGCCGAGTCTAGGAACGCCCCAATCGTATCTCCCGGAAAGTCCGGGGATGAAGTCCGCACTTGCCTTTGCATTCGACCCCTATCTCCAAGCGAGGAACTGCCTTGCGAAGTACGAAGCCAATGGGCACGAGGTCAGCAAGGTCGAGACCATCATCGAAGGTGGGACGTTCATCGCTGTGCCAAGGGATTATCAGCACTCGTTTGTCAAGGGGGTCTATGACGGCCTAAACGGCTCGATCTCTTCGAGCCTTGAATCTGCCCAGCAGTTGAACGAAGGAGCAACAAGTCGCTGCGTGGGTCTCACCCTCGAGTCGAAGCCCGACTGGTGCCGCCCCGAAGACGTAGACCTGATGTTGAGCTACGGGATTACCAGACTTGAAATCGGTGTCCAGAGCCTGCGGGACGTTGTCCTGGCCAGGAGCAACCGTGGCCACACGGTCGGGGATTCGATTCGGGCCCTGCAGACTGCCAGGGACGCAGGGCTCAAAGTGACTGTCCATATGATGCCGGGCCTCCCGGGTGCGACCCCAGACGAAGACCTCGCTGACCTGCAAAGGCTCTTCGTCGACGAAAACTTCAGGCCGGACATGTCAAAGTTCTACCCGACCCTTGTCATCCCCGGGACCTCCCTCGCCCGCCAGTTCGAACGAGGCCTCTTCAGTCCATACAATCTCGAAACCGTGGTCGATTTGCTGAGCCAGATGAAGGAGTTCGTCCCACCGTGGCACAGGATAATGAGGATCCAGAGAGAAATTCCTGCGAAAGAAATCGAGGGAGGCGTCAGCAACGGCAACCTCAGGCAACTCGTCCTTCAAAGGGTAAAGGAGAAGGGGTTTTCGTGCCGATGCATCAGGTGCAGAGAAGTCGTCCTCAGGGACCCTGAAACCTTTGGCGTTGATGACTTGCTCGAGTACGAGGAGCAACGATACTCCGCATCAGGCGGCCAAGAAGTCTTCGGCTCATTCGAGTTTAGGAAGTCCCGGATAATCGCTGGCTTCATCAGGCTACGTGTACCTTCGGAAAAGGCCCACAGACCAGAAATGAAGAACGCCGCTGTTGTGAGGGAACTCAGAGTATACGGCAAGGCAGTAGAGGTCGGGCGCAAGGAAAGGGCAGCCTGGCAGCACAGAGGCCTCGGCTCTTCTTTGCTGGCGAGGGCTGAGAGGACTGCCTCGGATGAGTTCGGGGCGAAAAACCTGCTTGTCACCAGCGCTGTGGGGACCCGAAATTACTATCGAAGGCTTGGTTACCAACGGGACGGCCCCTACATGGCGAAGGCCCTACGCTAGGCAAGCCTTCTGTCGATCACGCCGTCCTTGCGCGCCTTCCTCTCGGAAGCGAAGTACACGAACATGCTCACCCCGAGCAGGATCCCCCCGCCAACCAGGCACAGTCCCATCGAGGTCGCGTAATCCCCCGAGGTGCCGGGGAGGAGTGCCTCCCTGGCGGCCGCGATGAACTGGGTGAACGGGAGGTATTGGGCACCGACGGAGATGGGCCAAGGGAGGAAGCTTGTTGGGAAGAGGGCTCCCGAGAAGACCATCAGAAGGCCTGCGACGTAGCCGGGGAGAGACCACTCGAATTTGCTAGCATACATCGAATAAGCACCAAGGAGGAATCCAAGGCCAAGGGCTCCCGGTATGTTGGCCACCAGGGCCGCCGCGACCATGGCGACTGAAGTGAGCGTCACAGTGGCGGGGATTTGCGTGCCAAGGAATGAGCTTAGCGCGAGGTAAGCCAAAATCAAGGCTGCGACGGAAGCGATTGTGGATATCACAAAGGACGAGAGAACCGTCCCGGCGACGTAGAACGCCGTGGAGCGCGACGTGATGTATATGTGGGGAAAAACTGACAAGTTCTTCCCCTCCGCTATCGCCACGGTCGGGACCCAGGCGTAGGACGCGACGTGGGCATAGAGTGTCGACCCGATCAGGACGTAGGCCAGCCTGTCAGCGTTGAACAGGCCCGGTGAAGCGCTTGTGGTACCGAACCAATAGATAATGGAAACGGTCATCGCTGATGCGAACGGAGCAACCACCCTCAGGGCGACCGAAAGGACGGGCGTTGTCCAGGCGATGTCGTGCTGGATGCCCATCCATGCGGAAGCCAGTATGGGTCTGAGACTTGTCATCTGATCCTCACCCCTATGGTCCCGTCCCTCCGTCCAACGTTCTCCAGATACTTGAGGGCATAAGTTGACGCGAAGAGAAGAACCACGGCCATGACTCCCAAGATAGCAAGGTCCGGCCACACCTGCCAGATGTCGTTTCCATAGAACAGAGTCTTCCTAAGGGCGTCCATTCCGATGGTCAGGGGGATCAACGACGCCGCAGCCTGAATTGCCAGGGGGAACGGGGACCGGGCCCCCAGTGAGGGGAAGTAGAGCCCGGACAGCATTGAAACAGGTTCCTGAAGTACTTCGTTGAGAGACTCAGCTTCCCTCCCGTAGGCAAGGTAGAGAGACGACAACGTCATTCCCATGGCGTAAAGCGAGGCAAGCGTGAGGCCGAAGGTCAAAATCACCCCTCCCCAGACTGCGTTGACCGCGGGATGGAACAATACCCAGCCGATGCCCGTGACGATCAGAGCCGAAGGCACGGTCCCTATTATCCCACCAACCGACATCCCGATGAGAATCGCAGAGATAGGAGCAGGGGAGGTAAGGTAAATCTCGAAGAGCCCCTCCTGCTTGTCCCAGTAGAACTGACTGGCCATTGACCATAGGACGTTTCCCCAGAAGGACACCATCACCCCGCCGAGGACTGCAAACCCTACGTAGCTCGCTGCGCCTATGCTGTAGTAGAGCAGAGATAACGCCAAAGAAGAAAGCACCGGGAAACCCATGCTGACCACGATCCAGAGGGGCTCTCCGAATATGCTCCAGAGCCTGACCAATGCCCTCGCCTTCATCGTTCGGACCCAGGGACTAAACGACATCCTGTTCCTCCCTTTCCTTGAACCCTCTCCCTACGAGGGCCACGAAGACCTCCTCGAGGGTGGCTTGTTTCCTCCAGGACGCCACGACCTTGAGCCCTTCCCTCTTTACGGCGTCTTCGGCTGCTCTGGCGGCAGCGTCCGTCTCGACGACAATATGCACCGTCGAAAGCCCTCTCTCTTCTTCAGTGGAGGCTGTGAACCCCTTTACCCCTTCCACCCTGCTGAGCATCTCGAAGCCGCTTTGGGGAGGAGAGACCTCCATCACCAGCGCCGGCGCCCCCAGCGACCGCATCAGGTCCTCCGGAGTCCCGGCCGCGATTATCTTCCCCTTATCGATAATGGCCACCCTGTCGCAGATTGCCTCGACCTCGGCCATGTTGTGGGAGGCGAGGATTATTGTCCTCTCGCTTCGTCTGGCCTGTTCCTTGAGGAACTCCCTGATGCTTCTCGCGGTCATCACGTCCAGCCCGATGGTCGGCTCGTCGAGGAAGACCACCTTCGGCTCGTTCACGAAAGCTCGGGCGATGGTCGCCCTCTGCCTGTACCCAGTCGAAAGGGCATAGAATTTCCTGTCCAGGTACTTCGTCAGCCCCAGCATCTCACTTAGTTCCATTATCCTCTTCTCCGCCGTAGCGGTCGGGATCCCATAGAGCTGCGAGAAGAACCACAGGTTCTTCTTGGCGCTGATGAAGTCGTACCCTGCCTTCTCAGCACCGCTGGCCATGTTGATGACTCTCCTTACCTTCTCGGGCTCGTGCTCCACGTCGAACCCCATCACCTTCGCCCACCCGCCGGTCGGGAGGAGAAGCGTCGAAAGGATCCTGATCATGGTCGTCTTCCCTGCTCCGTTAGGCCCGAGAACCCCGAAGATTTCCCCCTGGCCTACCTTCAGGCTAACGCCATCGAGGGCTACGACCGGCGACCCTTTTCCCTTGAATTCCCTTCTGAGGTCCGAAACTTCGACCGAAACTGTTCCTTTTGATGCCATGCATTACACACCCTGAGTGAAATCGGTTCTCCCGGCTCTGCCTCTCGCATTAACCGTTTCGGTGCAATCGCGAAATAATCCTTTAAGACCGCAGTGGCTCAGCTCGCTCTGTATGGAGGACCTCGCCGGTTACAAGGGGAGCTCCCTCAGTTTTCTGAAGAAGGCGGGGGCCTCGATTGGCGATGTCCTGGAGGTGGAGACTTCGTGGGGGGTGGTATCGGGGACACTGGTCCCACGGTACCTATACGGTGACGGGGACCATGTCGTGCTGAAGCTTCGCTCAGGATACAACGTCGGCCTCGATGTTTCCGTGCTGAGAAGCGCTAGGGTGCTGGCCAAGGGTCAGAAGCCTTCGTTCTCAGCTTCCTCTCCGCCGAAGCCTTCGAAGGGCCTCCCCAGAGTGCTCATAATCGGGACCGGGGGGACGATCGCGAGCAGGATCGACTACAGGACGGGCGCCGTCCACCCCGCGGTCTCTTCGGCAGACCTTCATTCGCTTGTCCCTGAGCTGTCAGGGGTTGCGAGGGTGCAGCCCGAGATACTCTTCAACGTGTTCAGCGAGAACATGCGGCCGAGCCACTGGACTAAGATCGCCCAGAGGGTGCGTAAGGCCATCGGCGAGGGGTTCGACGGTGTCGTCATCACCCACGGCACTGACACCCTGGGCTACACAGCCGCGGCTCTCAGCTTCGCCTTGGTGGGGGTCCCTGTGCCGGTGATACTCGTCGCCGCCCAGAGGTCTTCCGACAGGCCCTCATCCGACGGGCCGATCAATCTCATAGCGGGAGTCTCGGTAGCGGGGACGGCCGGCTTCGCAGGGGTGTACGTCGCCATGCATCTGGGCGAAAGCGACGACAAAGTCGCATTGCACGGGGGGACCCGAGTCAGGAAGAATCACACAAGCAGAAGAGACGCTTTCGTCTCGGTCGGGGTACCATTGGCTGCCGTCTGGGGGAAGTCCGGCGCCGAATACGTGTCCGACGGCCTTCCGATGCGGGGAGGTTCCTCCTTCGCACCCAAGACCAGATTCGAGGAGAAGGTCGTACTGATGAAGTTCTATCCGTCGATGCCCGCAGGATTGATCAAAGCGGCGAGGAAAATTGGAGCCAAGGCGCTGGTCATAGAAGGGACCGGCCTCGGTCACGTCAGCAAAGAGATCGTGCGAGAGCTCGAACTTTTTGTCAATGGAGGCGGCCTGGCGTGCATGACGTCCCAGTGCATCGGAGGAAGGGTCGACCTGAGCGTATACGATACCGGTAGGGACCTGCTCCACGCGGGCGTCCTTCCTCTCGAGGACATGCTGTCAGAGACTGCCTTGGTGAAGGCGATGTGGGTCCTCGGCAACAGTCGCTCGTTGGGGAAGGCGAAGGAGATGATGGTCGCCAACATAGTGGGCGAAACTACCTCCCGATCCTTCCCAGGAACGCCGCTATGACCGGGAAGCAGGCAGCCGACGGGGTCCGGGTCGGTCTCGAGGTCCATCAGCAACTCGCGGCGCCCACGAAACTCTTCTGCGCCTGCCCGACGACCAAGTCAGAAGAGTTTCCTTATCACTTTGAGAGGAACCTGAGGCCCGCCCAGAGCGAGCTCGGGGGCATCGACCCCGCAGCCATATTCGAGTTTTCGAAGGCGAAGTCCAACATGTACTTTTGGAATCCAGAATCCTCCTGCCTGGTCGAGGCCGACGAGGAACCCCCTCATCCTCTCAGCGATTCAGGGCTGGACTCCGCCCTGCTCGCCGCCAAGACGCTTGGCTCCAACATTGTCGACGAAGTCCACGTAATGAGGAAGATCGTCATCGATGGCTCGAACACTTCAGGCTTCCAAAGGACAGCGGTCGTAGGCCTCGGCGGGTCTCTCAAGGTGGATGGTACCCTCGTGGGTGTCCAATCGGTGACGCTGGAGGAAGATGCCGCGAGGATCCTTGGTGAGGACGAATCATCAAGGCGCTTTGCGCTCGACAGGCTCGGGGTCGCACTGGTCGAGGTCGCCCTGGATCCCGTTGCCGGCGACCCGGAGTTCGTGGCGAAAGTCGCCTTGCATCTCGGAAGAGCACTAAGGTCGACGGGGCGGGTGGCCCGAGGCTTGGGAACGATAAGGCAGGACCTCAACGTGTCACTGATGGGAGGAAGGGTCGTCGAGGTAAAAGGCGTCCAGAAGCTGAACCTCCTCCCGAAGGTAGTGGATTACGAAAGGAAGAGACAGTTGGGCCTGATTCGTATCGCAGAGAAGCTAAGCGGAAAGGGCTTGAGGCAAATCAAGTGCAAGGCCCGGGACGTGACCGGGGTCATGGGCGGAACAGCTTCGAAGGTGGCGAGGAGAGAGCTCGTTGATGGGGGCAAGGTCGTCGCCGTGGTTGCTACGGGCTTGGGCGGACTTATGGGCTGGGAGCCGTATGATGACATCAGACTGGGAAAGGAGGTCGCCGAAGTAGCCAGGGCAAACTCTCTGGGAGGGATCATACATTCCGACGAGTTTCGAAGACAGGGTCTTTCGGAAGCCGAGGAGGCGAAGCTCAGGGCTGAGCTGCAAAGCGGGGTCGATGACGCCATCATCCTTGTCGCAGGCCGTCCTTCGGTGGTCGACAGATGTGTTCCCCTGCTGATCGCGCGACTCAAAGAAGCCGTGTCCGGCGTTCCGGCGGAAACGAGGGCCGCGACAGAGTCGGGGGAGACAAGGTACCTGCGGCCACGACCGGGCTCCCAGAGAATGTATCCTGAAACCGACATCCCGAACATCGCGATTACTGAAGGGCTGAGGGCGGACCTCGCGGAGCACATCCCCGAGGATTGGCAGGTGAAAGTGGCCAGGCTGCAAAGGGAGTACTCGCTGAGCGAAGACCTGGCGGTAAAGGTCTACGACTCGGACATTTCAGCCGAATTCGAAAGGCTAAGCAGAGAACTCAACCTGGAGCCTTCCGTCGTGGCTTCGGTACTTGTGGACCTCCCTTCCAGGCTTACGAGAGAGGGGGTTCCAGAGAGCGCGCTCGGCCTACCTGTCCTCTCCGAGGTCCTAAGGGCCGTCGACTCGGGGCGGACTGCGAAGGAAGCGGTCCCAGACATCCTGAAGGCCGCAGGGTCTCGGGGTCTCTCAGTTTCCGAGGCCATCAGTGCCCTTGGGGTTCAACTTGCAGGGGAATCCCAGGTCAGAGGGGTGGTGGACTCTGTCGTGCACAAGCATCGGCCCATTATCGAGGAGAAGGGGGATGCGGCATTCTCCCTCCTGATGGGAGAGGTGATGAAGGAACTACGAGGCAAGGCAGATGGTGCAGTCGTAAGCAGGATCCTCAGAGAAAGGCTTGCGGAACTCACCGGCAAGAAAGGCAATTGAGTCAGTGACCACGCAGCTCGGCGGGTTGCACTAGGGGTTCAAGCCCGTGCGAATGGAGCCAAAATCTTCTTTGTTTTTATGGCGGGGCTGGGAGGGGACGGGTGGGAAAATCAGAGGAGAGAGTACGAGTTTCGACCTTCACGTGTTGAATCTTAGTACAGGAATTGCAGTGGGCTTCCTGGCGACGATTATCATCGCTTCTTTGGTGAACAAGTTCGGGAACCTCATGTTTCGGAAGGGGGTCGCCAAGCCATTCTACATTGGAAGATACAGGGTGCATCACAGGACCTTCCTGCTTTTATTTCTCCCTCTTGCTTACGTATCAGTCGCGTCTTTGATTTTGGCAGGATACGTCCAGGTGGAATGGAGCCTTCTGTTGACCGGATTGCAAGGCACTTTCATCTTGGGGGTCGCGTGTCTGGCCATCGACCTTTCTCTTGACTACCTTCGGGGAGGCATTGGGCGTGGAATCCTTAGGCATGAATTCGTATACTTGGCCATACCAGCCTTCGCCTTCTCCGACTTCCTGAGACTAGCACTCTAATCTACGGATTCTGGAGACGCCTTATCGATGCGTCAAATGGTTGAGGTGAAGTTGGTTGGGAAACGGAGAACTCAGAATGACAGACGTATATATGATGGAATTTGGTTGATTCGAGAGAACCAACCAAAACTATTTGCATGCCTTACGTCCGCTTAACTCGTAGGCTTTGCCGTAGATTCAGGGGTCGACGTCGCAGCCGCTTCTGTACTCTGTATTACCTGTCCAGATGCGAACCGCTCTGAGACTTGTGTGACCTTGATCCTCAGATTCTGCCCTAGCTTAGTGCCAGGTACGAAGATCACAAATCCGTCGATCTTGGCAATGCCTTCTCCTCGCCTGCTGGTGTCAGAGATGGTGACGTTGTATTCCTTGCCCACCTCGACCGGCTTGTTGAAGGAACCGGAACCTCTTCCGAAACCTCCTCGATTGCCATACCCTCCGCGCTGTCCGAAACTCATTTTC
>JAPCJK010000034.1 GCA_027886975.1 Nitrososphaerota archaeon
CGGAAGCACTCTGTCCTTCTGGGGATACACCACAGAGACCCTGGCCTTCCTGGCTCTCGTCGCTGTCCTGACCGATTTCGCAATCGGGGGTGCAGGCCTCACAATGTCGTTCACTTACTACGGGTACCATGGAACTGGCCCGCTCCCGATCTTTAACTGGTTCAGTCTCTTCGATAATCCCGCGACCCAGTTCGTCGTCGGCGCGGTTCCTTTCTCCGCCGTCATCCTGCTGAACATCTGGAAGCCCAAGGCGGGCTACCGGCTGGTTTCTGTACTCACATTGATAGGCGTCGGCACCCTCCTGTTGTCGATGGGTGTCCTTCTCTTCGCCGGTCAAAGCGGCGTCAAGCACTACATCGACGGGACGGCACCCTTCCTCCAGTTCGGAGGGTCAAACTCCACCTACGATGCGCTTGCCAACTCCTACACCCCGTCCGGCGGGCTCTTCGACATCAACATCGCCAACGTGCTCTACATCATGCCGGTCATGTTCGCTTTCGTCTTCCCGTGGCTCAATGCAGCGCCAGCAGTCGCTTCTGAGATTAAGAACCAAAGAGCCCTGAGGTGGAACGTCCCCATCTCTTCGGTCACAGCGTTCGCCCTCCTCACCGCCTCGCTCGCAGTATTGTACGGAGTCGCGGGAATGCCCTTCATCAACGCGGCCTTCTCGAGTCACGCCTGGTCCGCCGCTGGCCTGAACTTCTTCACACTTGCCATGGCGGTGTCAGGCAATGTGTACGTGGCTTGGGCCATCGGCATTGGCTGGATTCTGATGCAGTTCGGGGTCATCGCCTACGGGGTGATAATCTTCTCCAGGTACCTACTGGCTCAGTCCTTCGACAGGTTCCTACCTTCGCGGCTGTCATACGTGAGCCCCAAGCTTGGTTCACCCGTAATCGCCCACACGGTCGACCTGGTGGTTGCGGTTTTCCTGATCGGGATGGCAACCTTCTTCTCCGGCAGCTTCTTCGCGCTCTTCGGTGCGATCATCGCTTCGATGGTCTATTTCGTCTTCATCGGTCTGGCAGCAGCGACCTACGCCTTCCGGAAGGAGCGCGGCTCCGCGAAGGCCATACTTGGAATCTTCGGAATCCTGGACGCGGTCGTATTCAGTTTTATCTCATACCAGTACCTGACGAGCCCGACCTTCAGCATCTTCACAGTCCTATCTCCCTGGCTCAACGAGACCTACCTCGTGGTGACACTTGTGGCCGGCGCTGCCATCTACCTCACCTCTCGCTGGTACCACAAGAAGAGGGGCATGGACATCTCCCTCAACTACAAGGAACTTCCACCAGAGTAAACCCCAGTCATGATAGAGGATCCGGTCCTCCTCAACGACTGGCACCCCCTCGCCAAATCCTCAGACTTGGAAGAATCCTCTATCCTCCCCGCAAGGCTCCTTGACGAGGACCTGGTGCTGTGGAGGTCTCACGGGGTCGTCAAGGCCTGGCAGGACCTATGCGTTCACCGGGGGACGAGGCTTTCCCTTGGCCATCTTGAAGACGGCATGCTCCAGTGCGCCTATCACGGCTGGACCTACAATGACTCTGGCGAGTGTGTCAGGATCCCTGCCCACCCGGAACAGAAGCCTCCTCCCACTGCAAAGGTGAAGACTTACCGCTGCGAAGAGCGCTACGGTCTAATCTGGGCCTGCCTGGGCGAACCATCGCGCGAAGCCTCCGAGTTCGAAGAATGGAACGACCCCTCCTTCAGGAAAATACTCTGCGGCCCTTACCACTACAAAGCAAGCGGGACACGTGCAGTGGAAAACTTTCTCGATGTGGCGCATCTCCCCTTCCTTCACGCAGGCATTTTGGGAGAGAAGGCCCACGCCGAGATACAAGACTACGAAGTTCAGCAAGATGAGAACGGAATCATAGCCCGAAATGTCAGGATTTGGCAGCCGGACCCTGACGGGACAGGGGTCGGCAAAGGCGTCACGTACACCTACAAGGTCATGAGGCCCTTGAGCATGTATCTGTGTAAGGACAGCACGGAGGGTCGGTTCTCGATTTACGCGACCGTCCGCCCGACAAGCGAATTCGAATCGACAGCCTGGTTCTGGATTGCGATGAACTACGGCCAAGAGATTCCAGAGGAGGAGATCATCAGCCTTCAAGATCAGATAACGGCCCAAGACATCCCGGTGGTGGAGTCCCAGAGGCCGGAGCGTCTCCCTCTGGACCTCCAAGCCGAACTCCACCTGCGCTCCGATAGAATAGCTGTTGCGTATCGAAAGTGGTTGGGGCGGCTTGGGCTCACCTTCGGAACAGCTTAGGGGGTCCTACCGATGAACACGCAACCCTCTCGGTAGACTCTAGAGAGGCTGCGCGAAGTCAGGTAAGGGGCAGCCAGGAGCACCGGGATGCTCAGCAGGATGAAAGCCGGCTGGTAGTACCCAAGTAGGGTCGCGAACGAGACCGCTCCTGTACCTCCTAGGAAATTCGCAAAGAAAAGGCCGGCGCACGTTGGGCACCCTGTGAACAGACCTACGACGGCCCCCAGCCCTCCAACCCAGCCTCTTCCTAGGCCTTTAGCCCGGCTTGCGAAGGCGAACCCAACCAATGCGAAGTTCAATCCAACAAGCAAGGATGTAGCGACCAAGAGCGCGATGGTTAGGGGTATGAGCAAAAGACCGAAGTGATTGGCCAGATAGACGGTGACGACAGGGCTGAACGGTGGCGCCGTGAAGACGGGAGCGACGACGATGGAAGGGATGGCAGCTCCGTATGCCTGAACAAAGTCGACCGCAGGCTGGTAGACGATCATACTTGTAATCACCGCGTAGAATATCCCGTACGATAGCGATGACAGGACGAAGTATCTTCGGTACTTCTTCTCGGAGAGCACGTATGGAATCATCCAGCCGGGCGAGAGCGGCACGACGCCCTTGCCCTTCTCCGCGGCGATCCTCGCTCTGAAGGTGCGCCATACGTCGTAGACCACCAGACCGATGCACACGAGAACAAGGACGAAGTACACGCCGGCTACTGCAGTCAGGCCGGACACTGCTCCGGGCGTTCGGACTCCCACCATCAACAACTCATAGGAATAGACGAGGGTTCCAAGCATGGCGAGTACTAGTCCGAGAATGGCCGCCACCGGTACACGAGGAAAAATGAATATCTTCGCCAATTCTAATTCTGGCATAGCGGACCACTGATTCGTTAAAGGTTTCCGAGATTGGTTCTGGTTTGAAGAGCCGGCGGAGGGCTTCTCGCTTGGTCGCTATATAGGAAACTCCGTTCTCACTTTGATAACATCTGACGAATACTCTCCCCACTTGGAAAGAACTGGGCTTGCCTTCACGGATACAATCAAGCTTACAGTTTGACCGTTCAGCTCTACGAATAAGCAGAAGGAATAACAGTGGTGGGTTCGCTGAGCCTACAGGGTCGGATTTTCTTTGCAAAATCTATTATGTTCTTGGATGGTTAGTTGGAGACGCCGGTAAGGGATTCACTCGCGAAGAATCATTCAAGGCTCGAATGGAAATTGGTCTGTGTAAGGCCACGCTGAAAACCTCCACCTCGGGCAGTACGTAATCGATTGCTTGGCACTCCTAGGCGTGCCGGGCAACAGAATTGCGGACGGGCTGCTTAGGCCTCGGGAACCCCATGGGAGTTTTCGTTGGCAATCCCGGTACTCTTGGGTAGTTGCTTGGCTCTACACAGCGTGCTTGGGTCTCGAATGGAATCAGCGAACAACCCACGACCCGGTCCGAATGAGATGGATTCTTCATGCGAAGCGTGAATGCCTTCTTTGGTTCCTTCGAGGCATTGCCGACTCTGATGGTACGGTTAATCTAAGAAACCGCGCGGTCGTAATTGCAAGTTCCCCAAACACCGACTTGTTCTATGCAATCTTCTGCACGCTAGAAATCAAGGCAGGGAAGTGGTTCTCAGACGGTATGGGCTACGTCGGCATAAGGGCTACTGACGCCTATTTGCTCCGCATATTCAACCCAGAGATAGCAACCCACAGGGGGATTCTTCTTGAGAAACTGGCGACAGCGAAAACGTATGCTGCCCATTGGCCTGAGTGGCTCCAGATCAAGGTGAGTAAGCTCATCAAGGAAGGGCGCGACTGTGCTTGGATACGAGACCTACTTCTATCGAAGTACGGCACATATGTCAAATTGAAGACGTTGAGGGCAAAACAGAAGTTATTGGAACAGCCGGCGCCGCGCTTTGATCGCGGGACCCCACGCTTACGAGGCGTCTGAGCCCCAATATGGGAGTGCTCTACCAGGCTGAGCTACGCCGGCCCAGTCTCGACCCGAGCGGGCTGGGCGTTAAATCCTTGCTCTCGTGGAAAGGGTTTTAGAATTGTCTCAGGGGGCGTGAGATTACGCGGGGGTCGCCCAGCATGGTCAACGGCGTGGGACTGAGGCTCCCATCCCTTAGGGGTTCGTGGGTTCGAATCCCACCCCCCGCACCAAATCGTACTCACAGACAGCACAGGCCGGTCAAACACTAAACATCGTGTTACCTAACCATACCAGCGGCTCTTCGGGCTGCATCGCCTGGGCCTTCGGGAGGAACTTCAGGAAGGACTGGTTCGAGTCGAATTCTGAGTGCTCCGTCATGCTCGGGACCTCCACATGGAGGATGTAGTCGCGCAGTCCTTTCTTCAATTGGTTTCCATCTTGCACGGGGGTCAAGGACGCTGCAATGATCTTCCCCTGAGCCTTGAATTTATGCCAGAGGGGAAGGACCTCTGCCTTGAAGAGCGCTTCGAAGTCACCAGCCTCCTCTTCACGGAATCGCAAGATGATCGAGTTAGTCTGTGTCATGTTCAGAACACCCCGAGATTCCCTAAAAACGTTGTTCCACTTAGAGCGGGTCTGCCAATGGCCTCCTATCCATTTGGGGGGAGTGTTAGGGGAATTCATGTTCTAGTACCACCAGCCGCCCACTTTGCAGATTACACACGGCCTCTCGGCATCCCAAGATGAGACCTCTCGTTGTCAGTCGGATAGATGGGGCCTTTTCCTTCGTAATAACGAACCGCTCTCTTCAGGACATTTGATGTTCTCCATCTACGCACAGCAGGACTTTTTACTTGATTAATCCAGGTCGAAGCGATTAAACGGGCGGAAGGGGAAAGAGAACGCCATGCAGTTGCACTTTTCTGGTCATTATCAATCGCTTCAATCAACTCTTTGGGTACAGACACGGGCTTGGCGTGCGGGCGTCTTCTGAGGAGGATTGAGACAATATCGCCCGACTTCACCCCAGCGTTGGATTGTAACTTTTGGTTGACGAAAACAAAGTGTCTGCCATCGCCTGTCGGGAACGCAACAGTCTTGAAAGAAACACCGTCGATTTGGCCCTCCACCCGGACCTGTCGTTTCGTTCCAAAGAGTCTAACGGAGTGCGAAGGCAACCTGACTATTACCAGCCCACGCTCGGATGTCTGAAGGTTTGCCTTTGCTTTGAGGACACTATTCTTCGCCAAAGTGCGACCTGAAGAACAACACCGACCAGGTTCCAAATAAGCAAGACAATTCATTCGAGAATCCCCCCCACTGAGCTTGGCCAGATTCGTACCTCGCGAACTCCAAGTCCGTATCAGTTTGGGTGCCACCAGCCCCAAAGAAATAAGAACTGACGAGCAGGCAATCGTAATGTGGAATCGGGACCTCAAAGATTGGTCCTTGCCGCTCTGATCATTCAGGTGATTTTCGCAGGAGCCAATTTCGTCGCAGTACGATTCAGCAACCTTGAGCTCCCGCCGTTCTGGGGCGCCAGTTTGAGGTTCCTCTTCGCTGGTCTCATCTTCCTAGCGATTGTTGTCATCCGAAGAATTGAGCTTCCGAGGGAGAAGGCCTTGGAGGGGACCATAATCTACGGGGTCCTGAGCTTCGGAGTGAGCTACGCCCTCTTCTATTACGCACTTGTCAGTGTGACGGCGGGGCTCGCCTCAGTAATCTTTTCTTTGGTCCCAATCGCGACACTCTTCCTTGCGAGCGCCCAGAAGCAGGAGCACCTCGATTCGCGAGGGTTGGGAGGAGGCCTCGTTGCAATCGCCGGCACGGGGATAGTCTTCAACGAACAGCTCACCTTGGCGATTCCTCTGATATCACTCCTGGCACTCATCGGGGCTGTCGTGGCAATAGCCGAGACGAGCGTCGTCCTCAAGCACTACCCGCAGGCCAACCCGTATGGGACGAACGCCGTGGGGATGCTGCTGGGTTCCGCCATGTTGGTCGCCCTTTCCCTGATCGCGGGGGAGAAGTGGTCCCTCCCATCGAAGATTCCAACTATCTTTTCGGTCGCGTATCTGGTAGTCCCAGGGTCGGTGTTCCTCTTTGCGCTTTACCTCTTCGTGATTTCAAAATGGACCGCTTCCGCAACTAACTATGGCTTTGTCCTCGTCCCCCTTGTGACCGTGCTTGTCGCCTCCACTCTTGCAGGCGAAGCCGTTACGTTGACATTCCTAGCGGGAGCGGGCCTGGTCTTGGTCGGGGTGTATTTCGGCGCGATTTCGCGTACATTGCGATAAGCCTTGGTGCGCCTCAGGCCGACAAGACGTTAACCCTTGAGGTGGTGGGCGCTTGGGATTAACAAAGCAGCGGAGGTAGTAGCCTCTCAGAAGCGCCCATAGGATACCACTCCCGTATCCGATACCGCCAAGGAGCCACGCCCATGGGGAGGTGACTCCGAAATTAGCCCCCTAGCATGGTGAGCTCTGAGATAGTTCTAGTCCTTCTGGCCGAAGACCGAATAGTGCCAGGACTTCCGCACCGCCCCGGTGAGGTCGAAATAGACGTGCTTGATGTACGTGTATTCGTCCAGGGAAAACCTCGACAGAGATGCACCGTGGCCGCTCTGCTTGTAACCCGCCCAGGGCATCTCCGAGGGGACGGGGACGTGGTCGTTGACCCAGACTGTGCCGAACCTCAGGTCTCTCACAGCCTTCATGGCCTTCGTGATGTCCTTGGTCCAGACTGAGGCCCCGAGGCCATAAATTACATCATTTCCGCGTTGAATCGCTTCGTCGAGGGACGAGATTTTGAACACGCTGAAGACGGGGCCGAAGATCTCATCTTTGATTATCGTCGAGTCGTGGTTCTCGGTATAGATGAGGGTGGGTTCAAGGAAGAAGCCTCCTTCGTGCCCTGCGATTTTGGGAGTGCGCCCGCCCATTACGAGGCTCCCGCCCTCTTCCTGTCCCTTCTTGATGAATCCCAGGACCCTCTCTCTGTGCTGTGCAGAAATCAACGGGCCCATGTCTGAGGACGGGTCCAACGGGTCGCCGACCTTCACGGATTGGAGTTTCTCTACCAGTGCCTTCTGGAACTTCTCCAGGACGCTCCCTTCGACGTAGTAGCGGGTAGAGTTGGCGCAGTCCTGGCCGTTGTTGACGAGCCCTCCAACCACCGCTCCCTGGGCGGAGGCTTCCAGATCTGCATCGGCGAGGACTATGAAGGGGGCCTTCCCTCCGAGCTCGAGGGAGACCTTCTTCGTGGTTGGCGACGCCAGTTCGGACAGCCTCGCTCCCACCTCGGTGCTTCCGGTGAAGGCAATCATGTCGACCCCATTGTTCTTCGCAAGCTCCTCCCCCACCAGGCTTCCGGGGCCGGTGACTATGTTGAATACGCCATCGGGGATTCCTGACTTCAGCAGAAGAGATCCAAGTCTGATGGTAGTCAAAGGCGTATAGCTAGCCGGCTTGATGACTACAGAGTTACCGGTGGCCAGCGCAGGGAAGGCCCGCCAGACCACCATCATCAGCGGGTAGTTCCACGGGGTAATCACTCCGACAACCCCGATGGGTTCTCTCCTGATCGCGCTGGTGCCTCCGGGGACGTACTCCGCCATAGCGTCGCCGTCGAGCCTGCGGGCCATGCCTGCGATGTAGCGGATGTTGTCTACGGTATAGGGCAAGTCGTAGGTAGTTGTCTGTTTGATTGTCTTGCCAGCGTTCAGGGTTTCGAGGTCGGCGAAGTGCTGTGCGTCCGCTTCCAATAGCGAAGCGACCCTCAGGAGCGCGTTGGCTCTCTCCGCAGGTGGGGCCCTGCTCCAGACCCCGCTGTTGAAGGAGCTCTTCGCAGCGTCTATTGCGGACCTGACATCGTCGATGGTGGCGCTTGGCACCCTTTCAATTGGCCTCCCCTTGGACGGGTCAAGCACTTCGACGGTGGCGCCGGAGCCTGATTCGACCCACTTTCCATCTATCAGCATCTTGTAGGATTTGTCTGACACTCCCAAGACCTCCCATTTGCAAGTCCCTGGTCTTTTATTAAGCTCGCCAGGGGTCGAACAATTTCTGTTAGGCGGCGGCAGGAATACACAACGGTTTAGTGTCCGCCAACCCGGCAAATCCTTAAATCAAAAGCGAGTCGTGAAACAAGGTAGAAGTGGACATCGAACTACTCCTCAATTTGTTCGATGCGGCGATCATTATCGGGATAGCAGTCCCGACCCTCTATATGGCGTCCAAGGTCAAGCAACCAAAGCTTAGGATGCTTACGATAATACTCGCATCATTTCTTGTTGTGCACGGATTGTATCATGCCGCCGCGGCGCTTGGTTCGCTGCCAGGACTTGACATTGTCGGAATATCCTCCGAACTTGTTATTGAGCCAATTGGTTGGCTGCTTTTCTTTGCGTTCGCAGTCTACTTCTTCAGGAAAAGTGTATGAGAGATGCTGGCCATTTCATATTCATACGCCGCGGAAGCCGGCTCGGCAGGGGCATTGGCAGAGCTTGCGTCGCTCTCGCTTATTCTCGCCTCAGTCGTCATCATTGTTTACTTGAACTTTCGGATTAGGAACATCAGAACCTTCCAATTCGAAATCCTTCTTTTCACTTTGATCCTTGTCGCGGCTGAAATTCCCAGGACCCTTTACTCGCTCAAGTTGGTCGACTTGGACTTCCTTTCCCCAACAGGCCTCGAAATTCACAGTGCATCAATGGTCATCCTTGCCCTCTTCGTGGCCTACAGGACGGTCGGATTTTTCAGAGGCAGGCAGATTACTGCCCTGGCTGGCAGCTACGAAGAAGTCCTGCTGAGTTCCGTCAGAGAAGCCCTCGTTGGTGGATTGGGAGAGACGAGCGCAAAGGCTCTCGATTTCTATCTCGACAGCCGGATCCTGCTTACGGACCCGGCCGAATATGAAAGATCAATGGCGAAGTTTCTCGGGCCGGGATCCAAGCCCATCATAGAACACCTCCTGGACAAGGTGTGTTCGAACGCGGGTATTGAGAGGAGTAGCGTGCAAAGCCTCAGTCAGTGTCTCGCCGAGGCAAGGCGCAAACTCCACTAAGGACTCGCAACATACCTCGGATCAAACGCATTATCCAAACCTTAAGTTTCTCAAGTAAGGAGAAGCTCATCAGCTTGGAGCGACAGTGCTTTCATTGAAAAAACTCCAGGTTTCGGAGCCAACCGACTGGCGTTCGTGGCTCGAGAAGAATCACGACAAAGAGGATGGGGTTTGGCTTGTGTTCCTCAAGAAAGGTTCAGATGAGCGGTCGATTTCCTATGAGGAAGCCCTTGACGAAGCGCTAGCCTTTGGCTGGATAGACAGCCTCATTAAGAAAATAGACGAAAGGCGATTCGTCAGAAAATTCACTCCTCGCCGACCTTGGAGCATGTGGTCAAAACTCAACATCGTCCGAGTTGAGAAGCTGGTTGGAGAAGGAAGGATGACTAGATGGGGTCTCGCGGCATTCGAGAAGAGGACGCCAGAGATTTCCCTTCTCGAGAAGATCAATACCGAGGGCATCAGAATCCCCCACGACTTCGAAGATTGTCTGAGGAAGAACAAGAGGGCGTGGGAGAATTTCGAACGATTCAGCCCAAGCTATAGGAAGAGGTATCTCATCTGGATTTCAGATGCGAAGACGCCTGAGACAAGAGCGAAGAGAATAGCCGAGGCAGTGAACCTTGTTTCCAGAAATGTGAAAGCCCTACTGAAGTAGAACATGACCGCCCTTCGCAATGATGTACGAAACTCGCCCGGAGCTACTTGGCCTTGCGCATTTCCCAAAAGGCAACGACTAGGACAAGAATCTCTAGCACGAACAGGGTGGGAAAGAGATATGCGATGTGCTTGCTGTCGTACAGCCCCAGCCCGAAGAGATACTTCGCGAAATCCGTCTGAGAGACTGGGAAGGACCCGAACGGCGACGGCCAGAATATGTCCCCCACCATTATGAGCGCCTGAAGGAGCCCCCAGATGCCAGAGATTCTCAGGGAGGACCTCGTCCCTCTCATGAGCACCACCCCCGCGAGCAGCAGGTCGATGACGACGAACGCCGCCAGGCCATAGGCGTGTGAGGGCTGGTACTGCCAGACGTTCTGGTCGGTGGCTAGAATGGCCACTCCAAGTATCGCTGTCGCCAGGAGCAGCACGGCGGTGAACTTCCCTTTCTTCGTAGCGGGGGATTCCATCCGTCAGTCAATAGCACCGGCTACGCTATTAAGTCTGGGGTCCATACTGCTCAGGACATCTTAGGGCGACCCTTCTGATTTCATTGACTTTGACGAGCGCAACATCCTATTTCTGCAATCTTCATATTCTGGACGGAATCATTTCAGGGTTCATCTGTCCAGCTCGAAATGCAGGGCGGCTACCACCTCGGTGAACATTCCCAGGCCAGCCTGCAGCCGCGGGCTCAGGAAGTACATCGCCCCATACTTTTCTCCCTGAGTAACCACCAAAGAGTTCGACTTCAGCACCTCGGCGTGGTGCATGACAGTCCTGTAGTCCACCCCGAGTCTCTCTGCGAGCTGGTTGAGGTTAAGTGGTCTAATGCTCAATTCGTGGATCATCCGGGCTCGATTTCTCCCTCCCCTGGCACCTCCGAGGACGAACCAAAGGGTGCGTCTGAGTTCCTGGTCCTCTACCAAATTCCCTCACCTTCCCGGAGCAACCCGACTTATACTTGCGCCGTCTCCGATTATGATGAAATTCTGAGATAGGCTTATAGACAAAAAATTGCACGAATCACCTGTGATCCCGCTGCTTACGCTTGCGATCCTGCTCTACGCAGTCAACGCTGTCCTCTTCGGCTTCCTAGCATATGTCTACGGAAAGACTGCCCTTTCAACGCGAGCGAAGTATCCTCTCGGACTCTTCATCTTCTCGGTCCTCCTCCTACTTCACAGTGCCGGGACCGCTGCAGCATACTTCTTTCTGGGCCCCTACTTCGGAGACGAAGCTGTTCCTTACATGTCGGTAATGGGTTCCTTCGAACTCGTAGGAGTGCTGGCGCTTCTGAGGATATCACTGTGATGGTCCATGAGGTCTCAATCACAGACCCCAGCGGGGGGTTTCACAATTGGAATCTGTGCTTCCGACTCCGCTAAACGTCTTCCTTCGCTAATTTCGTTCCTCACGGCCGAGGACTACGGTCAGGACTTCACACTCCGCAAGTTAGCAATCGTGGCATCTGGATGCCCCGAATCAGTCTTGGTTCCGGTCAGGAAGGCAACTGACTCAGACTCCAGAATCTCTCTAATCACGGAGCCAGAAAGGCGTGGCAAAGCAGAAGCAATAAACAGAATCATGGAGAACTCGTTGGGAGGCTATCTGGTGATGTTGAACGCCGACGCATTTCCGGCTAAAGGCTCGATTCGCAAGCTCCTCGAAGTAGCCAGCGGTCCAGGTGTGGGAGCGGTTTCTGCGAAGCCGGTTTTCGAAGAAGGGAATGGACTGCTTGGCCATGCGCTCGCGTTGATGTGGTCATCCCATAGTCTGATGTCTCTCAGACTCAATCACGCAGGCATAAGCAACCACGCATGTGACGAACTTATCGTGATGAGAAGAAACCTTGTTTCTAAACTCCCTTCCAACCTCGTGAACGATGGGGCGTACATAGGCGGACTTGCACGCGCACAAGGTCTGCAAGTGAAGTTCTCGCCGGCCGCCGAGGTCAGAATATCGGTGCCGAACCGACCGATCGACCTGATCCGTCAGAGGCGCCGAATCACTTTCGGGCACGTGCAGGTATGGAAGAAGCTTGGGCGTCCCCCGAGGACGATTGAATCGATGCTGTTCACCAACCCACTAATGAGCCTCAGGACCATCATCAGAATCCTGTCCGGGCGGCCCCGGCTCATGTTGGCTCTCCCTCTGGTCCTCGTGAGCGAGTCTGTTGCGGTTCTGATGGGACTCCTAGACGCCAACGGCTCGACCGACCGACACATCGTGTGGAGAAGAAATGCTGAGTAACAACCAGGGAGACGAGAGCCTCGCGACCCTGGTCGGCGTCGTCCTGAAGGTGGCCCAAATGCACGGCTCTTCGGTCGCCCTGTCAGACCTTGAACAGCTCTTGCCAACTGGCACGACCTCCAAAGACATCGCAGATGCATTCGAAATCCTACCCGCCCTGCCCGGAAATTACGCCCTCAAAGACGGCTTCCTCGTTCCCAAGGCAAGCGATCATCTTCCGTCAAACGATTTCAATCTGAGACAAAGGCATTCCATCGCCAACATCCAGGTTGCGCGTTGGCTCTCGAAGGCGGTGGGCAACAAAGAGGCCCTTACAATCGCAGTCAGCGGCTCGACCTCATACAGGGCTGCTTCTCCCGGGGATGACGTCGATCTGTTTTGCGTGACTCGCCCGCATACAATGTGGCTCTTCCTCGCGAAGGCGTTGCTACTTACGAGAGCGTCACGGGTCCTTTGGAAGTCGAGGGCTCCAATCTGCCTGAGCTGTTTGATGGACGAGGAGTACGCCACGAGACTTTTCTCCAAGGATCGGGGTGCACTCTTTGCCAGAGATGCACTCGTCGCCGAAGTCCTCTTCGGTGGCGAACAATATGCCTCTTTGCTGGATTCGGCCTCTTGGATGAAGAGATACTTCCCCAGACTCCACGACGGCGCAAGCACCTTACCAGGCATGCAACCGAACGCAACGGCAAAAGCATCAAGTTGGAGCAGATTTGCTAACTTCTTCCTTTTCATCACAGTCGGTTCCTACATAAGAGCGAAGGCTCGTTTTCACAATCACATTCTAGCCAGAGAAGGCAAAGGCCTCTCCACATTCTACGCCAGGGTCGGAACTGATCATTTGATGTACGAATCCGCCAAGTACGTCAGATTGAAGGAGATCTACGACGACATCAGGCCTGCACTGAAAGATCTTCGAAAGAATTCCAGCACGGTGAAACGTTAAGCACTAGGCACGCATTCTACCAGGGGGACCACACCGGATGTCGCAACTTAACACCCTGGGGAAGCCTCTCATAATCGGTCTCGTAATTCGGGAGATCCTGGCGCCATGGACTGGCCATCCTTTCGACTTCGAGATTTGGGTCAGGCTAGGTGTCCTCACCCAGTCCGGTGGTAACCCCTACTCGCTGCTCCCCTACATCTCACATCTGAGCTTTTCTCCATACTCAGTGATGACCTCAATCAGCTATCCGCCTCTGTCGGCCTTTATCTTCGCAGCCACTTACAGCTTGTACCAGCTCCTCGGCTCGCCTTCCGCGTTCCTGTACTACTTCCTCCTGAAGCAGCCGATGGTATTCTCTGATCTCTTGATCGCTGTATTTCTTTTCCGTCTGATCTCGCTCAAGGGAGACGCAAACCTGGCGCTGAAAATCGCCAAACTCTGGATTTTCCTCCCCTTTGCGATAATCGTCTCGGCGATGTGGGGCGCCCTGGACCCCATCGCCCTGTTGTTGATCCTCATGAGCCTGTATGCTTTCGAAATCAAGAAACCCCACTTGTCTGCGGGTCTGCTCGGGGTCGCCGTATTCCTCAAGCTAATGCCCATCATCTTCCTGCCGCTGTTCTTGATCAACTCCGACCTCCAGACGCGTAAGAAGGCAGCCTTTGCTACGATTGTTCTGGCCGTTCCTCTCGCCGGAACCGCCTTCCCGTTTTATCTTCTAGGCTGGAACCTTTCGGGAATCTACAACGCTATCTCATATCAGGGAGAGCTTCCCGGCTTCGGTGGGATGGGTGTTTTCAATGTCCTTTCTCTGCTCTCTCTCCACGGCGGCGTTCTCACGACGATTCCGAGCTTGGTGTGGTTGCCTGCCTTGATTGTCGCGTATGCCTACGCGTACGTCATGAAACCCGGGCGGGCTGAGGCCCTCCTAATCACGGTGCTTCTGTTCGCCATCTTCCGTTCGACGATGCCGGAACAATGGGCGCTCTATCCAATCGCCTTCCTGCTGCTCATTTGGAACGGGGAGAACAGGACGCACGTTTTCGCAATCGCCGGAATCGCGACCGCCTACCTCGTGGTGAATAATTTTCTACTCGTGAGGTTCTTCTCGCCGGTATCGCTCGGCGCCTTCAACTGGGATCAGTTCGTTGACACCTCTTCGGCCGTCTCCGAACTGAGAAACGCGCTGTTGCTGGTGCTTTCGACGCTCTTCTCTGCCGAGGCACTGTCCATCATATTGAGGAGACACTCACTTCTCGATGACAAGTTGAAGGTTCTGAAAGGCATCAAACCTAGAGAAGTTGCCGTCCCATTTGCGTACATTGCGGCCGTTTCACTCGCAGGTGGCCTCCTCGACTTCACGGCAACGAAAATGATCACCGATTGGGCGCTCGCAATCCAGTCGAGTGTCTTCCTTGGGTTGAGTTGGCTTTCTCTCTACCACCTGATGCTTGTGTCTGTCTTCGAAATCATGGTTCTGCTCATAGTTTTGTTCTCCCGAAGGAAACTCTCGGATTCCATCAGTCTTTTCCTTATTCTGACCTTCTTGAACTTCATTGCTAGCGGGTTCTCGCTGATACTTTACAGAGGCCTCGAAGGCGCCCCGATCCTGTCTACCATCAGCATCTACCTCGCAGGCTCTGCCTCCGTGACGGAAAGATCCTTCGTTGTATTCGCGAGCACCCTGGGACTTCTTGGCATTTTCTATCTGAACGAAATTCGTGCCCTATTGCTTATCATCGCTCGCAGGACCCCCCAAATAACTCCGAAAACACGCTCGAGGTCTGGAAATGAAAATAGTCTACCTCCTTCTCCATGACTTCCGTTTCGAGTCGATCGGGCTCAAGGAATTCGCCTTCGGTCGTTTCCATTTCTCAAAGGAGTACGCCCGAAGACTAGCGACTCTCGGGCATGAGGTCAAACTCTATGTCATGAGCAGCGGGATATCCAGAACGCAGGTCATTCAAATGGATGGCTATGAGCTCAAAGCGTTCAGGTCATCATTCCAGTTTCCCCCCCTGATGAAGTTTGGGAACAATCATAGCATCGAGGTATTGCGAGAGCTCAATCGGGATTCACCGGACCTGGTTCACTTCCACAATTACTACTTGTGGAACTTCCCCTACATCGCTCCCAGGGTGAAGCGCAGGGGGACTCCACTCGTGGCGCAGTACCATGGGACCGACCCCATCAGAAGTGCGAAGGCAGTCGCCTTCTACCCGTCACTAAGGCTCTGCGACTCGCTCATCGTCCCCACGCAGCACGAAGAACGGTTTCTGACCCACACCCTTCGACTCCCTTCAGGCCGCGTAGTCCGGCTCCCAAGCACCGGCGTAGATACCCGCATCTTCAAACGAGTCCGTCCCCCGGATCCCGAACCTCTCCTGACGTATGTGGGTCGCCTTCCTCTCCCCGCTTCGTACAAATGGGAGAAAGCCCCCCAACTCCTTCTTCCTTTGCTCAAGGCTCTCCTGGGCCTCGGAATCAGAGCGAAGCTTGTAGTCGCGGGAGACGGCCCAGGCCTCCCGATGATGAAGGCTTCAGGATTACGCCTCGGGCTCGGGAGCTCCATTGAGTTCCTTGGAGCAGTCGACCAAGCGGCCCTCCCCGAACTTTATTCCCGCAGCCGGCTGACTTTCGTGCCACTGCACATGGACGACATAGAACCCTTCTGGGGCGGTACGGTCCAAGAATCCCTGGCTTGCGGGACTCCCGTCGCCGCCTTCAATGATTCCTCTCCGGGCCCTCGCAGGTTCGGCCTTCTGGTCCGGCCAGGATGGCGAGGAGCTCGGCTGCTCGCCGATTCACTCGCTGAAACTGACTCTCTTTCCAAGGCAGGGGAGGATGGCTCTGATTTCGTCAAGTCTCATTGCGACTGGGAGTCGGTTGCCGCCAACGTAGAGTCGATTTACCAGAGGCTGCACTCCGGGCCCAAAAGGAGATGAACAGCCAACAGCACGAGGCCCCTCGGCTGCCCGTCAGTGTGGTCATACCCACTCACAACAGACCCGACAAGCTCAGGCGGCTTCTCTCCAGCCTCCAGGAGTTCAATGGGGGCGTCCTCAACACAGTGATCATAGTCGATGACTCTGCTTCCCCGCTCGAGTTGGAATCCGAGTTTCCCGGACTATCCCTGCGACACATCGTGTCGCGCGGCCGCATCTTCATCTCGCGCGCCAAGAACATAGGCTGGCGAGCCGCCTTGACGGACTTCGTCTATTTCATCGACGACGATAACGTAATTGCGGAAGGGACTCTTCCACTCGTTTACGAAGAGCTCTCGAATCTTCCAAGAGTGGGAGCGATCATGCCCGCAGTATTGTACTGGAATTCCCAGAATCTCGTCTGGGTGTATGCAACCCCGTTCCTCAATCGCCGACGCGTGCTCAACCTCGTCGGAAGGAACCTCCTCCGCGACCCCTCGCTCGAAGGCAGATTGCTGAAGACCGACGCTCTCCCCAACGCGTCCCTGGTGAGGCGCCAGGCCCTTGAGGAGGTCGGCGGGTTCGACGAACGCCTCGTGGTCAACAGTTCTCTGGACTTCGCCCAGAGGCTCAAGTCCAAGGGATGGGGTGTCTACGCCTTCACCGGCGCCCACACCTTTCATGACGTAGACGTTCCCGGCAAAATCGGATGGTGGGCGAGCCACGGGACAGTAGACCCAGAGAGGGTCAGGTATGAGCTGAGGGATTGGTTCGTAATCACGAAGAGGCTCCACCCCCGGGACCCGCTCTTCCGGGTCCGCTATTCCGTCGCTTCACTCAGGTTCGTCCTCCCGAACTTGTTGGCCTACATCCTTAGGGGTAAAGGGAGGCGTGCTCTTTTGGGGAGTCTTATCCGCGGATATGCCGAGGGCCTCATGCTGTCCAGCAAGGTCTGACCGTCACTGCGGGAGTGATTCAACGAGCCACTACTTTCGGCGGAGCACGAAGAGCGACTGGTCTCCGAGTCTGTTGAACGGGAACGCACCACCCAGAACCCTGTCTGCCCCTTCGAGCACTCTGAGGGCGCGCCTCGCCCTGACATAGTAGTCGTTCAGGTAGGCAGGAGGCAAAAGCGCCGGGAGGCCGACGATGCTGTCCACCTCGAAATCCCCGCGGAAGAAATCAAGGAACCCACCCACCGAGTAGTATCTCGAGGGTATGTCTGCACCTCCAACAGACACCATCATTGGCTGTGTCTTCCTCTTCACCATTCCGGAATATCTCAGGAGCGCAGCGTAGGTCAGTATCTCCGCCAAGCAGAGGGTGTTGCGGATTGAGCAGACGAAGTATCCGCCCTGAACGACAATCGACGCGAGCTCCGCAGCGAACTCGCCGAGCCTGGGTTCGCAGTTGAGCGCCCCGTTGAACGAATAGGCGACCCTCGCCTTGCCTCCCGGAAACATCCCCCTTACCTCAGCGATGTCCGCAGCCGGAACCCTGACCGCATCCAGCTTCCCTGACAGCCTTCTCGCTACAGCCTTCCTCCTGAGCAAGTCGACCATCGCCGGAGAGATGTCCGTCGCAACCACTTTCGCAACTCTCCGAGCCACTTGGACTGCTTCTGCCCCCGTCCCCGCTCCTATTTCCAGCACGACGTCGTCCTTCCTTAGGAGCCGATACAGCACCTCCAAAGACCTCTGTCTGATCAAAGTGTTGATGAAGTTCCTACCTATGGTGACGTCGTATTCTTCCGACGCAGAATCGAAAGCCATTGCCACTTCCCCGTAGTACTCCCTACCTTCGCGCCGCCAATTCGAGAAAGTCATCGACGCATCCCCCTCCCCCTTCGCCTTCCTCATCGCTTCGGGCGCTCCGACGGGGACAAGCTTGACGCAGACGGACCCTCCTGCGTACCACTGCGCCACGAGGCCTTTCCCGTATTTCCTTTCGAACAGATCCACCACCATATCTCTGTCCTTCTGGGAGACCTCCGCCCTCGCCGAGTACGCCAGCGTTTCTGTCCTCATCCTCACCTGGCCATTGCGCCTGACGTTCTTCACCCAGTCCGCCTCTCCGCTCCCGCCCAGTGCGAAGAGATCCGCGCCCACCTGGACATATCTGACCCTCACAATGTGAGGCAGACCCGAGTTCCTTCCCTCCGTCACCATCTTGAAGGTGTCTCGCGGAAGCTTGTAGTCCGGGGTGAGCGCTTCTACCATCGGGCCACCTGTGGGCTCAAAACATCTTCTCCAGATTCAAGTTCTCGTGCGTCGCTTGACCTCTTCCGCAAAGCTGCGGACCGCCGCTTCCTGACGAGACTCCACGAAACTCGGCTTGATGGCCCTGAGGAAGGAAATTGCCTCGTCTCCGTCTATTTTCCTCGTTAAGATGAGGTAGGCTGCCAGGACACATCCGGTCCGCCCTTCTCCTGCAAGGCAGTGCACCAGTACTTTCTTCCCTTCATCTATGCGGGTTTGGATGAGTGTCGTTCCTCTATCCAAGACAATCGGATCGGGGGCTCCATGGTCGCGCATCGACAAATGTACAAACTCCATCGATACGCCGTCGGTTAGCTCGGTCGGGAGGGGCTTCTCTGTCAATGTAAGCACAACGTCGATGCCTTGGGCAGCTATCCATTCGAGTTGCTTCCTTGAGGCAGGATATCCTGACCCTGCGAGCTTTCCCTTCTCGATCCAGACAAAACCGGTGGGCCTTGCGGTAACATTTGCTCTCAGCTTCCTAAGGAAAAGACCCCCGGTCCCCAAACTTGACCGATGAATCTTCTACCCTACGTGGTTTTAGAACCTTTCAGCTTTCTCGAACCGTCCGCCTCGTGCTGGGGCCTCGCCCGAAGTCGATCGTGGCGGGCTAAATACGGAAATCGGGTAGATTAGTAATGAATTGCAAACGTTGTGGCGTTGAGATAACAACCAACCAAGATCCTTGGCTTGGAAAATTCTGGTGCCACAAATGTGGGAAGAAATACAGAAGTGATTACAACATAAAGTGGGCAAAATCGCATCGCCCACTCAAAAATGCCCAAGCGCGAAGAAGATATCTCAAAGCCAAACTGGCCGCTGTTCTGGCTTTAGGTGGAAGATGCAACTGTACCTTGCCAGAGTGCTGGCATCAGGGACCTTGTCCAATCACGGATCATAGGATACTCCAATTCGATCACGTTGACGGCGGCGGGAAGCAGGGAAGTACTGAAATCAATCAGCGGTGGCGTGGAGCGTCTGAGATACTACAGGAGGATTGTTCTGAGTGCTAAGTTGGGAGAACGGAAGTACCAACTACTGTGTGCTAATTGCAATTGGATGAAGAGGATGGTCCTAAGCCGCTAGGACCTCGAGCTTTCCATATTTCCCAACATTCAGCCTCAGCTCACCGCGGAAACTGTTCGTGTACCCGTTGGTCACTTTGACCTTGGAGCCCTGCTTGACCATATCAATCTGGTCGTCCCAGAGAGACAATTTGATCTGTCCGCTCTCGTCCTTCAACATGCAGTCTGCCACTCTCGCCTCGCCCCCGGTCCTCAGGTTTACCGTCCGGGGCTCCTGCATCTCCACGATCTCTCCTTCTGCATCGACCCTTCTCATACCGTCTCGCAAATCCCTTACGTTCATGTGAATGACCGGTCGCCTGATGGCATTATTTAACAATACTACGCGTGGATAACCAAAAGTTCCGTCCGCCGTTAAGTATTCAGCCGTTCCAGAGGAACGTGACAGCCGACCAGAGGGCAGAGTAGAATGTCGCGAGGTTCATGGAGGAGGTGGGGCCGTCCAGGGCAGTCGAGAGGTTCCTCTCCGGGTATGGGAGGGTGAGGACGAGGTCTGCGTACATAGTGGAGCTGGTGGAGTACAAGAGGTGGCTGGCGAAAGAG
>JAPCJK010000035.1 GCA_027886975.1 Nitrososphaerota archaeon
AAGGTCGTAAGCTCTCTACAAAAACACGACACACAGCACGCATCCGTCTTCGCGAACGAGCTGGCGGAGATCAGAAAGATGAACAAGATGGTTACTCAGGCCAAGCTCGCTCTGGAGCAGATAGTGCTCAGACTCAACACGATCACGGAACTCGGTGACATCGTCGTCACCCTGACCCCGGCGATGGCAGTGATACGCAACGTCAAGCAAGGCTTGGTGGGCGTGCTGCCTGAGGCGGAGAGCGAGATCGGTGAAATCTCTGGATTGCTGAGTAGCATCCTGGTAGACGCAGGGACAGTCGGTGGGTACTCGCTGAACTTCGAAGCGGCCAACGAGGACGCGGAGAAGATCCTTGCCGAGGCATCTGCAGTAGCAGAAACTCGTATGAAGGAGAAATTCCCCGAGATACCCTCCACGCTGCCTTCTGCAGAAGCCGGGACTGAGACCAGCGCCTATTAGAGACGGGAACACGAGTTCCCGCACTCTTTTTCTTTGTTATTCAGAGCGGGAAATCGGCCTCTGTGATCTTACGTTGGGAGCGTCCGCGTTCTGATGGCCAGAGAACCTACTGAACGGTACATGGAATATATCCAAGCAACGGCGGGGAGGACAATAAGATCTCCAGGTGCGGCGATAATAAAGAAGAGGAAGGTTATGCTCAAGACGACCCACTTCGTGTAGCTCTTCATTCTCCTGTCTTGGATTCTAAAGTAGGTGACAGCGAGGACCAAAGTTGAATAGACAATTACGAGGGTGAAGACGGTCTCGAAGAGTGTCTGGGAAAAAGGGGAATTTGATATCCAGGGAAACCACCATGAGGGAAGCGAGGCGGAAACATATGCCGTCAGTATGACAATGATCGTCACCATCTTTCCACCCTTTTTCCATCTGAGGGGGTCGCGATTGAAGAAGTCAGCGGATAAAGCGACATCGATGTTGCTGGCAATCCAGCCGATCAGGGCGAGAAAAACGAAACCCCAAGCCGCGGCTTCGACCAGGACCCCTTCAACAGTGGTTGGAACCTGGCCGTAGATGGTGTCAATGTACCCCGCTGAAATGAATGCGACAACTGACATTGCGCCTATGGCTGTCCAAAGGGCGCGCCCCCGATAGGGTCTGTCCACCAGCGCGCCCCTCAGTCGGATTGCCAAGTACACAATGATTATCGCTGAGACAAGCAAAACAGCCGTGATCACGAGGACCAGAATGTCACTTGGTGACATTTGGGGCTACCTCCATCATCCCTCGGACGAATGAGAATCTGAACCATCCTTGCAGAGGGGGCTGGCCAAGCATCTGCTTGACCCTCATGACGGTCGAAACAGACAGGCCTTCTTCGAAGAGCTTCAACTCTAGGACTCCATCAAACAGGTGTTCCATCGCTGCTATGGAGGCAGGAGTGTGCATTTCCTCGTCTCCCAGCGCAAGAATCACCGCGTCGTGTTGTTTGACTTCATCAACGAGCTGGGACCAATAACTGTACATCGATTCGGCTGGATTCAGGACCAGGAGAGGAGAAAGTATGTCAGTGACGATTCTGATTCGCCTGTCTGCATTCCTTGCCAGAGCCTGTTTGACGTTGTAAGAGATCGAGACTGTGTCACGCAGGTCGCATTTCACTGCGGAGCCCGAGCTGGCAATCCATTCGGGAACTCTCTCCATGCCTATCCCGAATCCCTTCATGTCCCTTGTGACGTCGGAGACCGGCCGATGGGTGACGTACAGACAATAGTCTCCCTGCGTCAGCCCAGACCTCGTAAACCAATAGCCAAGCGCTTGCTTGCCGAGTCCCGACTGTCCCAGGACCAAGATTGAGGATTTGTCAGGGAAGCCGTCGTTCAGGATCTGGTCCAGGGAGGGGACTCCCGTTGAAACCAATTATTTCCCGCCTTCCCCAGAGCAAGATAAGCGTTCAGGTCTGTAAGAGAGCCCAAAACCGCCAGATTATGGACCAAATGGTCGCTGTGCTCCCTAGTTGAGGAACCCTCACCTGTTTGTATCGGTTTTCTTGACCAAGCCCGTGATTATGGGGATGTCACTTTGTAGCCTCGTATTTGTACGTCCGCGCTCCACTTCGCCTAATCGGGATTGGAGGAGAAGCTAGTCCCAAACCCAAAATCGCTTCCACCATAAAGGAGATAGAATTTCACCGCAGGGAACTCGAGAACCTCCGGGCGAAGCTTGAGCAGAGACGCAAGGCCCTCTTCGATACGACCATCAAGGCCATGCAGTCAAAGGACGAATCGAAGGCGAACGTGTACGCGAACGAATGGGCGGAACTGAGGAAGGTTGGAAAGGTGGTATACGCGAGCGAACTTGCGCTTACACAGGTGATTCTGAGGCTAGAAAGCATTCTCGACGTTGGTGAGGTCATGTCCCACATGAGCACGGCGTTCAGGGTCCTGCGCAAGGTCAACAAGACCGTGCAAGGGATCGTTCCATCTTTGGACCAGGCTTCGGAGAACATCAGCAACGCGCTTACCGAAACCATGAGTGAGATGAGCCATGTGTCCCCAACCATTTCGCTGGACATACAGACCGAGAACGGGGAGGAGCTCGTGGAACAGGCACGGAAGCTCGCCGAGGAAAGGGCAGAAGAGATGAAGAGCTCCATGTTAACTACGCCTCTTCAGATAAGGAGAGAATCACAGGATACTGAGAGAAGGATCCCGCTATCGGCAACCGGCGAAGAGGACGAGGAAGAAGCCGCCATTCTGGGGACGATCTACAAGCCTCGACCGGCCCAGGAGTCTGAGGAGCAGGTACTCCAGTACGCTGCCATCCACAACGGGAACGTAGACATCACCGACGCTTCGAACGTGTTGAAAATGCCTTCAGACGACGTCGAGCAAGCGATGCTGACATTGATGTCGACCGGGAAAGTAAAGCTGGGCGAAGGGGGAGGGTCGAAATGAGCGTAGTGGCCGCGAAGGAGCTGGAAGACGATGCGAAGAAATACGCGTCCGAGGCCATCAGGCTTGACTCACAGGGCGCCCACGGTATGGCAATCCAGATGTACCAAAAGGCCATCTCCACGCTCGTCAAACTAGTCCACCTCTATCCTGATTACCGACTGAACAGACAGTACACCGAGCGGGCCATGGCCTACCAGGAGAGGGTCAAGGCCATCCAGGCGGCCCACGGCTTACTTCCACGTAACGACGGGCCGCAATTCGACCTTCCCTCAGCGTCAAACGATTCGAACGAGGGAGGTCCTGTGAACACCAGTGGGGGTAAGGGCCCCCAGGTAGTGCAGCAGCTGAAGGCATCGTTCAGCGAGTTGGTGATTACCGAGAAGCCTGATGTGAAGTGGGATGACGTGGTGGGGCTGGAGGACTGCAAGCAGGCCATCAGGGAGTGCATCGTCTTTCCCTTTCTTAGGCCAGACCTGTTCAAGCTCGGCTGGCCACGAGGGATTCTGCTCTACGGACCGCCAGGGTGCGGCAAGACCATGATAGCCGCAGCCACAGCTGCCGAGATTGACGGCTACTTCATTTCCGTCGATGCCGCGTCAATAGTAAGCAAGTGGCTGGGGGAGGGGGAGAAGAACGTCGCCAAGCTCTTCAACAACGCCAGGAAGATGCTCTCGGACAACAAACCGGTAATAGTTTTCGTCGACGAAATAGACTCCCTCCTAGGGACGAGGGGCCAGGAGGTCGGAGGCGAAGTCAGGGTCAGAGACCAGTTCCTGAAGGAGACCGACGGCATCAATGACAAGGGAAAGAACTTGCATTTGTATGTTATAGGCGCTACGAACAAACCGTGGAGCCTCGACCTGCCATTCATTCGAAGATTCCCCAAGCGTATCATGGTCCCCCTTCCCGACCTCGAGGCGCGAGGCTCGCAATTCAGGTTGTACACTGCTCCTCTGACTTTGTCCGACGACGTCGGCCTAGAGACTCTGGCTAAGATCTCTGAAGGCTACTCGGGGAGCGACATCAAAGACATTTGCCAGGGCGTCCAGTTGAGGGTCGTCCGTGAGTTATTCAAGAGTGGGAAAGCCCTCGACAAGGAAACCGAAGCCAGACCTATCACCATGGCTGATTTCAAGGACGTAATGAAGACGAGAAGGCCATCTGTTTCTCCAGAAGCTTCGAGGGCTTACATCCAATGGTCAAGTAGTTTCAGCGCCCTCTAGGACACAAACGTCCTATTGGTCCTCTTAGCATATTAATCACTGCTACGATGAGCCATCTGCTACGTCCTTCACAAACTCAGTTGGGGCTTCTTTGGCACCTAGGCAGGTCAACTGGACCTATGGATAGGGTACCTCCACGTTTTCGCAGACTTGTATTCGAAAGAACCTCGTTTCGTCCCTCTTGAATATGGTGCCAATTGCTCCTAACGCGTTCTAGATTCCTGAATCTACAGTGCTTAGAAGTGACTCCAGGGCGACCGTGACCTTCCTCATACTCGATCCGCTCCTGCCTAGACGAGCCTTCGGTTAGTGCCCCTCTCCAAGCTCATATCTACGCGGTTCTGACCCCCTGCGAATGCAGAAGCTCTTTTCGCCCGCCGAACTCAAGGCAATGATTGGGAGGGAAGTGAAGCTCCAGGGCTGGGTCCACGATGTGAGGGTCCTCGGAGGAATCAGCTTCGTCCTTCTCAGGAACTTCAAAGGGATCGTGCAGATTGCCGCGCCGAAAAAGACAGTCACGCCCCAGGTTTACGATTTGATTTCCAGCCTTCACCAGGAGGATGTCATCAACTGCGTCGGAACTGTAAAGGCGAGCGAAGCGGCCCGGTTGGGCTTCGAGGTGGTTCCCTCCTCCGTCGAGGTCGTCAGCAAAGCTGCAACCCCTCTCCCGCTCGACCCCAGGGGAATCACCCCCGCATCTCTCGACACACGTCTGCAGTGGAGGTCCCTCGAGCTCAGGAGGCCAGAGACGGCCGCAATCTTCAAGGTCGAGAACACGGTTGTACAGGGATTCGAGGAACAGCTCAGCGAGGAGGGCTTCATCAGAGCCTTCACACCCAGCATCATAGGAGGGGTCTCCGAGGGCGGTTCGGAGGTGTTCAAGATCGACTTCTATGGCAAGGACGCGTTCCTGAGGCAAGACCCCCAACTTCACAGACAGTTGACCATAGCCGGGGGGTTCGACAGGATCTACGACCTGGGCACCAACTGGAGGGCGGAACTCTCCCACACCCCGCGACACCTCAGCGAGCACAGGACCATCGCGCCCGAGATGGCCTTCATCGATGACGAGACCGACACCATGCGCGTCCAGGAAAGGATGGTGGCGGGCGGGATCAAACGCGCAATGAGAGACTGCCCAGAGGAGTTGGGGTTGCTTAAACAGAACCTGGAACTTCCCAAAGTCCCGTTCCCTGAAATCACTTTCCCTCAGGCGTACGAGATCCTGAAAAAACTTGGGAAGAGCCTTCCCAGAGGCCAGGACATAGACGAAGCCTCCCAGCGAGCCATCGCAGCGCACGTCAAAGAGGAGACAGGTTCCGATTTCTTCTTCCTCAACAGGTTCCCCTCCGCAGCTAAACCCTTCTACGTCATGCGTGTCGATGATGAGCCCGAGTACGCCCGCTCAGTTGACCTAGTCTACAAGGGCCTCGAACTTTCTTCAGGCGGCCAGCGGGAACACCGGCACGACAAGATAGTGGCCCAGATCAAGGAAAAGGGGTACGACGTCGACGCGCTCAAATGGTTCACGGAGCCTTTCAGGTACGGGGTCCCCCCGCACGGAGGATATTCCTTCGGCATCGAGAGGTTCGTGGCTTATCTGTTGGGGATTCAGAACATCAAAGAAGCGACCCTCTTCCCGCGAGACCCTGAGACCCTGCAACCCTAGGGACGGAGCTTCGCAGAGGCTTCTCTTTCTGTCTCGACGAGAAGTTCTATACCACGGGCCCGTTTGACAGCATCCCTCAATTTGTCGAAGTCTCCTATCCGTCTCTCGCTCCTCTTCGCTGGGACTATGACCTTCGTCTTCTTTTCCCCATCGGGGAGCCACACTGTGTTCACCGTCAGTACTTTCGCTGGGAAGAAGACGTCCTCGAGAAACTTCCTGTCATTCCCCCCGGCCCCCACAATCCAGACCTTTCCGTTAAGAGCTCCTTCAAGTTCGGAGTACATCGATTTGTTTGACCTCAACACCGGTAGATCTTGCCGTTCGAACTCAAGGACATAGTTCCCCCCGCCATCGAACGCGCGCCTCAGCGTTACCCTGTTGAGTTCAGGGACTCTTTCCGCCAGCCCGATGGCGGCCCTGGAAGCATCGACATCCGCCTTGGTGATCTCCCCTTTGCGCAGTCTCGCCTCGCAATTTGCGCACAGGATCCCTGTCTTGGCGTCAAAATTGCAAATTGGGAGTTTGAGAGGCAAATTTCTGTGCCTGCCGTTCTGCACCCACGGATAAGATTTTTGGGGCAACATGCTTGCTTCGAACAATCCATCGGAATCCTTTATTCCACGCGCTTGGTGCAAATCACAGAGATTCGGCTTGCGTCAAAGGACCCTTGCCCTACTTTGTTGCTTGATCGTGCTCACCATAGCACTTGGAGCCGTGTCACTTGGGTTCACGAGCTCACTGCGAGGCGCTTTCCAATCTAAAGAAAACATCACCCCCAAGGCCCAGCCTCAAGGGAACCTGATGGTCAGGGCATTCTACGCAAGCGGTGCGCCAGTAACCAACGCCACCGTGTTGACGCGGAACCTCGCTTCTAGCGTCATCTTTCCCCTCCCCTACCACACCGACGCCAGCGGGGAGCTGACGCTGTTGGAACCTCCGGGTCAGTACGGTGTTACCGTCAAGAACGACCAGTTTCAGTCGTCCACGATATTGCAAGTCTCGGAGGGAAACACAACGCAGCTGGACGTCAACGTCTCCCAGACCATTCGTGCTTCAGTGTTCAATGAACTTCGGACAACTGGGACATCTGGGTTTGCTCCGCCCTGGGAGCAGGTCGTGGTAGCAATCCCAGCCAATTCAGTCTTCTACCGTCCGGGCGACACGGTGTTCATCCAAAGGTTTCTGTCCCTAAATGGCGGTCAGTTCTATGTTACGACACTTCCGGGTCCGAACGGCTCATTCATAGTAGTCCAGACCGTGCCAATCAACGAGTCGGTGACATTTTTCCGTTTTGGCAACGTGCCAAACAACCCTGAGATCAAGGCGGACGTGGTCTCTTCGGACTTAAGGGTCGAGAAACAGACCGGCCTTCTGTGGCTGACTTTGCAGATCGGCAGCTTCCTCCCGTTGGACCTGTCCCCGGGACTGCAGCTTGTGACTTACTCTGCTTCTACCCAGGTGTCCACGCGTGCAGGCTGAGCTTCTGGTGGTCAACGGAGCAGTGTTTTCCTCCCTTGCCATCGGGCTCGCAATCCGGTTGCTTCGGAGAACAAGCGACCTGCAGGCGGGGACGGTCTACACGAAGCTGGGCGCCACACTGACCAAAAGGTTCGCCGACCTGCCTCCGGGTTTCACAATACGGGAGGGAGTGGCGAGGGCACGCTTGTCCGCCCGGGGGATAGACTGGGTTTCACTTCAGGGGGAGCTTGACATATACGAGGCGTTCAGGTTCGGCGACGGACCTCGGTCGACCGGGGATAATGATGAAACGTTGAAGCTGATCAGGGCCCTGGGAGGACGCTGAATTTGACCAACGAGCTCCGCGTCCGAGTTCTCTCCGAGCTGGGGAAGATTGTCCTAGGCCGCGAGAAGGAAGCAGAACTCCTCTTGGTGTCCCTCCTCGCAGGTGGGCACGCGCTTTTGGAGGGCGTCCCTGGCGTTTCGAAGACACTCCTTGCGAGGTCGTTCTCGAGGTGCCTTGGCCTTGATTTCGGCCGCGTCCAGTTCACCCCGGACATGCTCCCCCTCGATGTCGTCGGAGGATTCGTCTTCAACCTCAAGGACAGGGAATTCGAATTCAGAAAGGGGCCTGTTTTCACCAACATCCTGCTCGCCGACGAGCTGAACCGCACCCCTCCCAAAGTCCAGAGCTCCCTCCTAGAGGCGATGCAAGAGCCACAGGTGACCGTCGATGGCCACACCGAAAAGCTCCCGACCCCCCACATGGTCATCGCCACGCAAAACCCGTTCGAGTTCCGAGGGGTCTACCCGCTCCCAGAGGGGCAAATCGACAGGTTCATGGTGAAGATGACACTCGCCTACCCATCGAGAGAATCAGAGTCCGCGATCATCAAGAGGAACATGTCTTCGATGGACGATTCGTCGATAAATGCGGTCGTCACGAGGCAGGAACTTGTCGACGCACTCCAATCCGTCCAAGAGGTCAAAGTCTCCGATGAGATTGTCGACTACATCTCCAAGATTGCCGAGAGGACGAGAAACGACTCCAGAATCGCCCTTGGGGCGAGCCCCAGAGCGATGGTTCATCTGGCTCAATGTTCGCGGGCGCATGCCTATCTCGATGACAGAAACTTCGTCATCCCTGACGACATAAAGAGCCTGGGAGCCTACGTCCTAACCCATAGAATCCGCGTCGCCCCTGACCTCCAGCTAAAGGGCGAGACGGTCGACCCTTCCTCGATCGTCAAGGGGATTCTAGACGAGGTGACCCCTCCTCGCTAAAGCTCACACCCAGAGGGAAAGACTACCTTTCAGCCACTGCCGTGACCACAATGATCGCAATGGTCATCGGCCCCGCTCTCTTCGTTTCTCTGGGATTCTTTCTTGCGGTCATCGCTGTAGAATCGTTGGTTCTCCTGGCATCGGCTAGGGTCTCCTCAGCCACCATGGTCCCGGCCAGGGTCAGGACGTTCAAGCACGAGAAGACCTCGGCGACCCTGCAATTAGGGTCAGTCAGGCCCAGACTCTTGGGGACAAGAAAGTTCATTGTCTTGACACCATACGGACTTGAGTGCGCCATCGGAGAGGTTCGAGGGGGGTCCGGAGACCTTACCCTTGTCCCATCTTTGGCTGGAAGGTTCAGCGACCTTTCGCTGAAATTGATAGACGGAGACATTCTCGGCTTGTTCGCCAGGGAATCAATAATCAATCTGGAGGGGTTTGTGCTCGAATCTCTCCCTAGCTCACTTCGCGCCCCTGCGCGTCCGATTGTGGTCTCACCAATCTCCCTGGGGGACATCCCGGCAGGAAGACGAGGTGGAGGACAGGAGCTGCACGCTGTCGAGGAGTACCACCCCGGACTCGAAGCCAAGGACGTAATCTGGAGAAGAGTGGCCCAGTCTCCCACGGAGGAACTAACCATGCGCGCCAGGGAGTCTAGCGTACGGCGGACAGTCAGCATCGGCCTTGCTATGGCGTGGGAATCGGACGCATCCAAGGCGGTCCTGTTCGACCTGACCGCGGAAGCTTTGGCGCAGATCGGTAAGACTTTGATCGAACTGGGGACCGCTGTCCGAATCTCGTACGTCTCACAAGGTCGATTTTCCTTTGTTGAATCTACCAGACTTGGCGAACTAGCTGATGCCACGTTGGCCATTTCTGAAACTGACAACGGCGGGCTTCGAATGCACCAGTCTATCTCAGAATCCGACATCATCGTCTTCGAGATCAAGAACTACCTCGAAAAGGAACGCTTGTCGGGGTCGGGGAACGAACTTGTCCTCTTGATCTCCGAGACACCGGGGATTGCAGCCCGCAGAGAAAGAGTGTTCGTGTTCTCCGGGAGAGAGGACCTGACAAATATCGTCGAGTCGGTGATCGAGACTTGAAAGTCAACAGTACAGCAGCCCTCGCTTCGGTATCCGGGTTGTCCTTGAGTGTCCTCTACTTAGCCGCCCTGACCAAGGGCCTCATCACAGGAGCGGTCTTCCCCGCTACCCCTGTCGAACAGGCTATTCTCGGAACTATGCTGGCGAGGCTCCTCGTCATACTGGCGGTCCCACGGCTTCGCGGCTCAACCACACTTGCTCTCAATATCATGTCGGCAGAAGTGTTGCTCCTCCCCGTCCTCGTCCTCGTCTCAATCCTGTCCGCGGACCCGCTGTATCCCCAGCTCATTCGGGGAATATTCTTCGCCTGGCCCGCCGCTTTCATGGTCGTCTCCCCGCTGTATACGATCCCGAAGCTGGTGCAGAGAATCGCGCTCGGGTCCAGCCTTTCCACGGTACTCCCATCCTTGACAAGCCTTTTCGCGCTACTGACTTTCCTGGACCTGGGGCTGGGCAACGGCGCCATTGGGGTCGGGCTGAGCGATGTGACGAAGTTCGCCTTGCTATCAGCAGTTGGTACCGCTGCACCCTTTGCCTTCCCCACGGAGATGATTGTGACAGGGGTCATAGCCTACGCCGCAATCGTGCTCTATTCCCTCAGGCGTGATTCGGCAGTCCCCTTCAACGACTCGATCTTGGTAGTGGCGTTGATCGGAACGCTGGTAGCATTGACCTGGGGAATCGTCGCGACAAACTTGACATCGAGCGCTCAGCTCGTCCTAGGGATGCCAGCCCTCGGCCTCATCGGACTGATCTGGGGGTTGTCTCGTGGACGCTAGGCTGTTCATCCCGTTTTTGCTGGTGCTTCTGCTCCCCGCCCTCCCTGTCAAAGCCCAGGTGTCTTTTGCCTCCCAAGTCGGCCTGGGGTACAGCCCCGGAACCCTGACCCCCATTGGCCAAGAGATTCCGGTTTACGCATCGGGCGACCAAATGTGGATCGTTTCGTACGGGGTCCCATTGAATATGGAACTTCTGAACGCGTCCGGAAAGCCGGCGGGGACCATCGTACTCGGCCACATGCAACCCACCCTCTTGCACGTTTTTACGAACCAGGACAAGCCTGGAACGTGGGTCCTAAACATGAGTGCTCTCGGTTCCGGTTCCGGATTCTCATACTTGGGAGTGGAGTTGTCAGGCCCGGGCACCATCCTCCCCCAGATGACCTCGGTCAAAGTCGATTCTGCCGGCCTCCTATCTTTGGGATTCAAAGCAAATTTGGGCTCGGCCTACGACACAAGCGTCTGCCTCGTAGGACGGAACTCGGTTGAAACGGTCAAGATCCCAATCCCAGCGGGCCTTGGAAACGGCCAGCTCCTGCTTTCAAGAAACGGGACCCAGACCACCATCCAACCCAACGGGCAGATACTCAGCCCGTTCAGCTTCTGGTTTGAACTTCATGCAGGCCGATCATATCAAGCCACCAGTGCGCTGATCACCAGGGATGTCGAAGAAGCCGCTTCGACACCCATCCCCTTCTCTGCAGGGTCTACTAACCGGTCGGTCGTCGACCTATCGTCGACAACATCTGTCCGGGAAGGCCGGGCCACCGTGCGAGCCTTCTTCGAGAGTTCAGCCGGTCTGCAGACTCTCCAATCGCAAGTTTTGATTCCGGACTATTCGACGTGGGAGTGGCTCCCTGGCTGCACGAGCTCCGTGGATGGAGTGGGCTCGAACTTCACGGCCTCGGCATCGCTCAAACTCGTTCCAGAACTCTGGCCAAGGGCGATGTACTTCATGTACTCAGCCTCGGGGGTCGAGGCGTATTCCAAGGTCCCGGTCACCGTCCTCCCTTCGGTCGTCAACCTGGTCGCAGTTCAATGGGGGGCCCCGCTGACAGACAAGGGGCTGTCCCTTGCCGAAGCATCCGGAGTCACGGCGGCCGTGGGAAACAGCACCATCTTTCTTGCCGCCAGCACCTACCCTGTCGAGGCCACCCTCCGGATCCCGGGCCCTCTTGCAACTCAACCGCTCTTGATAGCGCAGCCCTTCTCCGTGTACACCGTCCCAATCCCCGCGGGGAGGATAGCCGTGCAATCCCTCTTCAACGGGGCGGGTGTCTCCAACTCCAATGTATCGCTAAGACTTGCCAATCAGACGATAGCCATCGGCAAGGGGAGTCCCATCTTCTATGTCCCGCCTGGGTCATACACGCTGTTCGCGTCATATCATGGGACCAACAGGAGTGTGGGGGTCGTAGTAGCAAACGGGACCGAATCTTCCATCGTCTTGGAATTCGGAACTGCACCATCCCAGACAGACAACCTGCTAATTGGAACAGCGGCCATCGGAGCCGTCGCCAGCGGGATTCTCTGGCTGAGCTTGTTCCGGGATTGGAGAAAGAAATCGAAGCCGAGCTGACAGCGATCCGATGGCGCACGCTGCCTGCATAGCCTGGCGACTGGGCCGTTATCCGTCTCCTGAATCTACTTACCGAGTTTGATTTCTATGGAGGAGACGTTGCTCATTCCGCCCGTTATGATGCTCTTGACCTGCTCTGTGTTTATGACGATGGACTGCACTTTGATGTCTGTGGCGAACCTCTTCGTCAACACCTGGGCTACGTCTACAGCACGCGAGATGGCCCTGCCTCGGGCCTTCACGGTGACGAAGTCCCCACCGTTGTTGATCTGTGTCAGGCAGGCAAGAACGTAGTTCACTCAGACTGGGTATAGGTTCTACCTTCTACCCATTTGTCGGTTTCTTGCCAACATAGATTGTGTTTGGTTCTCTAGGTGCCATTTCCATTGCTTCATGTTCTGGTTGATTGGCCATTGAGCGCCCTTTTCACAGCCGCCTATTTAGGCGCTGTGGATAATTCATCCAACGGCGTTCCATTGTCAATCTGGGGCCAATACCAAACCCCACGTCGAAGACGCGTTGCTCCGAATTCAACGAACGGATGGGGTCTGTCAGCCGATACCCTTGGACCATACTTCATTATGCACTGGACTTCAACAATTGACTTCTCGTTGTGAAGATACGATCTTACCTCCTTCAGCAATGCGTATGCCACAAGACCCTGCACTTGCTTGCTCCAACGCAGGTCCTTAGAGTGAGTTATGGTGTTCGCATTGAAGGACCGGCTTGGTGGTCCCCCTCCGATTAATCTTGAAAGGTATGCTACGTCTCCGCCGTACTTCATTTTGACTGCGAGGTATGCTGTCCAACGCCTATTGCTTTCTTGATTGGCAACAAGAAAGTAGCCTACCGCAACTTCAGTGTCAACGAGTGTTCCGATGAATTGTTTCTGAATTGGAGTTAGAGCCGCGATCGCTTCCAGCTGTATCCTGCACTTGGTGATGATTTCCCGCAAAACGTAGAAGCCATCATACTTCACAATTCCCCTTCCGCGACGGTAGTTCAGGTCGCTAGTGGCTGTTTTCTCGTCAGTCTGCACCCAATCTTACTTGGATCTGGCATATAATGACCAAGCAGGTTGTCATTCGCAACCAGAATTCTATTGGGCGCTAACCTTAATCACGATGTCCTTCGCGCGCGTGCTGTGCGTCTTTTCGAGTATCAGGCAAAGGACCTCTTCAAGGCCTACGGGATTCCCATCCCGAAATCGATCAAGGCCGATGACCTCTCCGCAGTCAGGGAAGCGTTCTCGAAGCTGAACCATCCCGTCGCCCTGAAGACCCAGGTGCTCGCTGGCGGGAGAGGCAAGGCTGGCGGAATATCGATAGTTGACGACCGGGTCGAGGCTCAGAAGGAAGCACAGCGAATCTTCGTCCTGTCAATCGGCGGGGAGAAGCCCAGCGCAATACTCGTCGAGGAAGCCTACCCTCACGATTCTGAGATGTACCTCTCAGTCACCCTCGACAGGGGCGACCGCGCCTTCGTTACAATCGCCGCCATGTCTGGGGGGATCGAGGTGGAATCGATGTCGGGGAAGGTCATAAGGAAGATTCCTCTCGACGGCATCGACGAAAATTTTGCGTCAGAAGTTGCGTCTCTCCTCGCCCTCAAAGGCGATCAAGCTGGTCAGTTTGCTGCAATACTTCTGTCCCTCGAAAGACTAGCGAGGGAGAAGGAATGCGAGCTCGCGGAGATCAACCCTTTGGCCGTCGGCAAGGACGGGACATTGATGGCCCTCGACGCCAAGGTCATCATTGACGACAACGCCCTCTTCAGGCACCCGGAGTTCGCGAAGCTTCACCCCGAGGACGAGTTCGAGGGGGAAGCGTCGAGGCAGGGGTTCGCTTTCGTAAGGCTCGGAGGGGACATTGCGGTAGTAGGGAACGGAGCAGGGCTCGTTCTTTCGACCCTGGACCTAGTCGGGGACGCCGGGGGCAGTCCAGCCTGCTTCCTAGACCTAGGCGGTGGGGCCCAACAGGATCGCATCGAGGCCGCCCTTAGGCTCGTCAACCGCCTGCCGGGTGTAGATAGAATTCTCATCAACATCTACGGGGGGATCACCCGCACAACCGACGTGGCCGCAGGGATTACAGCAGTCTTAGGCGAAGGGCCTGTGAAGCCGGTCTACGCAAGGGTCAGCGGAGCAGAGGAGGAGGAAGCTCGCAAACTCCTCGAGGGGACCCCGGTCAAGCTCTTCAGTTCTGCCCCGGACGCCGTGGCAGCCGTGGTGCAGGGACCATGATTCTCCCCAAGAAAGGAGACCCAGTGATTGTCCAGAACATCACCGGGAAGTACGGCCGTCTCCACACGAAGTTGATGCTCGAATACGGCACTAACATCGCGGCAGGGGCGACTCCGGGGAAGGGGGGTCAGGATGTCGAAGGCATCCCCGTCTTCAATTCCGTTTCAGAGGCTGCAGGGAAGACCGGCGCGAAGATCTCGGTGCTCTTCGTACCGGCCGAGTTTCTCCAGTCAGCGGGGGAGGAGGCGCTTGAAGCCGGGATCAAGTTGCTTGTTGTGATAACAGAACACGTCCCGATCCGAGATACGCTGAAGCTGATTCAGCTGGCCCAGAGCAAGGGTGCGACGATGATTGGACCAAACTGTCCGGGGCTGATCGTCCCCTCGCAGCAGGTCAAGCTGGGGATAATGCCGGCGTCGTCCTTCGCTCCCGGGAAGGTCGCCCTATTCTCGCGGAGTGGAACCCTGATGTACGAGATCACCGGGCAGCTTACAGGCGCGGGCTTCGGCCAGACAGTGGCCCTCGGGATGGGAGGAGACCCGATAAACGGGACCACTCCAATCGAGTGCCTGGACTTCGCCGAAAAGATGGACGAGACGAAGGCTGTGGTCGTCGTCGGAGAAATTGGCGGGGACGCCGAGGAGCGCCTGGCAAGGCACATCCAGAAGTCTGGATACAAGAAGCCCGTGGTAGCTTACATCGCGGGGAGGCACGCACCCAAGGAGAAGAAGATGGGGCACGCAGGGGCGATCATCTACGGTGACTACGGGACCGCAGACTCAAAGATCAGGGCATTGACCGCAGCAGGTGTTAAGGTGGCGATGACCCCGGCTGAGGTTCCCACTCTGCTGATGCAGTCTCCCGTCTGACTCCTGCTAGCCTTTTATCTTCCAATCAGGCCTGCTGCACTCGTGACGGCGCGCCCGGTGTCGACCTATTCCATTGCAGCAATCGACCGCAGGGCAAAACAGATGGGGGTCGCAGTCCAATCGCATTGGTTCTCCGTTGGCTCCGTAGTCCCCTGGGGGGAGCCGGGGGTCGGGGTGGTCGCCACCCAGGCATTCGTGGAGCCGTCCTACGGACCGAAGGGCCTGTACCTGATGCGGAGGGGTATGGGACCTGCTACCGCTCTTAGGCGACTTCTAAAGGCAGACAGGCGAAGCGAAGTCAGGCAGGTTGCTATGCTCGACGCGAAGGGGCGCGTCGCCGCTCACACAGGTTCGAAGTGCCTCCCACACGCCGGCGACCTGGAGGGGAAGGGCTTCTCCGTTCAGGCCAACCTGATGAGCAACGACGGAGTCTGGCCAGCCATGGCCTCTTCCTTCTCAAAGAGCAGGGGACCCCTCTCAGAGAGGCTGCTTTCGGCACTCGAGGCGGCAGAGGAGGCAGGTGGAGACATACGGGGACGGCAGTCGGCGGCGCTCCTCGTTGTCTCGACATCTCACACCAGGCAAAAGTGGAAAGGGAGGCTCGTGGACCTCCGAGTCGAAGACAATCCGAAACCCCTGAAGGAACTTCGACGATTTGTGAGGCTAGGCCAGGCCTACGACCACGCCAACAAGGGGGATGATTTGGTTGCAGAGAATCGATTCTCCGAGGCCATGGAAGAGTATGGTATGGCTGCGCGGGATGCGCCTGAAATTGACGAACTGAGGTTCTGGCAAGGGGTGACACTTCTGGATAAGGGGAGAAGGAAAGAGGCTCTCCCTCTGCTCGTTGGGGCATTCAGGGCGAGAAAACAGTGGAGGGAGGTGTTCGCCTGCCTGCCGTCTTACGGTCTACTCCATGTCAAAGAGGACGTCTTGAAGGCGATTCTGGCCAAACGATGAATCCCTGTCTCCAAACATGATGAGATGCTGTTCGGCTCCAAAGAGGCGGATGGTAGCACTCTTAATATACGAAAAGGGTCCCAAGACTGCGAATGGACGGAAGACGAAAAGCGATTAACACCACCACAGCCGCAGTTGTAGTCGTACTTCTCGTCGTGGCCGCCGTCGCCGGGATCTACCTTGCGACCCTGCCTTCCAAGCAGACGACCACCACAGGAACGACTACCGTAACAACCTCGACCGGCTCAACCAGCACGATCACCACGACAAGCAAGACGAGCACAACCACGCCGAATCACGTGACTCCTGCTCTCCTGACCTACGAGGTGGCGGAGACGATCAATTATCTGGACCCCCACGTGGAGTACTACTCCTACGACAGCAACATCCTTCAGAACGTCTATGAACCGCTCCTATGGTATAACGGATCTAATTCTACGCAGGTCATACCTTGGCTCGCCCAGAATTACAACGGATCTGCTGACGCGCTTACCTTCTCCTTCACGCTCCGGAGCGGAATCAAATTCGCAAACGGGGCATCGTTGAATTCCACGGACGTATGGTTCTCCTTCAACAGAGTACTGATAGGAGACAGCAGCACGCCCAAGGCACACGGGTCACAGGGCACATGGATCCTTCAGCAGCTCCTGAACACGAGCCTGAGCACGACCCTCTGCTGCGCCCAGAAATACGGGACGGCGTACGTTAACTCAGTCCTGGGAGAGAACTTCGTGCAGGTGACCGGGCCCCTGACCTTCAAGTTCCATCTGCAACATGCCAACGCCGCCTTCGCGGTGATCCTGGCTAACTCCTGGGGCTTCATCATGGACCCAGCCGAAGTAATGCAGAAAGACGTCGCCACATGGAAGTCCAACGGCTACACCCTCCCCTACCCAAGCCTCAGCGGGAACCTCCAGACTCAGATGAAGAACTACTTCTACGATTACTCTTCAACCTGCGATACGGGAGCTACGCCCACAGGCTGCGGAGCCACATACTTCGACACTACGAAGACCGGTTCAACCGCAGGAACGGGTCCCTACTCAATGACCAGTTTCGACCCCAACACCAACAATATCGTAATGCAGGCCAACCCCAGCTTCTGGGGCGGGCCGTATCAATACAGCGGCGGTCAGAAGATCACCGCGCACATAGCCACGATCAAGATAAACTACGTGCCGGACCAATCGACAAGGACACTGGACCTCCAGAACGCTGCAAGGTCTGGCCAGGCGATGACCATAGACCTGACTGCTGATCACATCTACGACTTCGCAGACAGAAGCACATGGCTGAACCAGAACAAGCTCGTTTCCTCTGTATCAGGGGTAAGCATCTTCGGCGTCTACCCGCAGTTCTCCACCCTCTTCGACCCGTTCGACACCAATGTTTCCAGCCCTCTGACAGGGAACTTCCTCAAATTCCAACCCTTCGCAGACGTACGATTCAGGGAGGCCTTTGCCGATTCTGTCAACCTGACAACAGTGGACAAAGCGGTCGGCAACAACCTCCAACCTGTCGCCACGATGGTCAACCCGCCGGGGCTCCCCCCAGCTGGTTCGTACAACCCCACAATCAAGCCTATCTACAGCTTCAACCCCAACAGGGTCGCGACGCTCCTGATGGACGCCATGAAGCACCCAATTACAAAGTTCCACTTCTATAACGGGACGCTCGCGCCAACTGGCGTCTTCGACAACACGTTCGGGTGCGCAACCTTGAACACGAACAACAGATGCGACAACCCGGTCGGCCAGAGCATCACCATGACCTTCAACACTGGCAATACTCTCGACGAAGCTGTCCTCAACCAGATTGCGGGCACAATCAACAACGCGAGCTACACTTTCAACATGGGACTCACCGTCTCCGTATCTCCCCTGCCCAGCGGACAGCTCCTGTCTGAAGCATTCTCCACACCATCCAGGCTCTACATGTACAACCTTGGGTGGATAGACGACTACCCGTGGGTTGTCGACTTCCTGGGGCCAATGTTCGCGCCCTCACAATCATACACTGGCTCGGGCGGATGGAATCTCACAAAGATGGATGCACTCTACAAGCAGGCAGTCATAGCCACTGAGAAGAACAATGTGACCGGGCTGGTCAAGATAAGCGACTTGATGAACACCTTGGCCAACCAGGGGGTCATGTATCTTTGGACCTTCTACTCGACCAACTACACAGTGATGACTTCGAATGTGCAGGGCTTCTACTACAATCCATCACTTTACACGGCGGCCGGCGGTGGAGTCGGACCTGTCTACTACGCGGCCCTCTACTAACTAGTCGGGGGGCCGTTTCCTCTTTTTGCGGGACGATTCGACAACCCTTATGAGAACACATCAGGGAGATTGAACGCGGTTGAAGCTGTACGAGTACATCGTAAGACGTCTCGTCCTGATGGTTTTCGTCCTCTTCGTCGTCAGCCTGATAGTGTTCTTGCTTGCAAGGGGGGCTCTTCCCCCCGAAACTGCGCTCGCTCCATATATCACCCCGAGGCTGGACTCCACCGCAAAGCTTGCCCTGGCGAAGTCCCTAGCCGTGGCCACAGGGTCGTGCCCCTCCTGGAGCGCCTTCCTCCAGCACCAGCCGAGCTGTTTGGTCCCTCTCTGGGACCAGTACACGGTTTGGCTTCAGAACGTCATCGCGGGGAACTGGGGGTACAGCCTGCTCCCCGGGATTTCAGGGGGGACCACAACCACCTGGGATGTGTTCGCGTCCCGCTTCGCCTACACTGCCGAGCTTGCGATAGCCGGGGCCCTGTTGACAATGATAGTTGCTTTCCCCATGGGGGTAGTTTCGGCCACCCACAACAACAAGCTACCCGACCATGTCTCGAGACTGATAGCGATAGCGGGGTATTCGATGCCGATTTTCTGGCTCGGCTTCCTCCTCCAGCTGGTATTCGGTGTCTACGTCACGATTCCGCGGGGGGAATTCTCACTCGGTCTTCTCCCCACCAACGGGGCCTTCTCGACGACGTGCGGCGCGTGCCTCACCACCCCCG
>JAPCJK010000036.1 GCA_027886975.1 Nitrososphaerota archaeon
GGGCTCGCGGTTCTCGTGGCCCTTGCTGTGGGATCTGTCCTCTATGTCGGGCTTAACTCGGCCCTGGACGGCAGCACGGTCCTCTTCGCAGCTGCTTCAGCGACCATCGCTCTTACTGGGGTCGTCGGGGTAGCGGACGACATGGTCGAGCTCAGTCAGAAGTTCAAGCCGTTTCTGATTGTGGCCGTGTCTGCGCCCCTGGCGATTCAGCTCATAGGGAGGGCCTACATCGACATTCCTCTGCTTGGGAGCGTCCACCTCGGCATCCTCTATCCCTTGGTGGCCGTCCCCCTGGCCATCACCACGTCGGCCAACTTCTCGAACCTCCTGGCAGGCTTCAACGGACTCGAGGCCGGCGGCGCGGCTATCTCGCTTGGAACCATGTCTCTTCTTTCCGGCATCACCGGGCATCCGACAGTGGCCGCCCTCGGATTGATTCTCACCTTCGCCTACATTGGGTTCCTCGCCTTGAACTGGTACCCTGCAAAGATCTTTCCCGGGGATACAGGCACGCTGATGGCTGGGGCCGCCGTCGCTGCAATCGGACTCGCATCAGGACTGGAGTTCGAAGCCGTCGTCCTAAGCATCCCTGCCGCCATGGACTTCGCCCTCAAATTGATCAATAGACGGCCCTTCAAGCAAAGAAAAATCTTCGGGCACACCAGAGTCAGGTCGGATGGGACGCTCGACCCTGCGCCCTATCCAGCGCTAGTCCACGCGTTCATGAAGGTCTCTCCCATAAAGGAAAGAGACCTTGTAATTTCTGTCCTCGCGATGCAGGCCCTCTTCGCCCTCCTGGCCATTGCCATAACGGTTGTTTTCGGATGAACTCGTCTTCGCCGGGCTCGGCGCCCATGGAGCCTGACAGGGTCAAGAAGATCTGGGTGGCCATGAGCACCCCATTCCAGGCTAACTTCTTCGCTCCAATCATAGACCAGCTCAAAGGTGAATTTGAATTCCTAATCACGGCCCGCGAACACGACAACATAACCCGCATCCTGGACGCCAAAGGAATCTCTTACCTCAAGGTGGGGAAGCACGGAGGCAAGGACCTGGGTAACAAACTCGAAGCGTACGCGGAGACCATCAAGCTGATGCTCCCCATAGTCAAGGAGGAGAAGCCCGACCTCCTTCTCACCGAGAGGTGGCCGGAGGCGGTGAGGGTGGCATTCGGACTGAACATCCCTTCATGGACCATATTCTACGACGAAAGGGAACAGCACGTCAACCAACTGGTCTTCCCCCTGGCCAGCAGAGTATACGTCCCCAGGTTCTATGACTTCCAGGAACTCTATTCCAGTGGAGTCACCGACCCTGACAAAGTTGCCTGGTTCAACGGGTTCCACACCGGGTACCTGAAGGGATCGGTCCCAGAAGCGGAGAATCCCTACGCGAAGCTAGGCATCAACTCCCCGGTTGTCTTCGTAAGGCCCGAGCCTGAATTCGCATCCTTCTTCCCCACCCACGAGCCAATACTCGAGAAGGCGGTCGAGAAGATTGTCAAGAAGGACATTGCTTCCGTGGCCGTCCTCCCAAGGACGGAATCTCAACATAGGAAATACTCCAAGATGGGAGTGACCATGTTGGAGTCCTCGATGGTCGAGTCCCCGGTGGCCCACGCCGACATCGCCTTGGGGGCCGCAGAGACCATGCTGATGGAGGCGTTCATCCTAGGCAAGCCGGCGGTGAGCGCAATCTACTGGGAGGCGTCGAAGCCTGTCTCCGAGCTGCACAGGTATATCCCCCACTCCACGGAACCGTCGAAGATCGCAGGGTACGTCGAAGAGTACCTCGACCCCGATAACAAGAAGGCCTTCAGCGAAAAGGTCTCTCTGCTTGTTAAGAACATGGACAACCCGGCTGAACTAATGATGAACGACATTAGGAAGCTGAATTCGCCCAAGAGGGTTGAGGCGTCTTTCAAGAGACGGTCCAGGTTCGAGATACACCTCGACATTATCCAGGCTGCCTCGTTGAGGCCACTGCGCCCTACCCAGATAATGAAGGAGGCGAACATCTCCTACAATGAGCTCAAAGGAATAATCGAGGTTCTAGAGGCCAGGAACCTGCTCAGGGTCGAGATGAACATAAGCGGGAAGTACTACCAGTCGACTTTGGAGGGACTGAAACTCCTGGACGACTACCGGTCGCTCCGGGGAAGGCTGTTTAGAGATTACTGAACCAACCGACTGGGATAATCAAAAATCGGGCGTGCGGTCGAGCCGCCCTCAAGTCGAGGGGGCTCAGGTTTGGCACCCCCCACACACCCAGTCAGGTTGATTCGACTGTTCGCATAAAAGCTTGATGAATTTGAAACCCATAACAATGAGAATGAAATCCTTACACCCTCGAAATACGCATTTGGTGACAACGGTCGAACCTCAATAGGATTGCCAAACGTCTAGCGGTGAAGGCTGTTTCGTCGCCAATTGGGTCGCCAGCAGTTATCTCCAGGGAGGTGCTCAGGGCCCTGCATATGGACTTCGGCCCGTTCCCGGCTCGAGACCCCCTGGACTTTGCCGCTGCTTCGTGCGTTTCCGTGGATTTCGACGTGACTGAGCAGTCCAGATTTGACGACAATCGAATGGGGACCATGGCGCTGCTCAGGCTGGCGGACAGGCACGAGATTCCAATCACCTGGGCCATGTGCGGCAGGTCAGCCGAAGAGGACGTGAACTCCTACTCAGCAATAGTGGATTCTTCGACCCGTCACGAGATAGGGGTGCACACCTACTCCCACCTCGACGCGACTGCAAGCACAGCGGAGGAGTTCAGGGCTGACGTCCAGAAATGCGTTCAAACCCTGAGGGTCCGCTCCCCACAGACTTTCGTCTTCCCCTGGAACCGGGAAGCACACTTCGATGTCTTGTCAGAACTTGGATTCAGGGTCTATCGGGGAGCGAACAGGGCGATCGGACGACCCGTGCAAAGAGGAGGGCTATGGAACATAAGGCCAGTCTACTACGTGGACGCGAAGTCAGAAGGGGCCCAGTCACTTATGAAGAGCTACGTCGACCTCTGCATTAAGCGTCGTTCAATCTTCCATCTCTGGTTGCATCCGTGGAGCATCATGATTAGAGGGCGAGCGGAACCCATGTCTGATACCCTGGACGAAGTTTTCGCCTATATGCACCGGAAAAAGACGGAGGGAAAGATGGACCTCTTGACCATGGGAGAGCTCGCCAACCGGCTGGACCAGGCTTCAGGCCCTGGAGAGTCGCCAAAGGCTTTCCCCCAGGTCGCGAATCCGCAGTCGGCCAGCTGAAGATTCTGGCTACGAAGCGAGCGGACGACTCTCAGCTTCTGATAATATTGGAACCCCTCCATGAAACGGAGGCGCCATACTCGAAATGAAGGTCGCGCAGGTATGCCCCTTCTTCTTCCCCGTTGACGGCGGAGTCGAGAACCACGTGCTGAACATTTCCAAGGAGTTGGTAAAAAGGGGGCACGAGGTGGACATCTACACGAGCGCGGACACCCGAGAACACTCGTCTCTCGGCCCCTTCGACTCGGTCCAAGGGTTGAGCGTGCGCAGGTCAAGGGTCATTGGGCGCATGGGGGAGTTCGCCAGCTTCTGGCCAGGATTCGCTCCTCAAGTCCTGAAGGGTGACTATGATTTGGTTCACGCCCATTCCTACAGACACCCCCACACGGATATGTCAGCCCTCATCGCGAAGGTCACGGGGGCGGCCTCGGTGCTTACCGGCCACTCCCCTTTCCATCCTCCCGGGGTGAGGTCCAACCTCAGCCAGGCGCTGGTCCCAGCATATGACGAGCTCGTGGCACCGTTCACCCTGCGCGCCTACAGCAGGGTGATCTCTGTCACCAAGGCGGAGGCCGACCTCCTTATCGGGCTGGGGGCCCCAAGCTCCAGGGTCTCTGTCATTCCGAACGGGGTAGAAGCAGTCCACTTCGAAAAGGCGGATTTCCAGGCTTTCATCAAAAAATTCTCACTGGAGGGGAAGAGGGTCCTGCTGTACCTGGGGAGGATAAACAGAACAAAGGGGGTTGAAGTTCTTCTCAGGGCCTTCGCGAAGGCGAGTCCCAAGATTCCCGACGTACAGCTCGTGGTAGCAGGCCCTGCGACCGGCCCCGGAGAGGTCCGTTACTCCGATAACCTAAGGGCACTGTCAGACACCCTTGGGATATCTGAAAGGGTGTCGTTCACGGGAAGACTCTCAGAAGCTGATAAGCTGGCGGCCCTCGAATATTGCTCGGCGCTCGTCCTCCCTAGCCTCTATGAGCCCTACGGGATTGTCCTTCTGGAGGCGGCGGCGCACGGCAAACCGTCGATTGCGACCAAGACCGATGGACCAATCAGCCTGATCCGAAACGGCGTCAACGGCCTCCTTGTAGACCCGGGGGACGAGCAAAGTCTCGCAGGTGCTCTGAGTCTTCTGATGAACGACGAGGGCCTTAGGTCCAAGCTTTCGGCAGAGGCGAGGCTGACCGCATCCGAATTTAGGTGGGAGCGCATCGTTGACAAAATCGAAGGTGTTTACTCGTCGGTGAGGCCGGCGTCATGACACGAAACCAAATCGCGATCGTGACCCCCTCCTTCTACCCGTTGATTGGAGGCATCGAAGCCTACGTCCTCGGAGTCGGTAAAGAGCTCGCCAAGCTGGGACTCGACGTCCAAGTGTACACGCCCGATTCGGTGTTGGGTAGGAAAATAATGGTAAAGTCGGAAAAGATCGACGGGATCGAAGTCCACAGACTACCGGTCCCCATTGACATCAGCTACAGGCTCAAGGTCTGGCCCGGCCTCCTCGGGGAACTCGTGAAGGACTCCCCTAACCTGATCCATGTGTACAGTCACGATACCTATGCAATGTTCGCGCTCTTGGCAGCGAAGGCCATACACTCGCCCATGGTCCTCACGACCTACGGACCGCTGGAGACGCATTCGGACTACGGCCCAATGCGGTCCGGGCTTCTAAGGACGTACGACGCTGTCGTCTCCCCCAGCCTCTTCCGGAGGTGCGACCTCGTGATGATCAGGTACCCGGGGCTGACCGGGTGGCTGCAGGGGATGAAACTCCCCCTTGAGAAAATCAGGCTGGAGCCGTCCGGGGTACCTCAGGATTGCCTCGAGCAGAGGGACGGGAAAGAATTCAGGAGACGATACGGTGTCGAAGGTCCGCTCATAATGTACCTCGGACGTCTGAGTGAGCAGAAAGGAGTCCAATTTGCCGTGGAGGCGTTGAAGCTTGTATGCAGACGCCACCCCCAGGCGCAGCTTGTTTTGATCGGCCCGGACTACACGGGCGTCTCGGCGGGCATCATTGCCAGGTCTAAGGAGCTAGGAATCGACAAGAATCTCAGAGTAGCACCCGCGATGGTCACGGAGCAGAGCCAATTGGAAGCACTCGCCGCCTGCGACGTATTCATCATGCCAAGCAGCTTCGAAGGGTTCAGCCAGGCAGTCATGAAGGCCATGGCCCAGGGGAGGCCCGTGGTTGTCACCAACGTCGGCGGCCTTCCCTACGAGGTCGACTACGGACGTTGCGGCGTGATATGCGATTACGGGGACGCGGAATCCCTCGCCGCTTCCATCCTGAAGCTCCTCGACGACCCTGCGCTCGCGGAGGAGATGGGTTCCGAGGGGAGGGCGCGGGCGCAAAGCTTTACCTTCGAAAGGCTCGCAAGAGATGTCTCGGCGGCCTACGACGGGCTCCTCGGGGTCAAGGCCTGATGGACCTGACAGGACGGAAGGTGTTGGTGACCGGGGGCGCTGGCTTCATCGGTTCGGCCCTCGTCGAATTCCTGCTCAGCAAAGGATGCGAGGTTACAGCCTACGATAGTTTCGACGACTTCTACCCAGGAAAGGAAGAGAACCTAGGGCCCTACTTGAACGACAAGGACTTCCGCCTCGTCAGAGGAAACATCCTGGATTTCGATTCTCTGAACGACGCAATGGGAGGGGTTTCAGTAGTCTTTCACGAAGCGGCCCAGGCGGGGGTCAGGTACGGCATCGACCATCCGCGGGATGCACACGAAACGAACGTAACGGGGACTTTGAACGTCCTCGAAGCCGCGCGGAAGAACGAAGTCGAAAAGGTGGTCTACGCCTCCTCTTCTTCGGTATACGGGAACCCCGTCAGCCTTCCCATGGTGGAGGACCATCCCCCGTCTCCAACGAATCCCTACGGGGCTACGAAACTGGCCGCAGAGAAGTACTGCATCGCGTATCAGAGGACTTACGGACTCAAGACCGTTTGCCTGAGATACTTCTCGGTCTACGGACCGAGGGGCCGCCCAGACCAAGTCATCACAGCTTTCACCAACATCATCGCCCGAGGAGGGCGCCCCCGCATCTTCGGGGACGGGAAGCAATCGCGAGACTTCACCTACATCTCCGACGTGGTCTCTGCAACATACCTGGGCGCGGCAGTGGATGTCGATGGCGAAATCATTAACGTGGGCTACGGGAAGGACCTCTCAATCGAGTTCGTCGCCCGGAAGGTCGCCGAGGGTCTCGGGAAAGACGTGCAGCCTGACTTCGTGAAGGGCTACGAAGGCGACTTCCCGCAAACACTCTGTTCCAACTCGAAGGCCCTCCACCAGCTTGGCTGGAGGCCAAAGGTACCCTTCGAGGAAGGGCTCTCGAAGTATCTCGAGTGGTACCGCGCGAAGATGGTTCGCCCCCTCAGTTCGTAGGCGATTCGAGAACTGCACTATCTCAACCGTCTCGACCGGAGACTGACCTTACGGGAGACACGGTACCCGTTCATTCTGGGTTTGAGCCTGCTTGCCTTGGCGTTTGTCTTCTCGGCCCCGTCCTACGCGGGGGCACCGTTCCCTGCAGCGTCCTCACCGAGTCCGCAAATTCCTCCCATACAGGTGACCCTTAGCATAAGCTACCGAATAGTTGACGGCGGCACAAACTACCCCCCGCCATTGCTCCTTTACTTCCAGAATTCGCAAGTCCAGCGCGCTAACCTGACAACAAGCTCCAATACGGTCTACACCATGGACGAGGGGACTTTCTGGAACGTCTCCTACTCACTCATCGGCACCAGGTCCGGGGAAGGGTGGCAGACGAGCACCCAGACGTGGGGAAAAGCCACACAGGGCGGACTGTTCCTTTTCCCCTATTACCATCAGTATCTGTCAACGTTCCGCTATTCGGTCGCAGGTAGCAGCATGGGCTTCGTCCCTCCAAAGGTGTGGGTCATTTCGTTCGGCGTCAACACGTCCCAGACCGCCACCTGGGTAGGGTGGGTCGATGCGGGGACCTCCTATTCATACCAGACCTACGTTCGGGCACCATCAGCAGCCGAGAGGTGGGCTACCGCCTCAACGTCTGGGGTCATTGCGGGCCCAACCGACATCACGCCCATCTATTACCACCAATACCTGACTACGGTCGAATACGCCGTGAGCGGGGGCGGATCTCCAGCGACACCAGCGATCAATTACGTTTCTCTCAGCCGGCCCCTTATGGGCGATCTACACAATTACCCGATCCAGCTCTGGACAGACGAGCACTCCAAGTACGCCGCGACCAACCCCATACATTCGCAGAACCCGAACGAAAGATGGTCCGCAGGGACCGCGGTGAACGGCACCGTAGTCACTTCGTCGTTTTTGACCATCACCTACTATCATCAGTACGCCTACGCGGTCAATTACGCCATTGTCGGAGGACGGAGCCCCACGCAGATTACCCTGACAGGGAGTTCCTCAGGCTCGACCTTGACACTGGCCTTGACTCCCCTCCAGCAGGACTACTGGCTTGACGCCGGGTCTCAGTACACCACTGCCCAAATCATCCAAGCCACATCTGGGGAGAGGTGGACCTCGGCGACACACATGTCGGGGACCGTGAACGGGCCCGGTCAATTCACGATAACCTATTTCCACCAATATTCCCTCGCGGTGGGGTACTCAATGGTTGGGGGCGGCGCAGCGTCACCCCCGTTCCTGGAATACCAGACGCTAGGGGTGCAGGCAGGAGCAAGCCTGGCGACAAGTGGCCTATCGACCTGGGCGGACAACGGGACCGTGGTAATAGTGACCAATCCGCTTGTGGGCTCATCTCTTGAAGAGAGATGGGCGGCGAACGCAGGGCCCCTTGTGATTTCAGCTCCAGTCAATCTCTACCTGTCGTACTATCACCAATTCAGTGTCACATTCACATACAGCTGGCTGAACGGGGAATCCAGTGCCCATCCAGCGGTCCTTTCCGTGGTATTCGGGAACGCAGTACTCACTCAACTCACGGCTCAGGGAAACAAGTTTTGGATCGATGCCGGTTCTATTTGGAGCACAGAAGGTGTTATCGGGCAGCCCAGCCTCCAGGAAAGATGGATAACTTCGGGGACAGGTGGTGAGGCCATCACCGGCCCTGGTTCATTCAACCTCGAGTACAGGCATCAGTACTTCGTCAACGTCGTCCCAGATCCCGGGGCGGGTGGTTCGGTGGGGGCGCAGAGCGGGTGGTTTGATGCAGGTTCGAGAATCGCCGTCGGTTCGACCGTCAATCCTGGCTGGAAATTCTTTGGATGGGTCGGGACCGGTGCCGGGGTCTACAACGGCCAGAATTCGAGCTTCGCTCTGACCGTGACGGGGGCATCGTCCGAGAAGGCCGAGTTCTATGCTTCCGTCCTCGTCGACGCCTCCCCGGACGGTTCCCTCAACTACGCCGTCGGGTCCAAGGCCGGGTCCCTTGGCACGGGGAGCGCCCTGCAAGCATACCTCCCAGTGGGAACCCTGGTCACCCTCAGGGCATCGGCGTCATCCCCCCTGAATGTATTCAGCGGCTGGTTGGGGGGAAACTTCGGCTCTTCGAACCCTCTAACCTTCACAGTCGCCGGGCCGACGAAGGTGTATGCCTCATATGCTCCGAACTTCCTACTCAGAGACGCTCTGGCGGCGGTAATCGCAGGGGCAATGGTTGCCTTTGTGTTGTACGTCTACCTAAAGCGTGAGCTACCGTTTCTCAGGACCACCCGGAGGATGAGGGAGTATCTATCCAGAGAAAGATTCGCCAGGGTTCTGACGGCTCTGAGATGATTTGTTGAGCGACGTGGAAAGAATGCGCCTAAGGGTCTGGCAGGCCCGCTCAGCCAGGTCCAGGGCGGCTGGGTTGGGGCTGATAATCGCCAGCGGGGTCCTCTTTGTGATCTCCTCGGTCAGCGGAACGTTCGCCATCGAAGTGGCATCGCTGTCCGCATTCGCGGTCGGCGTGGTTCTTCTGGCCTACGAGGTCGAGCCGAGGGTGAAGATCCTGCCGTCGGCGCTTAGCCTTCTCGGCCCCCTGAAGCTTTCGAAAGAGCTGATGAAATTGGAGGGGCTCGAGGGATCGGCCACCTACATACCGTCAGAGGGCGAGGTGACGATGAGCTTCCTATCTAGGATCACATCGAATCAATTTCCAGTTCCTCCTTTAGGCCATGGACTTTACGAGGCGTACGAGAAGGAGCTTGGGGGTCTTCTAGGAAAAGGGCTGGATTACGCCCTCTTCTGGCTTCCAAGGACAATCGTTGACGGCCTGGGCCTCGCCGACAGAGTGGAGATGAAGCGACGCGGCACCATTGTCGAATCAAAGCTAACGAAGCCCTTCGTGAGGCCTCTGTGTGTCAACGAGTTCATGACCGAAAATTATTGCGGGACCATGGGCTGCCCACTGGTGGCTTCCATGGCCGAAGCACTGGTCAATTCAACTGGCAAGCGAGTCGTGCACATCGGGTGCAGGTACGACCCTTCCAATCAGACTGCGACCGCCATCCACTCCCTCCTGGACTAGTTCATCACCGTGGTAGACTCGCGCAAACTCGAAGTCGCCGTCCTCCTGGCCCCCCTTCCGGCCGTCGTCGCTCTTGGGTGGTGGGATGTCCCAGCTCTTGAGCAGGTGATAAGGCTCCAGCCCGTGATCTCTCTCGGGCTTCTTGCCCTGACAGCGTTCACGCTCGCCTTCGGGACCATCCGTCTAAGGCCGGTTCTCGATCGCAGGAGCTTTGGAAGCGGGGCTCTCATTGTACTAGTTTCGATGGGCCTCTATTCTGTGGGATCCTACTTCAGCAGTCCGGGAGTGCAGTGGATTTCCCTGACGATGGTCTACCTGGGCTCTGTGCTCTTCTTGGGGGGCAAAGGGTACCTGCTCCCCGTCTCCGTCGCGTCGATTTCCGCTGCGGCCTTCGCAGCTCCCCTTATCTTCGGGTACACTGCGGGCTACGTCCTTCAAGGGGTTGGGATAATCTCTCTTTCCCTGTATATTCTCGCGCTCGGCCTCTACGGAACGGCGCAAAAGCCGGAGTGCCCCTACTGCTCATCATACTTGGCGCGGAGGGACGAATACTGCTCTTTCTGTGGGAGAAGTCTATCGGATCATGCAGCGAGGATACCGCGGTCCAAGGCGTGGAAGTGGGGCGCGGTCTCGGTTTTCCTTGTCGCGATTTCAGCGGTCTCCCTCCCTCTTGTCATCGTGGACGGCACCGGAATTGCGTACGCTCACGCGGGGTTCGGGGGGAGTCAGACATCTACCCCGCTTCCTCTGGGTCCAGGATTGGTCCTATTCAATTCGAGCCAGCTGATCTTGGGACCTGGGGTTGAGGTCCGCTCGTATTCGCTCGGACACAACGGATCCCCTGTGGGAGTATGGATAGTCACTACCCTTTCCCGACCAGACAACACTGCTCTTTCGAAGGCTCTTCCAGGGCTCCGTGCCATAGGCCAGTTCACCGTCACTAGGAATGAATCATTAACAGAGTACCAATGGACGGAAGGGAGCTTGGCCTACGTCGGTTTCTCGAACGCCACGACGATACGCGCCCTGGCCAACGGTTCCCTTTCGACGCTGTTCCTCACTACGTTTGCCGGCGAACTGAGGCGAACCACCACCTCCACGTCGAGCCAGGGGGCGTATGCGCTCAGTGAACTTGCGCTCGTCTCGGCCAGATTGGCTGACGCTCAGACGCACGTCTCTGAATTTCAGTTCTTGGCCGCCCTCCTGTCGATATACACGCCGTACATCGAGGTCGGAGCGGTTGTGGCCACGTTCGCTTGGATCTTTGTGGCAGTCCGAGAAAGGGAGCTGAGCTCAATGAGGAGAATCGAAAACACGTGGGGACTGTCAACCAGCGAGACATTGCTCCTTTCTTCAATGTCGGACGTCAACGGGCTTAAGACGGGATATGAGCTTCTCGAAAAGGCAGAGGAGCGAAGTGGAACCATTGGATGGAATGCGTTCCTGAAACTGCTCGAACGCTTTTCAGCCCTGGGGCTGATTGAGACCACGGTGAGGGTGCGAGCGGGCATCCCGCAGCTCTACTGGAAGTGCACGGTGACCTAGTTGTCGAGGAAATCCTTGAGGATCTTCGCAGCATTGACCATAGTACTCATGATCACACTATCCGACCCGCACTTCGCGATTGCGGCACCCCAGCCGCAACCGGGAGTCAACGGGTGGTGGGACCAGAGCTACTTGTTCAGGAGGAGCCTGACCTTGTCGAACCCGTCCCCTCAACCCATCGTCAACCAGCCCTACCTGATGGAGGTGACGTTTCCCACGCCTGACCTCTTGGATGCAAGGACCGAGCTGAGGCTCATCAACAGCACAGGGGGGGAGGTGCCGTCCTACGTTGTGGACCAGGTCTCCTCCGGAGGCTTCGTCACCTCGGCTTGGCTACTCGTGATCGCGAGCCTAAAAGCCTCTTCAAACGGTGCCTTCATGCTCTATTATGGCAATCCGGGAGCACCCTCTCCGTCATATCGCACCCAGACGCAGGCTCGTTCCTTCACGGCAGGCCTTTACACGGTTGGCCAATTGGCATCGCACCCGGGGTCGACCGCCCAGGTGTTATCCTACGGGGGGACCTATCAGGAGACCGTCCTCTCCAAATTGTCGCTGTCAGGCTCAAGTGGGGGGGAATTCGGAACCTCCGAGATAGCCACCAGACCCCTGTCTCAGGTCTTCCCATGGCAGGCCATCGCGAACATGTCGCTCCCGCCAACCTACGCCGTTGCGACCACCTCAGTCGCGGGCGAGGCCAGGCTCACCACGCTCTCGGTCGTTTCCGGCGGGGGGGTTCTGACGACCTACCTTGTTCAGAACATTGGGTCCTCGGCCCTGCCCCAGGTTAGAATCACAGCGGTTGTAGAGGCCTCCCAGCTCGCCACCATCGACCCAGCGTCCACTCAGTACACCACCGGTTCGTCGGTCTTGCTCACAAAAGTGGGGCCTGTTTCGGTTGGTATGGAGGCGACCCTCGGTGCTGCGGCCTTCGATGTCGGACCAACTCGCGAAGTAGTCAACTATACTCGCGCCGACCGGTTCCTTTCCCGGGCGAGCGGGTTCGGAGATGTAGCCACAGCATTGGCTTGGTCCCTGGGGGATATCCAACCCGGTTCCTTCAAGCAGCTTGGGATTCTGTGGGGTACATCGTCGAGCTCCACCGCGCTTCTTGACACGCTCGCCGCCGTCCACTTTTCACCAACATACGCCGTGGGAGAAGAGCAGACACTCCAGAAGCTCCTCCCCACGGCAGACCTCTTCTGGGGGACCCAGGTAGCGCTGGACAACGTATCCGCCTCAGCTAGCGGACTTTCCCTCCCTCTCACGATTGGAGGTGGAGGATGGCTCCCCGCGTCCGCGTCCTTCTCTGGTAAGGTTCATGCCTTCGTCCCTTCCCCCGACTTCTCGCCCGGGCACCAGGGTCCCTGGACCGGTACATCGCACATCACCGGCAATGCGACGGCTCTGGCGTCCGGCTCTTTCTGGTCTGTCCAGGATTCGCTCTATGTCGGGAGGACAAGCGTCACGACCCTGAATGCGACGAGCACCGGGATCTCTCAGCTGAGCTCTGCTACTCAGACAGTTTTTGGGGACCCGTCCCCCCAGCTAATATTCCATTACAGGGCGTCTTTCGCTGGTGTGGGTGTGATTGGGAACCAGACCCTCTTCGCGGCCGTGGACCTGGACCATACGTTCTCTGGGACCCCTGACCAGAGGCTCCTGTTTCCTGTCTTTGGGTCGTCCACTCAGCGAACGACCTGCTCGGCCGACCCGAGAGCTCCTCAGCCTCCGGTCAACTCCACGATTGGGGGGTTCCTGGTCGCTGATGGGACCTGGCGGACCCTCGGGTTCAACCTTGGAACCAGGGTCAGGCCCTCTGGTTTTACGTTCCAGATTCACTTCTGCACTTCGATAAGCAAGGGCTTCGTGGGGAGCATGAAACTTGACATGACGTCTTCCGGGGTTTCCGTCAAACTCTCGGGAAGTGGGGTCGTCGACGCGTCCCTTGGCTTCAAATCTCCGAGCCTCGGGCTTGCCCTTGGACCTCAATACGGATTCATGACATCGGGGGTCGTGCTCGACGGGGTAGTTTCGTTCGTCGTTGCCCAGAGGTACCAGATGCAGGACGTAGGAGGGACGCTCTTCGTGGCTCAGGCGCGGGGCTTTCCTATCCCTTCCGTGAACGGCTCGTCAAGTTCGACCAGAGGAATCGTTCTGACGGCGGCTTCGGCAGGGATTAGAGTGAGCACACATTACACAGGCCAGAGCCCTAGTCTCTCAGTGAACGGCGCGACGGTGGGGGGCAGCTCCCTTACTCTTGGATCGATTTTTGCGCCCGGCCTTGCCATATCGAAGGCCTGGGGGAACCTCCGGCAGGGCGCCTCTGTTGGAATCAAGTTCGTGGGCGTCTCCTTCCGTGTCGTAGTTCACGACGCGAACAAGACCCCTGTACAAGGCGTCAACGTCACGGTGGGGGCTGGCCTGCCATATGCAGTGAATAGTGCCATCACTGACACAGAAGGGTCAGTATCCTTTGGCGTCGTCCCCTGGACCTACAACCTTACAGCGACCTTCCAGGGCTCCTTAGTGGCTGCTTCAAGCCTTGCAGTATCACAGAACACCAATGCGGTCCTGGACACCAACATTCTCAGGGCCCACCTGCAGGTGAAGGACTCCCGGGGTTCCCCGCTCCCCGGCGTTCTCGTCTCAGGGACGAGCGGCGTATCGGGGAATTTCGTGGGCATCACCGATTCGAGCGGGACCATATCCTTCCAGGCACCAGCGAACACAGCGTATCACGTCACCGTGTCTAGTGGCGGCACGACGTACTACACAGGGAGCATTATGGTGTCAGTCAACAATGGTCTGATTTCCGTCCAGACCAACTACGTTTCTACGAACACGGTGATTGCCGTCGTCGTTGTCGTCATCATCGTTGGGCTGGTAAGTTGGCTGGCTGCCACCCTTCTCTTGAAGCGGGACCTTCTCGGGCGCAGGAAATTATGAGAAAGACCGCAATCATTCTTCTCCTTGCGCTGGTTCTTGGAGCCTCCGCTCTCGCCCCCGGAGCCGCATCCCAGACCCCCCCGCAGCTCGCAGTCTCCTACAAGGTGACACTCGGCCAACATTTTTCCGTCCTGAGCACTATTTCTCAGAGGGTGTCCTTTGGGGTGAGCGTGACGACCCCTCCCCACACCCAGCAAGCAGTGCTGAAGGCAGCTTTCACTTTCACCTTTCTGGCGGTCAACGGTCTTCCACAGGGGAGCAACTACACCGTTGCGCTGCTCTCTGACAGGCCCCCGGTAACCGAGGTCACCATCACTGTCCCTGCCTCCTACGACCAGTTCAACTTCACCATAGCAGGGAGGTTCACCGACTTCAGTGTGCTTTACAGGAATTCGGCCACGATCCCACGTGTATTCGTGTCAATGAACATTCAACCTTTCACCCCTACCTCATACTATGTGTTGGTCCCCGACGACCCTGGCCTCGAGGTCGTCTCAATCTTCCCCAACGCCGGAACAGCGGGGGTTCTCAACCGGGCCAATGCAACCGTCATCAGCGAAAAGATCGCCGTCGGTGGAATCCAGTACCTTCTCATCCAGTTCCCTGCGAATTTCGGAAGCCTGGTCGTTCTCTATCAGACGACCGCGAGGGACTACTACATCTACGGATACCTGGTCGCGCTCGTCGCTTTGGTTATCGGACTCCCTCTCCTTTGGAGAAGGGTCTCGCCAAGGCTTGACAAGGCTGTTCCAAAGATCCTCCCACTTGTCTGGCAGATAATGACTTGGTTCAACGCCCGAAAACTCCTGGCACTCTTTTCAATTTCGTGCTTCTTGATGGTAACATTGGCAGTCGCCTTCGGGCCGCCCCCGGTCCCCCGCGTGTATCTATCGGCCACCCCTGCAACTGCGGCAGTCCTGGCACCTACGATAGTCTCCTCAGGGTATCAGTATCTCACGCCAGACCAGGCGGTGGACCAACTCGACACGATGGGACAGCTCGGGAACTACAATGCCATCATAGTAGCAGATTTCACCATCTCTGCCAACGACCTGGCGCTCTACTCGAGCAACCACATCTATCTCCTTACCAACTATCTTCCGCAGACCTATGTGACTCAGATAACTCAGCTTTTTGGGAACCACACAGTAGTCCAGCTCTCGGGGCAGCAGGCACTCTCGACCTATCTCACAAACCAGAGGGTCTACATTACAACCAACAGACTCGGACTCCCGGTAGGCCTGGGGCTCTACAACTCGGTCCTCTTGATTGAGGGCGTCCTCACCCTCGTGATTACATTCGCGGCACTGGCATTCCTCGCGCGTTCGTTCGTCGAAGGAGGGGCAAAGGGATGGACCTACCTGGCGGAGGCGGCGGCCCTCTCGTTCCTTGTGTTCATGCTCACCACAATGGTATTCATCCAGACCAGCGTGTTGCTGGGTCTGCCAGTGGCCCTGCACGCAGCCATCAGCCCCCTCGAGAGCGCTCTTGGCCTGCTGGGCTTCGGAGGAGGGTCGCGTCCCAGAGAGCTCGCAGGGGTCCTCGGCTTCGTATTCGGTGCGATTTCGGGATTCGGGGGGAGAATGAAGGTCGACAGAATAGGCGCCCTCGCTTTCGTCGCGTTGGTGTTCTTCTTGGCGACGGACCCTCTGACCCTCGGGAGGACGTTCTATGGAATTGTCCTCAACCTCACGACCAACGAGTCGGGGGGCTCAGCCGGGTTGGTCGCGCAGGAAACAGTCCGGGTGGTCCTCGGTAATGTGATGGACTTCTTCGGTCGCTTCATCACCCCATTCTTCTACTCTTCTCACGGCGCAGTGCTCTTCTACGTCGGAGCGATTCCGTTCGCCGTCTTCCCACGCCTAAGGAAGACAACGGCCACATTCCTGCTGCTCTTCTCAGCGGCTGCGGCGTCGGTTGGGTTCATCAGAGTCGCGGACCTGAACGCAATCGAAGCGCTCGACTCGGCGACTCCGGGGATTACGTTGGGTCTTCTCTTCCTTCTCCTTTTTCTCGCGATAGGCCTTGGCGAATCAAGTCTGAGGAAGCTTTTGGGTTGAGCACCCGCAAATCCTCCTCGGTCTTCTCCGAATTGTCAGCCGTTGAGCGCCCTTGCTAGGAGTCTGCTACGTGGCTCCCGACATCCCCATCCCGAACCCCCGGGGGGCATCCACCCACGTCTTCGAGCTTGCCCGAGCCCTGGGACAGCTAGGGGACGAAGTCCACGTCGTATGCAGGAGAGAGGGGTCGCAGAAGAGCGAGGAGAAGATATCTGGGGTTAGTTTTCACAGGGTTTACAGAGGAGTTGTGGGTCCACTCTCTGGGAAGGGAAACCTCGCGGGCGCCGACACAGAAACCCAGGGAGTCCAGGCGAGGGCATACAACCTGTACCTCCAAAGCTTCAACGCTCTCTTTGTCGGTGTCTTCGCGTCAAAACTCGCCAGGGACCATCGACTCCAGGTCATCATCGAGAGGGAGACCGCCTTCGGCGCGGGTGCGGTTGCTTCCCTAATCTCCCATAGGCCCATGGTCCTCGAGTTAATAGGGCCAAGGTACAGCAAGCTTTCTGCCGCAGTCTGTTCGAGGGTCCTCGCCTACAACGAAAAGATGGTCCCCCGCGGGACCATGGGCAAGACAGTCTTTGTCAAAGCAGCGGTCAACCTCGACCTCTTCAAGCCGGACCCCATCGCACGGTCTTCGGTTAGGAAAAGGCTCGGGCTTGAGGGGTCAACCGTCGTCGGCTACGTGGGCACGGCCCAATCTTGGCATGGGATTGAAGACCTGATATCAGCATCAAGGAAGCTGCGTGAGTCCGTGCTCGGCCTCAAGTATCTCCTGGTGGGACCGATGCCGGCGAAGGTCAGGGCTCTTGCAGGGTCGGACCCTGACGCTGCATTCATCCTCGCCGGGACCGTCCCGTACCCTGAAGTTGCAGATTACATCAACGCATGTGACATCATGGTCGCTCCCTACAACATCTTGAAATCCTCGAGGAGGGCGAAGGGGATCGGCTCGCCTTTGAAGGTGTTGGAATATATGGCCTGCGGCAAAGCCGTCATAGGAAGCGATCTGCCTCAAGTTGCGGACATCATCGATGACAGAGAGACGGGGTTGTTATTCACCCAGGGGAACCCGGACCTACTCGCCGACAGAATCGAGGAGCTCTCCCGCGACGGCGCGCTTCGAGAGTCCCTTGGAAGCCGTGCCATCGAAAAGGTTCGGAGGGAGTTTTCCTGGCTGTCCTTCGCTCGACGTGTTAACTCAGAGCTAATCAATTGCGTGAACACCCATGCCAGCTAAGCGGACCTTGAGCAGACCATGAGCGAGGCTCCTCCCGCAATCCAGCTCATCGAGGTGAGTAAGTCATATCATTCAATCAAGAATCTGCGAGAGGGGCGGGGCGCAACGGTAAGCTTCCTGAACTTCTTCAGGATCTTGACGGGCTCGGGAGCCCAGTCTACGATGGCCCTGGATTCGGTGAGCTTCGATGTGAGAAAAGGGGAGATCTTTGGCCTCCTCGGCCCGAACGGAGCTGGCAAGACGACGCTAATTAAGATCCTATCAACGCTTGTCCTCCCCGACTCAGGTAAGGCCTTGGTCGAAGGTATCAACGTTGCCAAGAGACCGAGGGCGACCGTCGGACGTCTGCAGACTGTCTTTGCGGAGAACCTAGGGTTCGAAAGGCGCCTCACCGGAAGGCAGAACCTCGAGTTCTTCGCCGATCTTCGAGGAATCCCCAAGAAGGTCGCACAGGCCCGCATCAAAGAGATTTTCGAATTCGCAGGAATGACGGAATGGGCAGACGTGATGTATCAACGCTACTCTACCGGGATGGCTAGACGCCTACTCGTGGCCCGGGCTCTTCTCGCAGAAGCATCTGTCCTGCTCTTCGACGAGCCTACTACTGCCCTGGACCCAATTTCCGCCGCCGAATTCAGGAAGCTCATCAAAGAGGACCTGGCGGTCCGCCAGGGAAAGACGATCCTCCTCGCAACCCACAACCTCTGGGAGGCCGAGCAGCTCTGCGACAGGATCGCCGTCCTTCGAAAGGGGCGCGTACTCATCGTAGGGACCCCCGAGGAAATCAAGGCGAAGGTCTCTGACCGAGTGAACCTCTCATTGCTCGTCCGGAACTATGTACCAGGTTCGGCGAATTCCGTCGTTGAAGCGATCCGAGGAGTAGGTGGAGTCATGGGTGTAGACGTGGTAGAGAACGCCGACGATGAAGGGAGGACAAGGCTCAACATCGAGGGGTCCAAGACCCTCAACTATAACGAGGTCTTCCAGAGACTGACGGCTCTCGGGATTGAAGTCACTTCGCTCGAGTCGTCCCAGCCTTCGCTGGAGGATGCGTTCTTGAAGCTCAACATGGAAGCGGGTGCCTGATGGAATCCCCGATAGAGTTCGGCAAGGTCTGGGCGATGGCGCGTCGGGACATGAGCAAATGGGCGACCTACAGGACGCAGGCTTCCACGAGCCTGATCGGCGGCGTACTTGGGATCATCACCTGGGGGCTCAGTGCCACCTTCGTCAATCGCCAGGTCCCACAGTACAACACTGATTACGTTTCGTTCCTCATAATCGGGATACTGATCTCGAGCCTCATCCTTCCACTGTCCCAGGGGGTTCAGGCGAGCATAAACCCC
>JAPCJK010000037.1 GCA_027886975.1 Nitrososphaerota archaeon
AACTTGTAGATCATAAGGAAGGGAACCTCCTCTATTTCGCGGATAGCCTCGGGAGCTCCCACGTTGTTGTCCACTGCTAGAGAGACCGACCTGGTGCCCGCGAGGTTGATTATTGAGCAGGTGCGAATCAACCTGAGAGCCTCACCTTTGTCAACGACCTCGCCGGAATAGAAATCCTTGGAAAGGTGGACCTTTAGCTTCCCCTCCTCTACGGTCCTACCCACGAGCTCCTCGTCGCACATGTTGACGAGAATCGTTCCCGTGAACTCCGCCGTCCGGACGGAGTAGCCCTTGCCGTTGACGCTAGGCAACTTTGGCGACCGACCTTGCCCCGCAAGCCTCACACACCATGAACCACATCCGCTTGTCTTTTTCGAGGTGGGTGTCCGGGCTCCCGCAGACCGGGCAGATGACTCCGTCCTTGACATAGCGCTGGAGAAGCTGGGAGAAGGAGTCTCTGTCCTTGCGGCCTATGAAGACCGCGCGTTCCCCATCGAGGGAAGCGGCTGTCGCCAGCTCATTGGCTAGGTACATGAGCACCCACGCGGAGTCCCGGCGGAGGAGCTTGGGGAACTCGGCGTAGTTGCGGAAGATGGTCTTGTTTCCAACCCAAATCACATCTGGCTCAGGGAGCTCGAGGCGGAGGGCTCCCGACTTCTTGGCGTCCTTGTCGAGGCCTGCCCTGGCCCTTGAAAGCAGTTCTTCGTACGAGCGGGTCATGGGAGGGATTTTTCGATTTTGGGTATTTCAACCCTTCTGAGAATGGGTCATTTTGGGTCAGCTTTCGCCGGGTGAGACTTTCTCGTAGAGTTGAAGCGTCGAATATCCTTGCCCGATTCTGGACATCGGAGTCGAAGGCTTTCATACGTGCCTTGTAGGCGGAGAACAATTCGCCGTTTCTAGGACCAAGCTCGTTGGACATGGCATTAACCTCCAGTTCGATAGGAGCATCCATTGGAAGGTGTTTGCGCGAGTAGTAGAAATTCAGTAGGAGGAGGAACACTTCGTTTCTACCCGAGGCGCTGACTTCAATCGTTCGGACGGATTCGCCCTTCTTTTGCAAATATTGCGAACCGAGGTTGACCGCGCTTTGCAAGTCCATCGGTCCGGGTGAACCGGGGATGTGAAGAGATTGCTCGTCGATGCTAATCTCAATCGAATCTCTCAAGCCCACGGCTTCGAAAAAAGAACGGACGCCTTCGAGGAATTGCGCTGGTTTGAAAGTTTCGATGTGGACGTGAAACGATTCCTTGACCTTCTCAGACCATCCTTCGCGGGTCTGACCTCCAAGCGACTCGATCAGCGTGTCCTCAGACTCGGGGTAAGTTGCTTCCTGATTCTTGGCGGCCTGAATCCTTAGGGCCATCACACCTGACATGCCAACGAGGATTTTTGCGTTTGCGAGGTTGCCGATTGCGATCCAGGCGGCCGGGGATACAAGTTCAGCTTCACCCTTGCTACTTCGCTTGTTGTGAACTGAAGGATCGCAGGGCATTATTGTGATTTGGGCCGTGCTACTATTAACAGTTCAAGTGTGCCTAAAGATTAAATCGGAAACCGCGGGGGGCGGTCTGTGAAGCCGAGGGCCGATGTCGGCGTCTTTGGCGGCTCCGGGTTCTACAACTTTTCGGAAAGGGCGCAGGGGATCGCGCTAAGGACCCCCTATGGAAGGCCGAGCGGGAGAGTCACAATCTCCGAAATCGGGGGAAGGAAGGTCGCTTTCCTGCCTAGACATGGGGTCCACCACGAGTTTCCGCCGCACATGGTCCCCTACAGGGCGAACGTCTATGCCTTCAAGAAGTTGGGAGTCAGAAGAATCATGGCGCCCAATGCCGTCGGGAGCCTGAAGGCGACAGTAAAGCCAGGAGACCTCGTCTTCTGCGACCAGTTCGTGAATTTCACGGCCGGAAGGAAGGACACCTTCTACGATGGCCCAGAAACGACTCACGTAAGCACGGCTGAGCCCTACTGTCCACAAATGAGGACCGCAGCAGCGGAGGCGGCGTTGGACCTTGGGCTCAAGTACCACAGGGCTGGGACCGTTGTAGTGATTCAGGGGCCGAGGTTCTCGACGAAAGCTGAAAGCAGATTCTTCACTAAGCAAGGGTGGGACGTCATCAACATGACGCAGTATCCGGAAGTGGTGCTAGCGAGAGAGCAGGAGCTCTGCTACCTGAACGTTTCCGTGGTGACCGATTACGACGCCGGGCTCGAAGGGGACCCGACCATCACCCCTGTCTCTCACGAAGAGGTGATCAGTGTCTTCAACAAGAACATCGAGAATCTTAGGAAGTTGATCGTCGAACTTGTGAAGCGGCTCCCCGAAGAACGGAAGTGCGACTGCGGCACGGCGCTGAAGCACGCGAGGCTGAGCGCGTAGTGGCGACCCTAGAGCAGGACGTCAAGCGGGCTATCAGAACGATTCCCGATTATCCGAAGAAAGGCATCCCTTTCAAAGACTTGACCACGCTGTGGAAGAACGGGAGGCTCACGCGAAGGGTCACGGACGCCCTCGCGAAGAGGTGGAAGGGGGATAAGTTGGACAAGATAGTCGGCATCGAGGCGAGAGGGTTCATAGTCGGCGCCCCAGTCGCCGACAGGCTCGGGATAGGGTTCGTCCCTGCCAGAAAGGTGGGGAAGCTCCCGGCGGCCAAGGTGAGCGTGAACTACGAGCTGGAGTATGGGAGACAGGGGCTCGAGATTCACACCGACGCGATTTCGAAGGGGGAGAGAGTGCTCGTCGTGGACGACCTGCTGGCGACGGGGGGGACCTCGAAGGCCGCGGCGACCTTGACGGAGAGGATGGGGGGGAAGGTGGTCGGCTTCGCTTTTGTCACCGAGCTGGGCCGTCTGAAGGGAAGAAAGAAGCTCGCGGGCTACGAAGTCTACTCCATCGCGAGATATGACTAGAGGCATCCGCCCCGTCGGAGTAATCACGGGGACCGGGGTCTCTGAGCACTTCGACCTTAGCAAGCCGAAAACGATCAGGACGAGGTTCGGCTTGGCGATTGTCTTCAAGCACGAAAGAGATGATTACTACATCATACCCAGACATGGGGCAGCACACAAGTCCCCGCCTCATGGAATCAACTATAAGGCTAACATCGCGGCACTCGATCAGCTTGGAGTCAAAGAGATAATCGCGACGAGCGCAGTCGGCTCGATGAACCAAGGGTTCCATGTTGGAGAGATAGGCCTGATTGAACAGTTCCTCGACTTCACCAAGCGGAGGCAGACTACATTCTTTGAGGAGAGGGTGGTCCACACAGACATGACGTATCCCTACAGCAGGCGTCTGAACCTTGAGCTCGCGGTTGCTGCAAAGAAGTTGGGGGTCGACGTCCGCTCCCACCTGGTTTACGTATGCGCCGAGGGACCGAGGTTCGAGACAGCCGCGGAGATCAAGATGTACAAGATTCTGGGAGGTGATGTGGTAGGGATGACCGGGGTCCCTGAGGTGGTGCTCGCCAACGAGAAGAAATTGGAGTACGCTTCCGTTGTGATTGCTACCAACTGGGCCGCCGGGATGCAGCCCAAGGTCAGCCATGAGGAGGTACTCGAAGTGATGAAGCGTTCGGGGAAAGTTGTCAAAGGATTGATAGAAGCGGCTATTGCAGGGCTGAGGGGAGGGTCAAAGGTTTGAGCAAAGTGGCGGACGTGAAGCTGGCGGCGGCAGGAGAAAGGAACTTCCTCTGGGCGAAGGCGCACATGGGGGCCCTTACAGCCTTGGCACAGAAGTACGCGAAGTCGAGGCCTCTGGAAGGTGTGAAGCTCGGGGTCTGCCTTCACGTGACCAAAGAGACTTCGGTTCTCGTCGACGCACTTCTCCTGGCCGGAGCTGACGTTAAGCTCGCAGGGGCAAACCCGCTATCAACGCAGGATGACATAGCCGCCTACCTCTCGACAAGAGCCGATGTATGGGCTTGGAGGGGGGAGTCGACCAAGGAATACTCCTGGGCCATCGAGCAGGTGGTTGCAACTCATCCTGACCAACTCATTGATGATGGAGCGGACCTGCATGTGGCAGCGCTAACGTCTGATGCGAAAAGCATAGTCGGCGGGTCAGAAGAAACTACGACCGGCGTCGTGAGGTTGAAGGCGCTTGAGGCTGAAGGGAGGCTTGCGTATCCTGTTATCGCTGTGAACGATGCGAAAACCAAGTTCATGTTCGACAATAGGTATGGGACGGGACAGAGCACCCTTGATGGGATAATGAGGGCGACGGCACTCCTTCTTGCAGGGATGAAGACGGTCGTGGTTGGCTACGGGTGGGTGGGGAAGGGAGTTGCTATGAGGGCGCGGGGAATGGGAGCAAACGTGACAGTGATAGAAGTCGACCCCATCAGGGCATTGGAAGCTCACCTGGAGGGCTTCGAAGTATCGAGCATCGAGACGGCGGCGACTCGGGGGGAGCTTTTCATCACGACAACTGGGCAGAAGAACGTGATACCCTATGGGGCGATCGAGAAGATGAAGGAAGGGGCAATACTCGCCAACGCCGGGCACTTCGACGTGGAGATTGATGTGAGCACGTTGATGGCGAAAGCCAAGGGGGTCAAGGAGGTCAGGCCCAACGTTGACGAAGTTTCACTCCCCTCGGGGAGGAGGGTATACCTCATCGGGAAGGGGCGGATTGCGAACTTGGTGGCGGCGGAAGGCCACCCTCCCGAAGTGATGCAGATGTCGTTCGCGAACCAGATGCTCGCGGCAATCCGGATACACAGGGACCACCCAAAGATGGAGAGGAAGGTGTACGGGGTGCCCGCTGAAATCGAAGACGAGGTGGCTCGCGCCGCCCTTGACTCCATGGGCGTCTCAATCGGGGAGCAGACGCAGGAACAGAGGGACTACGCCAAGAGCTGGAAGGTTTAGTCCGCACAAAAAGTTAAAACCGCGTAGAGAGGCGTTTTCTTAGGTGGATGAACTCAGCACACAAGACGTCATAATCACGGCCGCTCTTCCATATGCCTACGACGACCTCCACCTGGGCCATGTTGCGAGCACTCATCTCCCCCCGGACATTCTTTACAGATATCTCAAGCTGAAGGGGACGAAGGTCATACAGGTCTGCGCCTCGGACGACTTCGGGACACCAATACTGATCGCGGCTGAGAAGCAGGGCAAGAATCCGAGCGAGTATGTCGCGGGTTGGAATGTCAGGTTCAAGGAGGACCTGGGGCGGCTCGGCATCGTCTACGATCTCTTCGACAGGACTAGCTCTCCCGAAAACGTGGAGCTGGTGCAGAGGTTCTTCACGAAACTCAACGAAAACGGGTACATTTTCGTCTCCGAGATCAACCAATTCTATTGCGAGTACGACCTCAAGTTCCTCCCTGACAGGTACGTCAAGGGGAAGTGTCCCTACTGTGGGACCGAAGAGCAATACTCGGACGTCTGTGAAAACTGTGGACGGACTCTCCAGCCGGGACAGATACTCAACCCACACTGCTCGATCTGAGGGAGGCCCCCGGTGCTGAAGAAGAGCACGCACTACTTCTTCAAGCTCTCTGCTCTCTCCAAGCAGTTGCAGGAGTGGCTGGAGAACAACCAGGGCCTGCAGGCGGATGTGAAGAACTACGTGCTCAACTGGATCAAGGACGGGCTTCAGGACTGGGACATCACCAGGGACATCTCATGGGGGGTGCCGATCCCCCTGAAGGAGGCCCACGGGAAGGTGCTGTACGGGTGGTTCGACAACCATCTCTGCTACATCTCGACGGCGCTCAAGGCCCTGGGGAAGACTGGAGAAGAAGGGCGGGAGGCATGGAACAAGTCCAAGATTTACCATTTCATAGGGAAGGACATCGTATACCACCACTACCTCTTTCTCCCTAGCATGAGGATCGGGGAGGGGGAGTACAAGCTCCCGGACTACATCCCAACTAGGGGGCATCTGCTGCTTCTCGGGAAGAAGGTGTCGAGGAGCAAGCATTGGATGATTACCATTAGGGAGTTCCTAGACCACTTCCCCCCCGACTACCTGAGGTTCTATCTTACGAGAATCGTGCCACAAAGCCAGTCCGATGCAAACTTCGACCTGAAGGAGTTCGAGGAAAAGATCAACAACGAGCTGGTGGCCAACGTCGGGAACTTCGTGTACAGGGCGCTATCCTTTACCCAGAGCAAACATGGGGGCGCAGTCCCCCAGCCTGGGAAGGCGGGGAAGGCCGAGGAGGATGTTCTCCGGGAATTAGAGAGCACCGTCAGGGAGACGGGGGAGTTGATTGAGCAGGGACACTATGACAAGGCCCTCAGGAGGGTCCTCGACTTCTCTGCGAAGTGCAACCAGTACTTCCAGCACAGGGCCCCCTGGGAGAATGGTGCCGACGAGCCCACCACGGTCTACTACGCCTGCAACCTGGTCGCGGGGCTTGCGACTCTGCTGAGCCCGTTCCTCCCATTCACTTCAAAGGAGATTTGGGAACAGCTCGGGTTCGAGGCGCCCATTGCCAAATACGGTTGGGATTCAGCCTCAAAGCTGAGGGTCGAGGCGGGGAGGAAGCTACTGGAACCCAGGCCGCTGTTCAAGAAAATCGAGGATGCGGACCTAAGCAGCGTTGGCGTCCTGCTGGGATGATCAGTCGCAGGGCTGCAGGAGTTCGAGGCCCTCGGGGAGGGAGGCGTCCATCTCGTCGTCGAGGATGCGGTCTCCGAGAATCTTGCTAAGCGGGTCGTAGTCATCGTACTTCGTTGACCTGAAGCCCGAGGCCAGGACGCTCACCTGGAGCTGGGCGGAGCCGGAGTAGTCTACACCGTACTCGACGTCCACGGCTTGGTTGTCGATGATCGACCCAAGGCGGCCTACCGCCAGACCCACCTCCTGCCCAGAGAGGGTCGCGTTACCGTTGAGTATCACGACGGCGTGATTCGCCTCCTTCGCTTCGGCCAGCTTGCTCAGTGATACCACTGCGCCAGCGAGTGCGTCCTCCGCCTTATCCGCAGCGCCGCTGCTTGAGACACCGAGCAGGGAGTAGCCGTCCTGCAGGACGGTCCCGAAAAGCTTGTTGAGGCCGATGGGCTTCGAACCCTCTGAAGACTTTGACAGCAGAGAGCCCAGGGCCTTGACTGCTGCCTTGTTTGCAGAATCGTACAGAGTTGTAAGAGTGGAATCGGCAGGAGACGACCTCATTAGGGTGTCGTTGTCAATGACTATCACGCCTCTGGAGGAGGCACGGAGGCGCCTGAGCGAGACCCCGGCGTAGAACTTCATCTTCTTCTCGAACTCGAACGGCATCACGGCGACGCCCACGGTAGTGGCTCCACATCCCTGGGCGACAGACGCGACAAGGGGCGCCAATCCGCTCCCCGTGGCGCCGCCCAGCCCGGCGACGATGAATACGACCTTGGAGCCATTGACCACCTCTCTGATCCTTCCGTGAGACCCCAGGGCAAGGCCGCGAGCCATGGCGGGGGTAAGCTTCTGGTCAACTCTTGACTCCACCAGTACTGTGTCCTTGGGTTCAACAGTCGAGAAATCTCCTTCGTCGCAGGAGATGTAGGCGAACCGGTCGACCAAGAGAGACTTCCTGCTTAGAAGTGAAACAATTTTGATTCCTGCACTACCTATTCCGACAACGGTGACTCCGCCGTGGTTTTTCACAAGCAACTCTGGAGCGCAGACCTAGGTGGCTCAGGGAATAAACAAACCCATCACTCAATATTGTTGACGAGAATGTAGTTTTTGTTTACCCCTTGCTGCGTGATATGTTTTTGGCTATTTTGGCGGCCTTGGGCCTGCGTCGTCCTGGTTGACCAACCTATTTACCAAGTCGTCCATCATGTGCCCGGAGCATTCAACCCGGACTGCCTTGACTCCGTCGACGGAAAGGGCCGCGTCCCTGATGCTCCTTCCGGTGTTCACTGCGGTCGGGCTGTAGGCTGAGAGAGGTTGGAACTTCACTCTCATGGACCCCGTTGCCGTCTCCGAGACATCGGTGACGATGTTCAGCTCGCCGAGCCTCCTCTTCGTCTCTTCATCGACCACTTCATTGAGGCGCTCGGTGACGTGCTTCGAAAGTTCGCTGGGCACCGCGAGTCTCCGCGAATTTGTCCAGCCTATATTTCCTTTGGGTTACCAGTGAACCCGCAGGGTCATGGGGTGCGATGCCTTCACTTCGTCTACTTTCCCTACGCTTGTATTCTTCGGGACCTCGCCCAGGGAGCCAGCCTTCATTGATCTGTAGATTTCGTTAAGAGCGCGGGCGTAGTCGTCGAGCACCTCGACGGGTTCAGACTCGGTCGGTTCAATCATCAGGGCCTCGTGGACGATGAGTGGGAAGTAGACGGTAGGGGAGTGCATTCCGTAGTCAAGGATCGCCTTGGCCATGGTCATGGCGGCCCCCGGGAGCTCGCTCTTGACTGAGACCACGGCCTCGTGCTTCCTGCGCAGTCCCTTCCCGTGAGTGACGGGGAAAGCCTCGGGGTCGAGAGACTTCCAGAGGTAATTGGCCGCTAGCACTGCAAGGGAGGAGACGTTGTTGAGTCCCGAGGCACCAAGGAGGCGGATGTACACGTAAGCCCTGAGCAGGACAGCCGAGTTGCCGACGAACCCCTTGAGTTGCCCGATGGTGTGGTCGAGGCCGTAGTCCAGGGTGTAGGCTCCACGTTTGAGTGCGATGACGGGTACCGGGAGGTACTCCTCCAGCTTCTTGGTGACTCCGACAGGGCCTGCGCCCGGGCCTCCGCCGCCATGGGGGGTCGCGAACGTTTTGTGCAGATTCAGATGGACGACGTCGAAGCCCATGTCTCCGGGACGTGCCTTCCCGAGCAAGGCGTTCATGTTGGCACCATCGTAGTACATCAGTCCGCCGACCGAGTGCACTGCGTCGCAGACTTCCGACACTTCGCTCTCGAAGAGGCCGAGGGTGTTGGGGACGGTGAACATCATTCCCGCAGTCTTTTCCGAGCAGAGCTCCTTGACAGCGGAAGCCCGGACCTGCCCTGTTGAGTCTGACGGGACCTTCACCACCCTGAAGCCTGCCATGGCCGCGCTCGCAGGATTGGTGCCGTGAGCCGAGTCGGGGACGATTATCTCGTCCTTCTTCGACCCGCCGTGCTCTCGAAGGTACTTTCGGACCATCAGCACCCCTGCCAGCTCCCCCTGGGCGCCGGCGGCCGTCGATAGGGAGAACCTGGACATCCCTGTAATTTCGCTAAGATATCGCTCCAGCTCGTAGAGAATGGAGAGGAGTCCCTGGACTGTTTCTGGGGGCTGCAGAGGGTGAGCTTGCTTGACTGTGTCAGATGACGCGATGAGCTCAGAGACCTTCGGGTTGTACTTCATCGTGCAGCTCCCAAGGGGGTACATCCCGAGTTCCACGGAGTAGTTCATCTGCGAAAGTCGGTTGAAGTGTCTGAGGACCTGGAGCTCGGAGAGTTCGGGGAGGTCCAAGGAATCGCGCCTCATGTTGGCGGGGACGAACAAAGCTGGGTCCTTGGTCTTTGCCATGACCTTTGGGTCCGATGGTGCAAGCATGCCGACCCTCCCCTGCCTGCTCATTTCTTTGAGCAGAGGCTCATCCCAGACTGCCTGCCTGAACCTAGGCACGCCTGAGCGCCTCCTCGAGTGCGACCGCCAACATCTCGATGTCGTCTGCGGTGTGGACTTCGGTGACGCAGAAGAGACCCGCCTGCGTCTTGAGGCCGAATCTCTTGTCCAGAGGGTAGCCGGCGAGTATTCCCTTCTTGGCAAGTTTTCTGAAGACGGGCTCGGCCTTTGCCTTGCTGTAGGAGACCACGAACTCCTTGAAGAATGAACCCCGGAAGTGTGGGGACCTCACTCCCGCGACTTTGGAAAATCGGCGAGCTGCGAAGTGGGAGTTCGAGATTACCGATTCTCCCAGCCTGCGAAAACCCTCCTTCCCAAGGAGAGAAAGGTAACTCGCCGCGGCCACGGCCATCAAGGATTGATTGGTGCATACGTTCGAGGTCGCCGCTTCCCTTCGTATGTGCTGCTCCCTCGCCTGCAGGACCATCGCGAAGGCCTTCCTCGACGGGTCGGCCACCGTCGTAGTGATTCCGATCAGCCTCCCGGGCATGCTCCTAGCAAGTTTGACGTCCTTGACTGCGAAAATGCCAAGGTGCGGCCCGCCGTAATTCATCGCAATCCCGAGGGGTTGTCCCTCCCCGACTACGATGTCGGCGCCATATGCACCGGGCTCCTTGATCAGGGAAAGCGAAATGGGGTCGACCCCGACCATTGCTAATGCGCCAGAATCGTGGGCGATGGAGGCAATTTCGTGGGCCCGGTCCTCGACGACCCCGAAGTAGTTCGGGTTCTCAAAGTAGAAGCACGCCTGGTCTCCCTTCGATTTCCGCCTTAGATCGTCCAGGTCGACGGTGCCTTTGACAGGGTCGAACCCGACGGTATCGAATTCCATGCCCATGGGCTCGGCGTAGGTGCGCATGACAGCAAGCCTGGTGGGGCCTATGTTCCCGGCAACCAGGGCTTTCTTCCTTCCCGTGACCCTGCCTGCCATCCTGACCGCCTCCCCCGCGGCCGATGCCCAGTCGTAGAGGGAACTGTTGCAGGCCTCCATCCCGAGGAGGTCGCACATCAGGCTCTGGTACTCGAAGAGGGCCTGCAGCATCCCCTGGCTCACCTCTGCCTGGTACGGAGTGTAGCTGGTGTAGAATTCCTGCCTAGAGGCTATGGATTCGACAGCGGCAGGGACGTAGTGAGGCCAGACCCCTCCCCCGAGGAAGCAAAGCGCGGCGGGCGGAGTCTTGTTGAGGCTGAGCCGCGACGTGACGTCCCGCCTGACTGTATACTCCGACCCCCCTTCAGGGATCTTCAGCTTGCGCCCGAGCCTCACCTTGTTGGGTATGTCGGAGAAGAGCTCGTCCACGGAAGCGGCTCCGACTTTTCGAAGCATCTCCGAGACAAGAGAGTCGCCGAGGTTTGGAAGAAACGGATGGCGAGCTTCTTGACCTTTCATCTTTCATCGGCCGAAAAACGCTTAAAATAAGAACCTAGCGGCGCAGGGACATTCACTTGAGGCGATTAGTTTCAACGGTTCTCTTGCTCTTACTTCTGTTCGCGCTGCTCCCGGCCCAGGTCCCGACGCACGCCCAGACTTCCCCCAGAATCGACGTCAAGAGCCAGTACATCATAGACAGGTATGGTTTTGCGACGATAAATGAAACCGTCAAATTCACGAACAACGGTACGTCCTCGGTCCAATTACCCAGCCTGAGCTTCGGGGTGGGGAACCTTTCGTCCAAGGTCGCGGCCTACAACCTTACTGGGAAGGGCTTCTCACTGGGGACGCCTGCCTCGCCCGGAGGGCCGTTCAGCGTCAGCGGCGGGTCGCTGCAGGGAGGGAACTCTACGAGTTTCGTGCTAAGTGTGCTAGTCAACGGGGTGGTCTCAACTGCCAAGAATGGGAGCCTACAGGTCCTTACGCTTTCGTCTCCCGAAATCAACAACAGGGTCGACACTCTATTCGAGGTTGTGAAGATGCCCGCTTCGACGGCGTTCAGGTCCCAGCCATTGGGGCTGAAGGCGAACCTGGGCGGGTCCAACAACACGTACTCAGCCAGCTTGACTAACGTCGCGTCCCCCTCGGCTCAGACCTCGGTCAGAGCCATTGCAAAGTCTACCAATCAGGACTTCCATCCGCTGCGGGCGTACGGCGCCTCGAGGGTAATCTCAGCTAGTTCCAGCGGGAGCCCGTTGTTGACCGACACGATCAAGTTCGGGAACATGGGGACCACGGCCCTGACAGGGCTCTACGTAGACGCCCTGGCGGCGTCGAACGCAGGAGTGACCATCCTGGCCTCGGCGGATCCACGGTTGATCAATCCGTACACGATCCCGTTGACGGGCGGAGCCATCGATCTCACCCTTGTTGCAATCGGGTACCCGACCAGCGGAGTCCCGGCTGGTGCCAACTACACCATCTCCTACCAGTACGCGCTCGGTTCGAGCCACTTCTCCGTCTCGGGCGGCCAAGTGAAGATATCCATGCCCGAAAGGCCTCCGATCAAGGCGTTCGTCGACTCGTACACCATTACGCTTGCGCTTCCGCAGGGCGCGAGCGTGGTGCAGGGGGCGCCTGGCCATCTGACCAACGTGACGCCGTGGCAGAGCGGGCATGCTCAGGTTGCCTACGCGCTCACAGTCGGGTGGGCGATTGACTCCGCAGTCCCGGCTGCATCGTTGATGTTCGTACTCTTGCTCCTTGGACTCTTCGTTGCGAGGACGACGACGGCCGGGGAGGAAGTGGCAGAAGAGGAAGAATCTTCGGGCGAACTGGCGTCTACGATGATAAAGGCCTTCGACGAGAAGACGAACCTGATCAACAGCCTTTGGCCCGAAATCGAGGCCAAGGACCCCAACGAGATCGACAAAGAATACTTCGACGAGCTCAGAGGGAGGCTGGACACGTTCCGGAGCAGGGCCCTGCAGAGGCTGAACGAGGTCAGACAGAAGTCGGCGAGCCAGAGGTTCTCCGAGGTCGTGAACCAGATTCAGGCGACTGAAAGGGAGGTCGAAAGGGCAGCAAAGGACAAGCTGAACCTCTACCAGCAGTACTACCTGAAGCAGATGCGGAAGGAGGTGTTCGACAGGCTCCTCCCCCAGTACACAAAGAGGCTTGGGAGGGCCCTAGACCAGCTTTCAGACGAGCTCCACACGGTGCAGAGAGAAGCAAAACTGCTCTAGTAACCCGGCGGTGACCGGGGGCAGATTTATGAGGCGGAAAGGGGTGGAAGAGCATATGGAAGAAAAAGTGGAGAAATTAGTGATAATCGGGTCTGGGCCCGCTGGGCTGACAGCCGCGATATACGCGTGCAGAGCAGATCTGGAGCCTCTGGTCTACATGGGGACGAAGTACGGGGGCCAGTTGATGCTGACCAGCGATGTGGAGAACTTCCCGGGATTCCCGGACCCGGTGCTCGGGCCGGACCTTATCATGAAGATGAAATCTCAGGCAGAGAGGCTGGGAGCGAGGCTTGTCCAAGAGGACGTGGTCAAGGTCAATTTCAAGACATATCCCTTCGAGGTGTACACTGACTCGGGGGTCTCGAAGGCCCTTTCTGTGATCATCGCCACTGGGGCGAACCCCAGGCGGCTTAACCTCGAGTCAGAACTGAAGCTCATGGGGAAGGGGGTGTCCAACTGTGCTGTCTGCGACGGCTTTTTCTTCAGGGGGAAGAAAGTCGCAGTCGTTGGGGGCGGGGACACTGCCATGGAGGAGGCTACCTTCCTTACCAAGTTCGCCACTTCCGTAAAGGTAATCCATCGAAGGGATGAGCTACGGGCCAGCGCCGCCCTAAGGAAGGAAGCGACCGCCGACCCGAAAATCAGCTTCATCTGGAACACCGTCGTCACAGACGTCCTCGGGGACGGCAAAGTTCAGGGTGTGCGGACGAAGGACCTCAAGACTGGCCGCGAGGACGAACTTCAGGTGGACGGGCTCTTCGTCGCCATTGGCTACGACCCCAACACCGACATATTCAGAGGTCAGATTGAACTGGACCCCAAAGGCTATGCCGTGGTGAAGAACGGGACGGAGAGTAGCGTGCCCGGTGTCTTCGTCGCCGGTGATGTCCACGACTTCCGATACAGGCAAGCAGTGACCGCTTCGGCCGACGGGTGTAAGGCTTTGCTCGACGCGGACAAATTCATCAAGCAGAAGCTGGAAGTAAAGGTAGTTAGTTAATCACAGATACGAACCGGTCTTCGGCGAAGGATTTGCTGAGGGGGCCCACAATCGGAGTCTTGTTGCCGCAGAACTTGCACCGGTTCTTTGCGTCGAGGTTGTACTCGAGGATTTCGTACCCGTACCTCTTGATCAGGACCTTCTTGCACCCGGGGCAGTAGGTGCTCTCGTCAGGATGCCCTGGGACGTTGCCGATGTAGACATAGTCGAGGCCTGACTTCCTCCCGATTTCGACGTGCTTCTCAAGGGTCTCGACGGGGGTCCAAGGGAAATCCATCATCTTGTAGTCGGGATGGAACCTGAGGAAGTGGACCGGGGTCTCTGGCCCGAGGTTGTCGTAGACCCAGCGGCAGAGATGCTCCGCGGATTCCAACGATTCGCCGACGCGGGGGATGATGAGGTCTGTTATTTCGACGTGGACCTTGCTCCTGCTCTTGATTTCGAGAAGACTTTGGAAAATAGGGTCCGCGTTAGGAATGGTTATGTATTTCCTGACGAAGTTCGTCTCTCCGCTCCCCTTGAAGTCGACCGTGACGCAGTCGAGGAAATCATCCATCATGGCGACCGTTTCGGGGGTGTCGTACCCGTTCGAAACGAATATGTTGAATAGGCCTTTGGACCTAGCGATTCTTCCTATGTCCCTCGCGTACTCCATGAATATAGTCGGCTGGTTGTATGTGTAGGCGAGCCCCTCGCACCCATAGACGAGGGCCTTTTCGACTATCTCGTCGGGGGTGGCCTCTATGCCTTCGATCTTTCTAAGCTGACTTATGTCGGAATTTTGGCAATAGGAACATGCCCACGAACACCCGCTTGTGGCAATCGAGAAGATTTTGGACCCTGGCCTGTAATGAACAACTGGTTTTTTCTCGATGGGGTCGATATGCCCGGCCATCACTCTGCCGTAGACGAGGAGGTAAAGTTTCCCGCCGACGACTCCTCGGACCCCGCAGAAACCCACCTGCCCTTCCCCAATCTGGCATGTTCGAGCGCAAGCGGTGCACTGAACTTTGCCGCTGGGGAGGTCGCGGTAGAGCTCCGCCTGCTTTCCTGATGCCTCGGTGAGCTTGGGCCGGAGAGACATAAGCCCAAAAGATTCCTTGCTTGCCATTAAGTCTTACATGGTCTCCCTGTTGGACTGGGACAGAAGAAAAGGCGGCACCGACTGAATATCTGTAAATAGTTATAACATATGTTATGATGCCGCCGAATTGAGGTTCAATTCATGGTCGATTTGCTGGAACTTGTGCTCCTTGGGAGTGTCGCCGGCTTTACGATCTTCTTCGGTTTGCCAGTCGCTCTTCTTGGAATCGGGGACAGGATTAGGGGATTCCTGAACGCTTTCGCTGTTGGGATTCTCCTCTTTCTGATTGTCGACGTCTTCAGCCACGCCTGGAATCTAACGACCGCGTCCACAGTCTTGGCGTTCCAGGGTAGGGGGTCAATCGGGACTGCTGCAGCTGACCTAGTCCTAATGTTCGGTGGAATCACTCTGGGCCTCCTCGGGCTTGTCGTCTATGAGAGGAGTTACATGGGGAAGGGGGCCGAAGCAGCCTCGCCGACGAAACTCTCCACGATGACCGCGCTGGGTATCGGAGCGCACAACCTCAGCGAAGGTCTTGCCATAGGCCAGGCATACCTCGGAGGGCTCATAGGTCTCAACACAGGTCTTGCATTCGTCTTGGTCGTGGGCTTCGCAGTTCACAACGCCACGGAAGGGTTCGGAATAACAGCGCCGCTCACAGGACTCGACCCCAAACCGAAGGTCTCGTTCGTAGTGAAGGTCCTTTTCATCGGGGGAGTGCCTACGCTTCTGGGGACGTTGTTGGGGAGCGTGTCATTCTCCCCACAGGCATACATCTTCTTCCTGGCGCTGGCTGGTGGAGCACTCGTCTTCGTCACGATGCTCCTGTTCAACACTGGACGCAGGAGATACAGCAGCGGCCTGATGATGGGAGGAATGTTCCTTGGGCTCTGTCTTGGGTTCCTGACTGACCTAATCGTTAGCCTCGGGGGAGCCTAGGGCAGGTAAGGCTGCCCACAACGCTCAAAAAGGGGACGTGCCTACAGGCTGTGAAGAGGTTATGTCCCGCCGATATCGGATGACGGTAAGGCAGGAATCGCACGTCTCATAGCGAAAGCACTAAACCAAAACCAACGGCTGATCCTCGAGCACCTTTCAGAGTCTGACGGCAGGCCGATCACCCAGCATCTCGTTACACTATCTCTTGAGCAGGGAGTCCCACTATCTACACTCAAGCTCAACGCGAGGATCCTGCGAGACTTAGAGCTGGTCTCGCTCGCGGACCACAGCGCAACACTCACTCCTTCAGGAAGAGAGGTAGTTCTCCTTCTTCGAGACCATGTCGGCCAGGTTCTTCCGATTCAGGAGGTGAACCGGTGAGTCAAATAAATCAAGCAAGCTTGCAAGACAGGATGAAGGAGATCGTACTCTCCCATCCAGCTATTCACAATGACTTCCTTACGCGATTCTCGAAGGGAGAGGTCACGGACAAGGAGTTCGATGATTTCGCGAGGGAGTTCTTCCATTTCTCCAGAACCTTCCCAGCGATACTGGCTAACCTGCTGGTCAACACGGCCGACGAAGATGAGGCCCTCGAACTCACGAAGGTCCTGACTTCTGAGCTCGGAGACGGTGACCCGACTCGCAGACACGAGCTGCTCTTCAGGAAATTCCTCAGGTCCATCGACATCGACCCTCGCAGAATAATCTCGGAACAGGTTAAGCCAAGCACCAACGCCTACCTGAACGGCCTCTGGAGGCTGTACGGGGGGAAGGACCATGTCAAGGCCCTGGGTGCTTCCTTTGGCCTCGAGAACATGGCGATCCCAATGTGGGACCAGCTCCTTCCGGGCCTTGGAATCGTCAAGGAGAAGAGGCTGCACAACATGGACATCGAGTACTTCACCTTCCACAGAGAGTTGGAGAGCACACACGAAGACGCCATGGAGGAAGTGACCGACATAGTAGGCAAAGATCCTGCCTCAGAGAAATCGTTCGAGAGTGGCATCAGGGAGTCCCTGGACCTGCTGCACGGGTTCTGGGTCGGCCTGGAACGGAACTAGCCACTCTTCCCCCTTTTTTCGAATCAATGGCCCTGCGCTCGGATTGTTACTTTTCGGTGACGGAGAGAACATTGCTTTAGGACCCTTGAACCAAGCCACATTCCCGCCTCCGGGGGATCCCCAGATGCCAAGTTCGTCTTGTCTCATCCCGGGAATCGTTCAAACTTGACTCCTTTTTTGCAGGCCTCGTACGGTCTCCCTGATGTTTGACGCTTGCCATCCAATGATCGTGAATGTTGCTGGTTTGAATCTCTGTGACGTTTGAGACATTTGCTACGCGCCCAGTTGTTCCGTTTGCATCGAACACCAAGAGCGAATTGGTCTTCTTTTGAGCGACTCTTTTGGCCATCGTTCAAACCTCGTGGAACAGTTAGGTGCAGCAAGAAAAGACTCGTTTCCGAAACTTGTCGGAAAACATGCGGGAGAATCACGGAATGGAGGCCGAGGTTCATCTGGGCGGCACGGGCATCGGCGACCAGGGGGTCCAGAGCAGTTGGAATGTCGCAGCCCCATGCCATGCCTCCGCCCTAGCCCCTCTCGACTTGTGCGGGGACTGGAAATGAGAGACCTGGGTACCTAGGAGGCCCTCTTAGACCTTGCTAGAACGGGAAGAAATCAGGGAAGCCCACTCCAAATACATGGACAAGGAAGAAGTCAAGAACGATAAGAACCAGCCATCCGACGATGACTATTCCAATCGCGCGAAGCCAATCAGTGTCGAATGAGGCCCGGTATACCCCGACCCAGACTATCACTGCAAGTATCAGAGCAAAGATTGCTGCTGATGGGCCGATGAGCGTTCCAAGTAAGTAGGCAACACCGTAATAGACGACAAAGTAGGCAAGCCCACCCCCAAGGGTAGCTCCCATTGCCTGGCCGAATTCAGCCTTGCCATCGGTTATCACTTTCCCGGCAAAATAGACTGGGATCGAGATGATAATCCAGAGAATTACAAGGCCGACTATCAGGACGAGCACGCCAACAAGAGTAGTAGGAATCGGAGGGATCGCCAAGGGAATCAACTCACTCCCGTTCTGGGTTCGTGGGACCCTTCATCAAGGACCAAGACCAAGACGCCTGCATTTGGGCATCGAGCAATTATTATTTAAGATTCCTCCCGCTCCCACACTCAGCGAGTAATTTCTCAGGCGGGTCAAAGGCCTTGATTTGGACGCTGCGGAAGGTCGAATGGAGGATTGGGAAAAAGGGGGTGGCCCTAGTGGGCCACCACTGTGGTGCCTGCGAATGTATTCGCGCCGCTTACGGTGACCAAGTAGGACTGACCAGGAGTGATTACTGATAGCTGGATGCTCCCCAGACCAAGGTTCAGAGAGATCGCCCCGGTGAAGGTGAAGGTTAGGTCTGCGTTTGAAGTGACCTGAGCGCCTCCTTGCACGATTGCGGCGGCTTGCAACGTGTTCGAGACAGTCAGGCTGCCACTACCGTCGACCGTGAACACGGCCGAGCCAGTGAGCGATGCAGGGAGTGACCCGGACGCCGAACCGGCAATGGAAACGGGTGTTATGATTATGGTCTGGACCTGGGCGGCTGCGTTGCCTGTGTTCCTCACAGTGAGTTGCATCGAGCCGCTGGAGATGGCGGAGCTGGATACTGTCAGATGGGTGTCGG
>JAPCJK010000038.1 GCA_027886975.1 Nitrososphaerota archaeon
AGTAAAGAGTCATCTGAAAAAAACAATCGTCACCTCGAAACGCAGGGGAGCCTGGTTCTCGCTGGAAAGGCGGGAGAAATCGATTCTCTACCTTTCGCTGAAGCTGAACGTGAAGTTCGAGAGCCTGCAGCTGCTCCGCGCCCTGGTCTCGGTCCTCAAGAAACTGGAACAGCAGGGCGAGACGATGCACGCATGGATCCAACGAGGCACAAAACTTGCCTGGGCCTTCTCCGAATTCGCCGTGTCCGCAGGTAATGACAATGCGATAAATTGGAGGAATGACCGGTCATACGCCTTCTTCCTAGGGAGGGTGTTACTGAGCGTCAAAGGAGGGGCGTTTCGGACTTGACGCCCTCAAAGCCAACTCTCATCAAGGTCCATAGTTGAAAGCCGTTCTGCTGGTCGGTGGGGCCGGGACGCGGATGAGACCCCTTACCTACGTGGTTCCTAAGTGTCTGTTACCAGTTGGGGGAAAGCCATTGCTCGAGCGGACCATAAGGTACCTTGGAACCTATGGCATCACTGAATTTGTCCTCTGCGTGGCTTACTTGAAGAAGCAGATAATCGACACATTTGCAGACGGTTCGAGCCTGGGCGTGAAGATAGAATACGCCCAAGCAGAGACCCCTATGGGAACAGCCGGGCAACTGAGGACTGCGAGCCCATTCCTGAGTGATACTTTCATCGCGATGAACGGGGATATCATAACAAACCTGAACATTCGAAACCTCGTCGACACACATCGGAAGCGCGGCGACACAGCCACCATCGCGTTGAAGGAATTCGGCGTCAAAATACCATATGGCCACGTCGTGCTCAATAGCGACGGACAAGTGAAGGCTTTCGAAGAGAAACCTACCCTCAACTACATGGCCAACGCCGGCATCTATATCCTCGAGCCGAGGGTAATCGATTCAATCCCTGCCGGGGTTGTGTGCAGCCTAGAGACGGAGACCTTCCCCAAGCTCATCTCACAGGGAGAAAGGGTGGGCTCATATTACGAGGAAGCGTACTGGGCAGACGTCGGCTCAATGGCCGATTTCGAACGTGTAAACAACGAAGCTCTCGAAAAATCCTCGATTGTCGTACCAGAGAGACCAGAACGGATTGATTAGGCAGGCAGCGGTGGCGGGACTTTCGCTTTTCCCCTTCGGCCTCTCCATCGTTCTCGCGTACCTTGCGTGGGAAGCGTTCCCAAGCATTGAAGCGTGGCACATGATAGTCACCGTTTTCGTCTGGATAGGCACCTTCGCCGTGGGCACTCAGTTATTCTGGAAGGTCGTTGACGTATTAGCTTCGAAGCAGTAGGCGTCGAGGTCACGGGGCCTGCCGCCGCAGCCGTCGCATTGTTAACTTCGTACTCTGTCGCAAGGTACGAGAGCAGGGCATTTCCGTCTATAGGGATTAGCGGGATTGACATCCACAAGGCTGACTCCCCTGTCCGGGCAGAAATGGGAGGGCTTGCTGTTCTCGTCGGCTTGGCAGCTGCTTCCGTGCTCTACCTCGGGCTAAACTATAGCATGGACGGTCCCGCTGTGCTCTTCGCAGCGGCCTCAGCGACAATTGTCCTGACAGGTTTGGTAGGAGTCGCTGACGACATGGTTCAGCTCAGTCAGAAGTTCAAGCCTTTCCTGATTGTGGCAGCATCAACGCCTTTGATTCTATACCTGTTTGGAAGGGCAAGCATCTACATCCCGTTGTTAGGTGACGTGCACTTGGGGCTCCTCTACCCACTCGTGGCCGTCCCCTTGGCAATCACTACCTCCGCCAACTTCTCGAACCTTCTGGCTGGCTTCAACGGGCTGGAGGCTGGGTGTGCCGCCATTTCGCTTGGCACGATGTCATCGCTGTCAGCATTCACCGGCCATCCGACGGTGGCTGCACTCGGGCTGATACTCGTGTTCGCGTACGTCGGGTTCCTTGGCATGAATTGGTATCCAGCAAAGATCTTCCCCGGAGACACCGGGACGCTGATGGCCGGGGCCGGCCTCGCTGCCATGGGCCTGGCGTCGGGCCTCGAATTCCAAGCAGTGGTCCTCAGCATTCCCGCGGCCATGGACTTCGCCCTCAAGATGATCAACAGACGGCCCTTCAAGCAGAGGCACCTGTTCGGCAATACCAAGGTAAGGCCCGACGGGACGCTCGACCCTGCTCCCTACCCTGCGCTGGTCCATGCTTTCATGAAGGTCTCCCCAATTAAGGAACGGGACCTCGTCCTTTCGGTGCTCGCTATGCAAGGGCTCTTTGCTGCGTCTGCAATCATAATTACGTTGATCTTCGGATGACCTCTCTCCCTCCCGGCTCGGCCCCGGTGGAGCCGTCAAAGGTAAAGAAGATCTGGGTGGCCATGAGTACACCCTTCCAAGCGAATTTCTTCGCCCCTCTCATTAGGGCCCTCGAAAGCGAATACGAATTCGTCGTGACTGCGAGGGACCACGACAACATCCAGGAGATTCTTGACGCCAAGAAGATCGATTACATCCCTGTGGGGAGGCACGGAGGGAGGGACCTGGGCAACAAGCTCGAGGCATACGCTGAGACAATTCAGAAGCTCCTCCCGATCGTGAAGAGAGAGAAGCCAGACATCATGCTTACGGAGAGATGGCCCGAAGCGGTCAGGACTGCGTTCGGGCTCAACATCCCCTCATGGACGATATTCTACGACGAAAGAGAAAAGCACGTCAACCAGATGGTGTTCCCTCTTGCTACCAAGGTCTTCACTCCCAGATTCTACACTTTCCAGGAGCTCTACCAGAACGGGGTCATAGACCCCGACAAGGTTGTTTGGTTCAACGGATTCCATACGGGGTACTTGAAGGGCCTGCAGCCTATTGGGCGCAATCCGTACGAGGAGAAACATTTGGAACCCCCCGTAGTGTTCGTCAGACCAGAGCCTGAGTTCGCCAGCTTCTTTACGTCGCACCAACTCGTTTTAGAGAAGGCGGTAGGTTTGATTCAGAAAGCTGGGAAGGCCTCAGTCGCAGTCCTTCCTAGAACAGCTTCGCAGGAGAGGAAATACGCGAGGATGGGAGTGACAACTCTAGACGAGTCTATGGTCGAGTCTCCAGTCGCACATTCTGACGTTGCCATAGGTGCCGCCGAGACGATGCTGATGGAGGCCTTTGTTCTGGGCAAACCGGCCGTCAGTGCCATTTACTGGGAACCGTCCAAGCCCGTACAGGAGCTGCATAAGTACATCCCCCACTCCGTGGACCCGACCGAAATCGCTAGATATGTCGACAACTACTTGGACCCAGGTCAGATGACCGCCTTCAAAGAGAAGGCGTCTCTTCTCGTCCAGAATATGGACAACCCAGTCCAACTCATGGTCGAGGAAATTCGGAAGCTGAACATGAAGAAAGAGGACGTCGTCCTTAAGCGGAGGTCGAAGATGGAGATCTACATCGACATAATTCAAGCCGCCTCAATGCAGCCACTCAGGCCTACGCACATGATGAAGGCAGCGAACATCTCGTACAACGAGCTAAGGAACATCGTGGAGGCCCTCGAATCTAGGGGACTCATCACAGAGGAGACTACCTTGGGTGGCAAGTACTACCAGGCCACAAAGGAGGGTCTAAGGGTACTCCAAGAGTACAAGATAGTTCACACCAGACTGTTCGCGAGCTGAAAAAAGGTCTTAAAAAGAAGGGTGTGCAGTTCGACCCTCTTCCCGAAAGGGAATGGGGTCTGGTCATGTGGCACCCCCCACACACCCTCGAAGCCTTCTAGGCCAGTTTTCAATAAAAGCGTTATGAAGTCTAACATCATGGACATGAGTATGAAATTCATCTTATATGAAGCCGGGATTCATGCCGATTGAGTTCGGCTCTACTTTGCTCAGAGGCGCATCGTTTCATTGTCTCCAAATGAATTAGTATCGAGCGATTATTGTCGTTGAATGTCAAGAGGGGGGCAAAGGCCGTTGCTCTGGGCTTCGTTGTCTCTAGGGGGTCCGCGAAGCCAGACGCAATTAGCACGACTGCTCTCCGCATGATGAAGATTGGTCTCGGCCGGGGGCTCGAATCCGGATATGAAAAGCGGACAAAGGCCGCAGCTTGCATAAGCGTAGACTTTGATGTCACAAGGGAGGAGAGATACCCCTGGAACCGCAAAGGAACGGCTGCCTTGATTCGACTTTCGGAAGCGCACGGCATTCCCCTCACCTGGGCCGTATGCGGGAAGACGGCTGAAGAAGACCCAAAGGCATACGAGTCGATCCTGGCGTCAACTGTCAAGCAGGAGATTGGCGTTCACACATACTCCCACATCTACGCTGACAACACTACAGAGGAAGAATACGAAAGGGACATCGAAAGGTGCATTGAAGTCCTCGGCGTATCTTCTCGTCCGATTTCCTTCGTCTTCCCGAAGAACAGAGAGGGTCATTTCGGACTCCTGAGGCGCTTAGGGTTCAAATCGTACAGAGGCGCACATAGGGTAATAGGAGCGCCTGTCGTGAACGGCGGACTCTGGAACATCAGGCCCGTATACTACGTAGACCCGAAATCACTCCATGCGGCGGGTTTAATCAAGAGATTTATCGATGCCTGCATTGCAAGGTCAGGCGTCTTTCATCTCTGGACGCATCCCTGGAGCCTTTCCATCAATGGCGACGTCGACAAGATGGTATCAGAGGTAATGGAGCCCGTTCTCTCTCACCTTGAAGAGAAGAACAAAGCGGGTGTCCTCAGCCTCTCGACCATGGGGAGGCTCTCCAATTTCATGGAAGCTACAGCATGAAGATTGCCCAAGTCAATGTATATTTCCAACCCTTCATGGTCGGCGGGGCGGAGTGGTACGTATACAACATTTCAAGAGAGCTGGTCAAAAGAGGACACGAGGTCCACGTTTTCACGTCGGACACCTACAATGGGAATGCCGCGACAAGCTCTGAGACAATCGACGGAATAATAATCCACAGGCTGCCACTGAAGATTGACTGGAGCTACAGAATGAAGGTATGGGACGGTCTCCTGGAAGCACTCTGCGCACAACAATTTGACATAATTCACACCTACGACTACGCTCAGCCTCACAGCGTGGTGGCGCTGAAGGCAGGGGAACGCACCGGCACCGGTACAGTCCTGACTGTCTTCGACGTTCATTCGTTGATTCCCCGTGTCTGGTACAAACAAATCCCCATGAGGGTCATGGAGGGCTACATGGCGAGGAGGACCCTCTCCGAAGCATCAGTCATTCTGGTGAGGGCGCCCAATCTGGTCGACCCGCTTGTCGAGTTAGGAGGGCCCCCCAGTAGGATTAGGGTCACTTCTTCAGGGGTCAGAGACGAATCTCTAGGGAGCTTCGACGGGGAAGGATTCAAGAAAAGACATGGGATCCAGGGTTCACCCACCGTCCTCTTTGTCGGAAGGCTAAACCCGCTGAAGGGACCACAGTACCTCATTAGAGCCGCACCGATGATTCTGAAGAGTTTTCCCGACACCCAGTTCGTGTTGGTCGGACCTGACCAATCAAGGTATGCGGAAGTATTGAGATCGGAGGCCGCAAACAACGGCCTTACCTCCAATTTTCACCTCCTTGGGCCAGTTTATGATTTTGGCGAGAAGATGGCAGCCTATTCGTCGTGCGACGTTTTCGCCCTCCCGACAGCGTACGAGGGGACCAGCCAGTCCCTCTTCGAGGCGATGGCTCAGGGAAAGCCCGTCGTGTCGACGAAGGTCGGCGGTGTCCCAAGTCAGCTCACCGATGGGGTTGAGGGTCGCCTCGTTCCCTATGCGGACTCTGAGGCCTTAGGCTCAGCGATTGTGGGAATTCTTGAAGACGGGACGCGATCCACAGAGATGGGGGCCAAAGGCCGGCAAAGGGTATTGCCGCAACGGTACTCCGTTCTGGCTTCTGACCTGGAGAAGATATACGAGGAGGTCAGGGTACACAATTGAACATTGTAAGCGCAAGTGTCTTGGTAACCGGCGGAGCTGGATTCATCGGATCTCATTTGACCGAGAAGCTCTTGGAAATGGGTGCAAATGTGACCGTTTACGACAAGTTCGATAGGTACTACGAGGGGAAGGAGGAAAATCTCGCATTAGCCGCCAACTCTCGGAATTTTGTCCTTGTCAATGGTGACATACTGGATAGGGATAAACTGGCAACTGTGATGAAGGGTACAGACATCGTCTTTCATGAGGCTGGCCAGCCAGGTGTTGGCTTCAGCGTCGATAACCCGAATATCACGAACGAAGTGAACGTCGTCGGGACCTTGAACGTCCTGTGGTCTGCTAGGACCAATGGAGCAATGCGGGTCGTCAACGCGTCTTCTTCATCCATATTCGGGAAGCCTCAATATCTCCCGCTGAACGAAGAGCACCCCAAATCTCCAACTTCTCCATACGGCGTCTCCAAACTCGCTGCGGAGCAGTACGGGATTGCCTTCCATCGCGTTTACGGCCTGGACGTCGTCTCATTGCGTTACTTCTCAGTCTACGGCCCCAGAGGAAGACCCGACCAGGTCGTTCACAGGTTCACTCAAAGTCTAGCGAAGGGAGAGCCGCCGGTGATCAACGGAGATGGCACTCACACCAGAGACTTCACCAATGTCGACGATGTTGTCTCCGCCACAATTCTCGCCGCAGAGGTTGAAGGAATCGGGGGAGAAACATTCAACATAGGTTTCGGCGCCCGGACCTCGATCAACGAACTCGCACGCAGGTTGATCATCATGTCCGGAATGGAAGGCAAGGTCGTGGCCCGACACCAAGGCGGGTCGAAGGGGGACTTCCCCGATACGCAAGCCGACAACAGGAAGGCGGTCCGAGTCCTCGGGTGGAGGCCAAAAATAGACCTGGAGGAGGGCTTGAGGGGCTACGTCGACTGGTTCGAATCCAACGTAGAAGTAGCAAAGACCGCATCATGAAGCAGGTTGTTGCAAGGGCCGGGAAGGTTGAAGTGGTTGAAGTACCTAGGCCAGCTTGTCCAGAAAATGGGCTGCTCGTTCGTACGGAATTCTCTGTCATAAGCACGGGTACAGAATCCTGGGCGATTGGGTCCACTGAACCCATTGGTACTCTAGATGTCGCAAAGAGCTCCTCGATTGCGAGTAAAGCTTACCGACTGTCCAAGGACGTACTGCAACAAGAGGGGATCGCTGGCTTTCGAGACTATGTAGAGACAGTCAGGCACCCTGAGCTCCCTCTGGGCTACAGCTCATCTGGGGTAGTCCTCGAGGTGGGCAAAGATGTGACAGATATCGTCGTAGGCCAGAGAGTCGCCTGTGCCGGTGAGGGGAAGGCTACTCACTCAGAGTTCCAGTCCGTCCCTAGAAGGCTTGCCGGAAGGGTTCCCGACGGTCTGTCAATGAAAGAAGCCGCCTTCGGCACGATCGGGGCCATAGCCTTACACGCAGTCAGAATTGCCTCCCTCCAAATTGGAGAACGCGTCGGCGTCATTGGCGTAGGCCTTGTAGGCAACTTGGTTGCCCAGATTGCAAGAGCGTCAGGGTGCACCGTTGTCTGCATGGACCTGAGAGATGATAGGCTGGAACTTGCAAGAGCCGCAGGAATCGAACTTGTCGTTAAATCAGACGACGCTTCGCTCTCATCCCACGTCCTCAATTTCTCCGGCGGAGTGGGCCTCGACCATGTTTTCGTTTGTGCGGCCTCCCCTAGTAGCGACCCGATCAATGAGGCGGCTAAGCTCGCCCGGAGCCGAGGACAAATCGTTGTAGTGGGGAGGGTCGGCATGGACGTAGAGAGAAAGGAGTTCTACCAGAAAGAGCTGAAGCTCTTGATGACTAGGTCCCTCGGCCCTGGACGCTACGATCCAGTGTACGAGGAGAAAGGCATAGATTATCCGATCGAGTACGTTAGATGGACCCTCAACAGGAACATCGAGGCTTTCATGGATTTGATGCGTTCTGGAAGCGTCAAAGTCGAGGCCTTGATTGGGGGCGAGTATCCGATGACCTCCGCCTCCAAGGCATACGATTCGTTGCAATCGCAGTCCAAAACCACCGTTCTTTTGCGTTACGTAGCAGCTGAGCTGGCTGAGCCGCGACAAAGTATCCTGCGTGAACTCGGGACCCGTCGGAAATCAGGAGTGATAGAGGTAGCGCTCGTGGGGCCAGGGGCTTTCGCAAAAGAAACAATGATTCCATTATTGAGGTCGAATCCAAATTTCAATCTCAGATGGCTCGTTTCCTCAAACCCTGTTCATGCAAAGCAGCTTGAACGACGGTACAGGTTTGAAAGAAGTACCTGCGACATCGAAGAAGCCCTGGGCGACAAGGAGGTCGACCTCGCAGTAATCACTTCGCCGAACAACTTGCACTTCCAAATGATGAAGGCTGCGATTAGAGCTGGAAAACTAGCCCTCGTGGAGAAGCCTCTCTGCATTACCCGAGCGGAGTTCGAGGAAACGAAACGGCTTCATGCTCAGTCGAAACTCCCTATCATCGTCGGATTCAACAGGCGGTATGCACCACTAGTTCTTGAGATGAAGAAGCGGATGAAGGCCATGGACGGTCCTTTTGTGATAAACTATAGGGTTAATGCGGGATTCGTCCCGGCCACCAGATGGTCTCAAGACCCCCATGTCGGAGGTGGAAGAATAATTCACGAATGTTGCCATTTTCTTGACTTCTTCAACTTCCTTCTCGGACCAGGAGATCCAAAGGTCTCAGCCGAGGCGGCTGGAGTCTCGGGTGCGAATTCCGTGGCACTTGACAACGTTTCCGTAACACTCAGATATCCCGGCGGATCATTGGCGAATCTCCTCTACGTCGCGATGGGGGGTAAGACCATGGATAGAGAGAGAATCGAAATTTTCGGAGAGAAGAGCTCTATGGTCCTGGATGACTTCAAGACACTCTCTTTCTACAAGGAAATGCCGAAGACCTTGAGTTTGGCGAGGGCAGACAAAGGTCACAAAGCCGAACTTGAGCAAATCGCAAACTTTGTTCATGGCTCTCCGTCATCATTGATAACCACTGAAGAGGTCTTCGAAGCCACGGAGCTGGCCTTTCTCGTTGATGAGGCAGTGCGGGGCAGGCCTCCCTCCTAACTGATAGCGTTTCTGACCGATTGGGAATCTGAAACTAAGATGAGCTTGACAATCTCGCAGATCACCGAGATCTCGATTGTAATTGCTGTGTTGACAATTCTGGTAACGACAATCCTCCTATTCTACTATCGAGCAGGGCGGAGTTTGACCGCTTCACCAGCGAACGGAAGGTTCACGACTCTGAATCAATACTTATCCTCAGTCGGAAGATACATTCGTCGTTTGAACCAATCTCGGAGTGTAGCCAAATCTCCTTACACTCTCCCAACAAATGAATCTGTCATCGAAAGGCCCAGTTTAGATACTTCGGCGAGGTTCGAGGCCATCCGGGACCTTTACAGCAGGATTGGTAGGAACTCCAGAGTGGCGGGAATCGGGCTGATGGTTCTGAGCATTGGATTGCTCATCTTCTCCGTCTATTCCCAATATGTTATCTTCGAGATCGATTCTGTGGTAGCTTTCGCTGCCGCGCTGGTTCTTCTCCTAAGGGATCCTAGGGCCAGGGTCCAAGTGCGGGTATTCGATGCGCTCATGACCTCAGCTCACAGCATGGCTGAGGAATTCTCGGAATCAAATCTGGGATTTGTCTACGTCCCGATGGGAGAGACGGTTGATGATGTTGTTATCGTTCCAAACTCTCAAAGGTCGGACAGCATTGGGATTTCTAACTCGAATAAGATGAAACTAACTCCTCCTGGGAGAACACTTGCAGCGCTATTTGTCAGAGAAGCGGGGCTTCCTAGCCTCACCACGGAAGCCCTCGCAACCAACCTTCCCGGAATCCTAAGCGAGCATTTCGGGCTGGCTAACTCCGTACAGATTTCCGAGGACGGCAGGAAAGTTGAGGTTACTCTCGGGGGGGCCTCGGTGGAGTGCGGGTGCGATGAGATTCAAAGAGGAGCTGATGGACAAGGGTCGATAGGTTGCGTGGTAAGCAGTCTCCTTGCTGTTTTGTATACCTGTGCAACTGGCCGACAGTTAACCCTTGACAAATGTGAGCGCGACCCCGAAACCGAAATGAGCAGGGTCGTCATGAGTCTCGGCCCAAGAGTTTCATGGGGAAACCCTTGAGCAACACCGCTCTCGGCGCCTCAATCAAGATGCTCACCTTCGTTCCCTTTGCACTGGCCCTCTTCTTCTACGACATCCCCGGCTTTACGATCATTTCGACCAACACCTACCTTCCGCTGTTCACCCTTTCCTTGACTCTATTCGCCTTTGGAATTCTCCTCAAAGCCAGGGTCATGAGGACAATGTTCGAACTTTCGAAAGGAAGCTTTGCATGGGGGGCCTTCCTACTTGGATGCTCCGTCATGACCTACGTGTATGGTTCTTTCACTTCGACCCCCACTTGGTATCATTATGAATCCCTCTTCTTCCTTATCGTGAGTTACACAGCGTTTCGAATTGGAACCAAGGTACTTCGTGCGATAGCACCCCTCCTAGTGATAGTCGCAGTCTCCTTCGCCCCGTTCGGGGTGGAGCCTCTTCAATCCTCCTCCCTAGTCGTTGCATCTCTTTTCTACCTCTACATCGCGTCCTATCTCGCCTACACAGGGCTTCGGTTGAAACCCATGCTGCTTCCCGTTGTCTTCGTCGAGGTGGGGCTGGTCGTCTGGTATCTTTCACAGAGATTCCCAGCAAGTTCGTCCCCTTACCTTTCCGCGCTGGTCCCGGTCCCGATTCTTGTTCTTATGATTCCCAGAGTTAGGGGTTTCCTCTTTTTACATGCAGTAGGCTCGACCTCACGATGCAAGCTACACGCATTGTTACCCGACGGGTTCTGTTCTCTGTGCGGCAACAGAATCTCCTCGCCTAGTACGAGGGAGAACTTCGGTCCCTGGGGGCTGGTTGCCTTGGGCGCAGTGACTTTCTTGCTTTTGTCATCGAGTGTTCCCGCCTTGGCACTTATTGGGGGCTCCCCCTACGACGCAACCTATTCAGCACGCGGATATTCTGCAACTCCGACGCTTCCTACCCCGGCGGGTTGGCAGGTGAACTCGACCACATCGTACAACAATACTGGTGGTAATGTCTTCGCTGAGAAGAAGGTCTACGTACCTCTAGTTCACCCGGAGAGTAAGAACTACACTCTTTACTATGAGGTTTCGAATGGCATCCCCGTTTCAAGCGGCCCGAGCGGGGGGGAGTTGCCTGGCTGGAACAGAACGTCGAATAACGAAATCCAACTCGGTCCGCTCAAAGGGTACCTTACCGTCTACACCGCTTCAGGTCAGACCATGCTTTCCTTTCAAGGAAAGACCGGCATGCGGTTCCTCTCGGGGAGTGCCTTCGAACAGTATTATGTGGGAATGGGATTCGTAAGAATCTTCAAGAATACGGGGCTGGCTCCTGACACTTCACAATTCCTGGGAGACATAAGAGAGTTCTGGCTCCCCGCACTGAATATCGATTCATACTATTCCGACTGGACAGGTTTTCTTTCAGTGTCCTACCAGAACTTGGTCTTACTGTCGCCCATTTTGATTCTAGCTTCTTCAATTGGAGTAATCTTCTGGGTGGCGACGCTGCCGGTTCGCCGTGACAATCGTCTTGATAAGATCCTCACGCTTTCAAGCGCCCTGCCGAATAGGGAATGGGTCAACATTACCAGTCTAGCCATTAGGGAAGGCCACTCTGGTACGCCCCTTGAGTTTCTCAGAGACGAAAGCGGGTCATTTTTGGGAGATCCCCTCCAAGTCATTGAATCGTTCTCAAAACTAGAGAAAATGGGTCTCGCTAGGAGACGCCTTGTTGAGGCAGGCCCGGACATCATCTCAGTATGGAAATTGCCCTTCTAAGATGCAAAAAAGGGTCATTCTGGGATTCACGATCGCCTTCGTGGTGATACTAATCGCTCCTTGGGCGGGCAAGGCTCAGGCCCAGGCAACTCCTCCCTCATCTGTCAGTGTCTTGGTGCAGTTTCATCCAGGACTAGTCTACGACGTTTATGGGAGCAGCCCATCACAAGCCCTCGTCGTCCTTAACGGTAATCTCTCCGACATTCCGCGAACTACCCCTTTTCTAATCACAACGAACCTCAAACTCGTGACGGGAATACTGAACGCAACAGTCAATGGTCAAACCGAAGTTAGGAACCTGTCGCCTGGACGCCCAAATGTCACGGGACCCATAAACACCTACGCCTTGACCCTACCAGCGCACATAACAAGGTTCGAGTTGTCCATCCAAGGGACGGAAGGGGGATTTAGCTTCCTTTGGAGGTACCTCGTCCCTGCGCCCTACGTGCAGATTGCGGGCCTTCCCGTCACTTCTCAAGTCCCTGACCAGGTTGCAATCCCGTCGGGAACGGTTCTTTCACACGAATACGGGCCTGGCGGATCGGTCCTGGCTCTCTCTTACTACCTGATAGGCAGGAGCAACGGCGAGGCACTGTACAGTATTCCTTACAATGTTGGGGTGATGGAGTTCCAATCAAATCTCTTCCTTCCAGCAAGTATTGCCATTACGAGCGTTTCTTTGATCGTGGTGGCCTTGTTGGCTCTTAACTTCTTCGAGGCTGGAAGGAGAATTGTTCTGCCCATGAGGCAGTGGTTCGATAAACTGAATCTTTTTGTTTCGAAGCATCTTTCGCGACTCTCGCCTCGCTTCAAGCTCAGAGCCGTGGTTCAGCCCCGCAAATTTCTTGCCTTGTTCGTGCTCTGCGCCCTCGTTATGGCCGCCGGCGCTGCTGTGGGCGGGCCGGATCCTAGAATCAAAGCTCTCATAATTTCAGACCCTGCCAATGCTCCAGGGATAGCGAACAGTCTTCAACAAGTCGCGGGAAACACCCAGGTGACGATTCCGTCTCAGGACCCAGGGGACTTTGCTGTTATGTCCAGTGAAGGCGCATTCAACGTAGTAGTCATCTCTAACTATCCTGTGGCCCAGCTCCATGAATTTACGAGCTTCATTCTGCCGAGCTTGGGGAATGTCCCCATCATAATTGTAGACAAATCTGCAAACGCCAACTTATCCATCGCTGTTATGTCTCTCTACCCAGGCCAAGTCTATCGCGTTCAGAATGCTTCCAGTTTGAGTGCCACAGAGATGCAGACCTTGTCAGGCCCGGTTATCTCGGCGCATAGGACGAACGAGCTTGGGCTCCAGTTGAGCGTCGGAGGATTTCAAACCTTGCTCGCTGTTGAGGGGGTCCTTTCCTTTGTACTAGTATTCCTCGGATGGGCGTATTTGGGCTCCTTAGCTTCTGAACCAACTCCCCGAACAGACCTCTCGAATCTAGTTAGGGTTGTAAGTGCGGGAGTGTTCGTGTTCATCTTCAGTGAGACAGTCTACATTGCCACGAGTTCTCTACTTGCCCTCCCTCTTTCACTTCACGCGGTTACCTCTGGTGCCCATGACCTCACGGCGGTTGGTGTGATTGGATTCGGAGGTGGAAGCACTCCAAGACTCGCCGCTGGGGTCCTAGGTGTTCTGGTTGGATTAATCGTTCCCACTGGGTCGAGGATCTCAAGGAACGACTTCTTGCTCATCGCAGGTGTGCTTCTCGTACTTGTCGCGAATCCGCTTACAGCCGGCCAATTCCTGTACGAGGGAATGCTCTTCTTCGTTGGACCATACTGGACGGCAGTTGGCACCGCCCTTTCCGCATCGCTTTCAGTGAAGGGCTTCCTCTACGGGATCGGCGGTGTCTTCGGCGGCAACGTGAGTCCGGTATATCTGATGTCGGCCGGAAAGATCCTGTACTTTGCAGGTGTCGTTCCGCTTGCCTTCCTCCCAAGGATGGGGAAGCTGACGGGTGCGCTGACTGCCTTGGGAGTCGCCCTCCTAATCGGCGACGGCGGTGTCAGGGTTGGCGAGATGACACCCACCAAGACCGTCATTGCTGTCATACCCGGTGTAGTTGCTGGTTTCGCAATTGCTGCGATTTTGCTAGCCCTAGCCGCAGCCGAATTGTACGCGAGGGGGAATTGGCGCTTCCGAAGATGAACCTACCTACTAGGCAGGTTCAGAATGCGGCTGCGATAGTTTATTCAGTCGTGGTCATGGCGACAATTATCCCTGGAATCGCGAGCGTCTCCAACTTAATCGTAGTTCCTTACTTCCTCGTTGTGCCAGGGTACTACGCCGACCTTCTCGTCCACCGGAGTTCGACTTTCATTGAGAGAACCTTCTACTCCGTCGCCTGGAGTTCGACGTTACTTGCCGCAATGGTTGCGATAAAGAGCTTGGACTACAGCTATCAACCAGTCCCGATTGATGTCATAATTCCATCGATTGCCATCATCTTTCTTGCATTCGATGTCGTAAAGGAAAGGCGTGAAGTTGAGAAGTGAGCGAATGCCGACCCGCATTTGTAGGGACACATCGTGAGTGAGGCTGAGCGCCCGATGGAGGTAAAAACAAGAAGCGAATCGGTGCCTGCCATGCTCCCGCCACGATTACGGAACACCAAGCGGTCCTACCTATCAACCAAGCTCGCCTACAACATCGGCCGGCTGCATGGTCTTGGACTTCGTCTGTACCTCTACCGGAGGATTGGGATGAAAATTGGGAGCAATGTCGTGATACGACGTGGGGTCTATCTCGCGAGCCCAAACGAGCTTGCGGTCGGAGCCGGGACTTTCATAGGCAGGGCAAGCCTCTATTGCACCGGAGGAGTGAGTATCGGAAAGAACGTGAACATATCTGATGGAGTTGTTTTCATAACCGCAAAGCATGACGTTAACTCTCCGAAATTCGAGGCGGAATACGAACCGATTGTAGTAGAGGATTGGGCCTGGCTAGCAACCAATGCCATAATTCTTGGAGGTGTGACAGTCGGCGAAGCAGCTGTGGTCGCAGCAGGTGCGGTGGTTACGCATGATATTCAACCATACTCCATAGTCGCTGGGAATCCGGCGAAGGTGGTTGGAGAAAGGAAGAGACAACAATTCGAATACGTTCCGGGAAACTATCGCCCTCCCTTCCTCTGAGACACCACCGATGAAAATTTGCTACGTGGCGGCTGACGTCGCTATTCCTCACTACAGGGGTTCGTCAACTCACGTCTACGAGGTCGCAAAAAATCTAGCTAGGTTGGGGAATGAGGTGCATGTCGTAGCCCGACGCGTGAGTTCCTCCGAAGCACAAGAGGAAGCTCTCGATGGCATCAGGATACACAGGTTCTACCGCGGGATATTCCTGTCTTCCAAGAGGTCCAGCTTCGTGGACTTGGGTGCTCGAGGTTCTTACAGAGGAGCGACCCCAAGGCTAGTTTGGAAGTCGTATGAGGTCTACTTGAAGACAGCTTTCCCTGCCTACATCGCGGCGCAAGTCGTCGGTCTGATAAGGAAATATTCAATTGACCTCATCTTTGAGAGAGAGACCTCATTTGGAGCCGGGGCCCTCGCCAGCTTACTTACGGGGAGGCCCTTCGTCTTGGAAGTAATTGGGAATCGAGTGACTCGGTTGCAGATGAAACGCTCCGAGAAGATAATAGTGTATTCCCATTCCATTTTCGAAGAGATTGCCGACCGGTCTAAGGTGGTGGAGGTCACAGCAGCGGTCGACACTGATTTATTCAAGCCTGACCCGCATGCAGGAACACAAGTCAGAAGAAAGTATTCGCTTGGAGACCTTCCTGTTGTAGGCTACGTCGGGACCTTCCAGGAGTGGCACGGAATGGACCAGCTGATTCACGCAGCTCAACTAGTCCTTCGGCGCAGGCCTGAAGTCAAGTTCCTCATGGTCGGGCCTTACTTTACTGAGACGCAGAGAAAAGTCCGTGTGGCGGGAATTGAAAGCTCGTTTGTCTTCACGGGACCGGTTGCTTACGAGCAGGTCCCGAGTCTCATGAATTCAAGCAACGTTTTGGTCGCTCCCTATGACCCGAGCAAGATTTCTTCGTCGGAACAGATTCGGAGGCACGGTCTGGGTTCGCCGCTAAAGGTCTTCGAATACATGTCCGTGGGCAAGCCGACGATAACTACCGATGTGAAGCCGATCTCAGACCCTGTGCAGGACGGCGTGACGGGGATTCTAATCAAGCCAGGAGACGCTGCCGGACTTGGCGCTGGCATACTTCGTCTGTTGGAGGACGAGGAAGAAGCAGACAGAATTGGGGCGGCCGGGAGACGGTCGGTCGTGGCTAACTACTCGTGGGCCCGTGTGGCTAAGCAAATGTCTCAAGTCTTTGCGATGGTTCTTCGCAGCGGCGGCTCGGAACGTGAATCCGCACTCGTGGCTTCAATTAATCATGGATCAAAGGGCTCCTTCGAAAAGCCAATTGAACGTTCTCAATCGCTCTCGGAGAACGCTTTCGGCGCATGTAATGTTAATGCTAGAAATTGCGAAGTACCAACCCGCGACCCGACAAATCTTTGACAAAGATAAGCATCATCCTGCCCTGTTACAACGAAGCGGGACACATTCGTTCCTCAATCGAGAATCTCGAAGGGCAAACTTTCGAGGACCGTGAACTCATCATAATAAATGACGGATCAGATGATGATACTCTCAGGATTGCTCGGAGCCTGATCAACGAAAAACATTACCATGACATACGTTTGTTAGAGGCGCTCCACCACTTGGGGCCTACCAGAGCTCGCAACCTGGGATTGAAGGAGTCGCAGGGCGAAGTTATCTTTTTTGCCGAGTGTGATTGCACCTACGAGCCTCATTACATTGAGAAGGCGCTAGGTGCTCTTGAAGCTTCGCCGCAAGCTGGAGCAGTCTGTCTGACGGGCGCACCAATGAAAACTCGTTCAACCGTGGCCACCGAGTCGATCGTCATAGAAAACAAGGCCCAGCATCTGCTTCTGGAGAAAGGAAAGATGAAGCCTTTCTACGCTTGGGTTTTCAGGAGAGAGGTTGTTCTGGCATTGGATGGTTTCGACGAGAAGCTCTTTCAGGCTGAGGACAGAGACCTATTTCGGAGATTCATTCAGGCAGGTTACAAAGTAGCCTGGGTCCCGGGCACGCACTGGTGGCACAAAAGAGACCAAACACTCACCGACTTGGCTGGTAAATGGATAGCACGAGGTCAGACAAGGGTGGCGTATGTACTGAAACATCGCCTCGCATTCGACATGCTGAAAACCTTAGCACCATTCTGGATTTTTGTTGTCGGGATAGTTTTATTGTTCGTTCAGCCATTTGTCGGTATCCTCTCTGTGTTGGGCGTCTTGATGGCAGTGGTTGTTCGTTCATTGAGAACGATTCTCACTACTTGGAATGCAGTTGAACAGAAAAGGTGGTTTCTTACTTATCCACTCTTTGTGCTGGTGCGAAACTTCTCTCTCGCAATCGGCTACTCTCTCGGTCTTGTGCGGATTCCCTTTCAACACCGGAGTCCCGAACGGATAGCTGATTTCAAAACACATGAGCTGTTTGTGGAGTCGAAGAACTAGGATGTCAGCATACCAGACAAGTCGGAATAGCTCTCTTCTTCGGCATCATGCCCATCCTCTGATGACGCAGGTGTTAGAGTGGGTTTCAGGTCGAATTTCACCCGATAGCACTGGAGACCTAAACTTGCATTCAGGGTTCCGGGCCCTCCTCTTGTGATAGGTCACGCAAAGACCTTTTGCGCCGCTTATTGCATACGACCAATAAAAGAGGAGAACGCATGGAGCAAAATCTGGCAGTTTCAAGAAGGTCCGCGTCTATACCATCAGCTCAGGTGGTCAGGATTGTCGCCGATTATCCAATCCACGGTAGCCCTTCCTATGGCCTTCAACCAGTGTACTACAATTTGTCTAGAATGCAAGCGGAGATG
>JAPCJK010000039.1 GCA_027886975.1 Nitrososphaerota archaeon
CTATCCTGTCCCAGGAATACTCGCCCGCATACTTCAGGCTCCTTTCGTTCAGATCGTTCCAGAGCAACCTGTCATCGAGCAATTTGCTGATGGCAAGAGCTATTCCAGTGGAAGACGGCGGCGCCACCAGGCCGCTCTCGCTGTCGGCAAGGAGGTCTCCGGCGGCATTTCCTTTCGCCTTAACGACAATTTGAGGTGTGCCCGCGGCCATCGCCTCAAGCAAGGTAATGCTCTGTCCTTCCCTGATCGACGGAAGAACGTACACGTAGGATGACCTGAGCTGCCTCGCCACCTCTCCGTCATCGAGAGCCCCCTTGAACCTAATCAAACTCTGCAGCCCGTTCGAAGAAACGTATGAGCGATAGGTCTCCCTCATGGGCCCATCTCCGACCACCTCCAGCGTCATTCCAGGGTAGTCATTCGACAGAGCCTGGACGGCCTTGAAGAGCCATTCTATCTTCTTGTGCGGGTTAAGCCTTCCCAAGAACAGGACCTTAGATTGTTCGCGGGGAACTTCGCCGTGGTTGTAAAGCCCCAAGTCGACGCCGTTGCTAATGGTCTTTATCTTGTCTTGAGGCATATGGAAGTACTTCACCAAACGCCTTGCTGTGGTGTGGCTAACTGCAATCGCCAAGTCGGGGAGGAGAGTAGTCGAACGCTCCAGGTTAATCCCCACAGGAGCGTATATCCTTCTAGGCACGTACCTGTACCATTCGTCGTACCATACCTCGTGGAATGTGACGGAAAGAGGCGTGCTGCTCATCTTGCTCCTGACCCAGGAGGCCAGCGTCGGGAAGACCGGACAGTGGTTCGCCTCTATCAAATCGAAAGGCCTATCCTTCCCCATCTCGCGGAGACTCCAAAGAGCGAAACGGATGGTGTCGCCGACAGATCGGAAGCCGTCCCCTGTAATGAAGTTCGGGTAAGCCCTCTTTGACCTGTGGACAACGATGCCCCCAATCTCCTCTAGGACAGGCCAGCCGGGATTCAAGCGGGCGGTGTAGAGGTGGACCTCGTTCCCAGCCTTTGCAATCCTTTCGAACACCTCGAGATACCTGCGTGCGGAGCCGCCTCTGAACGGTGAGAACGTCTCAGTTACCACTGCAATCTTCAAGGCCTTACCCTACCCCACGAACTGCATTACGATTGCGCGTTCATTGTAGTAGACGACCTTGAAGTCTGGGTCCCTCATGAGGTTCTCATAAGTCGGGAGCGCCCTCAACGTTATGTTTTCTGTCTGTCCGACCGGCACCAGGTACTGCCTGGGTATCACAACATCGGTGACACCGTATTCCTTGGCTAATGCGGACCTGTCGTATGAATAGAGGCCGGTGGCGTTCCCCGGTTGGTCGGTCCAGACGTTCGCCCAGCCCGAGATTACGTTCGAATTGTGGGCGGGAGCGAACTTGAAGGGAAATGCTTGGGCCGACGACGAGTTGAAGAACAAATACCCAAGATCTGTCAGGACCGCAACGGTTCTGTTGGCCAGAAGGGTGGCGCTATGCAAACCGAGGCCGGGCATGGGCGCGAGGGAGATCTTTAGCCCGGTGATGGCCACGTTCGGGTCGCTAGAATTCGCGTGGAATGTGAAACTGACGTTTCCATTCGTGGAACTGAGCGACACGTCTCTTACGACCTCCACAGGGCCCAGCAGGTACCTGGCACCGATTGTGGCGGTCTGCGAGCTTCTAGCTGCCCAAAAGGAGGAGGTTGTGTTGGAGTCGGTCAGGGGCATCGAGAAGTTCTTCCCGGTTTGGGTGTTAACCCAGCTGACCCTGCTTCCTGAGTCATTCAATACAGCTGCCTGCTGATATTCTCCCCCTATGAAGAAGCCGAGTAAAGGAGAGAAATCGGAGTAGGGAGCTTGATCGAAGACCCAGGCGTGTCCGTTCCGAATCCCGCGGTCCGAGAACAGGATTGCGCTGGCGGCATACTGTCTCCCCAACTCTCCCTCGAGGAATAGATACCTTGGGTCCACATTGAGCAGGACTCTCCTTTGAGCGTACCCCTCAATCCACCTAGCCATGGTGGTCTCGGCAACTACCACAGCCGTCGATGGTGTGTGGGAGGAGATGAAATTGGCCACTTGTAGTTTCGAAGAGTCACCGTATGTGTCGGTCGTGTTGTAGAAACTGTCGATGTTACGCATCGTCACGGCACCCAATACGGGGGTGGTGATCACGGCGCTCAGTGAAAGGAACAAGACGGCAGAGACGACCAAAGGCCTCCCAATTCTTGCTCCTCCTCCTGCACCCCTAGTCAATCCCCCCCTTGCGGGATTCCCAAATGCCTTCAGGAAGGCCCAGACTTCTGTTCTGAAGACCAGGGAGGCAGCAACCATCAGCATGAACGGCTGGACGAAGAAAAAGAGCACCCTATTGTAATCGGAGGCGACGCCAAGAAGATACCCCTGGGAGCCCAAGACGGGAACCAGGGCCCAGCAGACGAGGAGTAACATCTGGGTTCGGTATTTGCGCTCAATCAAGAACAGGCCCATCGTCGTGACGGCCACGATGTACACTACTGCCAAGTAGGCGGGATTCTTGAACATGTACAACAAGATACTCCCATTCGCCAACAAGTATGTCAGAGCCGCCTGGTTGGAGAGTAGGAACTGCTCAGGTCCAGCGGCTAAACGAAGGATTCCAAATGTCACTAAGGTCACCAACAGGGATGCTCCGATAGCCTTCAGGGGCTTCCTGTCGAATAGGACCGAAGCCAGTCCCCAGATTACTAAGACTCCCACGAAAGCGATAAAAGTGAGGTGATGGGCGACAGGAATGAGGACACTCCCCGACGCTAACAGCGTCAGGTTCTTGGATGATCGGCTTTCCGAGAACCTCAGAACCCCGAGGAAACCCAAGGGGAGCAGGGCGAGACCCAGCAGGTCGGGATAACCTCCCCATCCGAACATCTCGAACCATATGGGGGAGAACCCGGTCAACCAAGCCCCGGCCACGGCGACGACCCTATCGTGAAAGAGCTCGTTTACGAAAAAGTAAGTGGCGAGGGGCACCAGGGCATAGGCGAGGAGCGCCCAGAGCTCGAGCGATCGTATCTCCCCGATCGGCCCTGATAATGCAGCCACAAGAATGAAGAACAGCGGCGGGTACTGGAACGTGGTCTGGTTCCACATCGGATAGGAGTTCCCTAGGAGTGCGTTTACCCTCTTCAGCCAATCCCCTCCATCCATCCACCAAGGGAGTGCGCGAGGAAAGAGGAACAACGAGATTATCAAAACGGGAAGGAGCACTGACATCACGGCAAGTATCGTAGTGGCAACGTCGATGGCCCTCGATGAGCGGCCTGATTCTCCCTGCCTCTGGTCATCCAGACCTTGACTACTAGAGGGAGTTAGCGGACGAGTACGCTTGTAGGACAAATCGCTCACTAGACTCGGTCTTCCTTTAGCACACTAAGGTATTCGAGAGATCAGTTCGGCCCGGGAATGAGGTTACGGATACGTGGTGGTGGTTGGGCCTGTTGAAACCACAAGAAAGTAGATTGCGATTCCTCCAACGGCGATTATTCCGATGATGATGATAACTGTGATTAGGGGCGAAACTCCTCGACGCCTTGCGATCTTCGGGATCATGCCGTTGACGAGGGAGAGGAAGCCGTTGACCAATGCCGCGAAATAGGTCTGGAGATACATGGTATTGCCCAAAGATAAAGACCTGAATTTGCTAATAAGCTTTGGCGATGAATTCAAGTGCATACGAGCTGCCTTGCTAGGAACCTGACGTAGTTCCAATCATGGCGCCATGCTCGGGCTTGCTGGTTTCCCCCTTTGACTGCAGCCTCCGAGAACGCCCATGCTGTGCTCATGGCCTTCATCAGGACCCGATACTCGTTGTCGAACTTCTCTCTAAGGCCTTTGAGAACAGAGACCAGGGCCTTCAGAAGGTCGGGACTCTGCAATTTCACCCTCAGCCTTAGGGCTAGTTCGTACATACCCCTCTCCTGCCTACGAAGGCGGTACCAAGTCCCTGCTCGCTTCGCTCGGATCATCTGCTGCTGAAAGAGTCGCCTTATTCCGTTGTCGCTTGGGGTTGCTTGATATCTGGAACGAGCGGGGAATTGGTCAGCCTTTCTGAGTTGGCTGAGCCCTACGGGCGCGATTTTCGGTTCCTGCAGTCTAGTCGCCGCGATTTCCGTGCGTTTACTGAATATAACAGTATGGTATTCCAATCAGGGATTTTCAAGGCCGCTATGATAGCACACAGACAATCAAAGGCTCTTATCTTGCTCAGTCCAGTCTTGCTGGGGTTCTGTCCTAGCTAATTTGGACTCAATCAAGACCACCGGGACAGTTGGATATAGATTAGCTCTAGGGAGGCGTCTTGCGGGCATACCAGAAGCCTGCGAAGACAAGCATAATCAGTCCCACCAGGGCCAAGGCAACTCCGTTTACGATCATGGATTGAGCCTGATTGCAAAGCTGTGAATAGAAGGGGAGGTTAGGCCCACAGTAGGCTGCCGCCAAGTCGCGCCCCGGAATTCCGTAAATCCCGGCTCCAATACCAATGAGAGCGACCCCAATCAGAACGATTGCGACGAAAATGGGCGTTTTGTATGCATGAACATACGCTGACGTGCTCACCATTGAGACGCCGGGAGCGGCTTGAGAAGACGTAGTAGCCACAATCTGGTATCCGCAATTCGCGCAGAAGGTCGCATCGGGCTGTACCTCCTTACCACATCTCGGACAAAAGGCCATCAGAGCCACTAGTAGCCGTATGCGATTAGTTGCGCGGGTGGAGGACCCTTTGGCGGAATTGAGAAGTCCATTCCAGTGAATTCCCTCATGGTATTTCGCATCAACACTTCGAATGGGTCCTTTGAGACCGCGAGGTCGCCGAATACTCTAGCCACTTCGTTTGCTTCGAAGTACATCAGGAGCCAGTCGGCTTCGACCGAAGTCTGAAGGAACCATGAAAGCTTCTTCACGCCGAGATGCTTCTGAGAGCGCTCGAAATCCTTCCTCATTGGGCCAGTGATGTCCTTCATGAACTGCATCAGCGCATCTCTCTTACCGGAGAGGACCGGAAACGCCCCACAGTAAATTGGCATCGAGAGTCACTTTCGGGCCAATGTATTTGAAGAGATTGAATTTGTGGTCTGGTCTGGTCACCTAGAGCACGAATCCATAATGCAGAAAAAGGAAAGACGCGCTTTGAATGGAATAATGGCCTTCGAGGATATACTTGAGCGGGAACCAAGAAGTCCGGAACCTTTCCTTCCACCCTGGCTTTCTGTCTAGGTGGGGTCTCATCCCTTTGGGCATCAATGAATTCAAGGCGGAACAGGGCAATTTGAGCGCAGAGCTCAAACTATTGATAATCGACGCCGGGGAGATGGGCCTTGACGAAGACACGGAGGAAATTGTGGTTGACAAGGCCAGGGGCCTGATTGCTAGGATAGACGACTCGGTTACTGAGAGGGAGCTCGACCGAATCAAAGATGAACTCGGGAGGCTCCAGTCGGTGCTGCACCAGGCACTGCTGAGAAAGAAGAGAGGCTAGATTTCGTCTCATGTGACGGGAATCTCGCATTCTTTGTGCTTCGATTGTTCCATTGGAACAGACTAGGTATGCCTTTCTAAAAAATGCCGAAGAACCGACGACATCGCACTGTGCCCATCGGTTCCTCCTTGAAGATTGACGTAGAGAGCGGTCGATATGTGAACATGAAGGCCAAAGAAGGAAGAAGAGTTCTGAGTGGACTGTGATCTCCCCCTGAAGGACCAATGCAAAGTCTTCGACAGAGACTTTTTGACCTAAAGGACAGGGACGATGTCGACCTAATCTTCGTTGAATCCGAGTTCTTCCAACAATACAGACTCTAAAGCCTCTTCGGCCTTGGTCAATCCTTCCTTTCCTTCTTTCTTGACGAGCGTTTGTAATGCGTTATATTCGGCGTAATAGCTCATAGCAAGACTCCCACGGCTAACGCCAACGCGACTAAAAGACCAGCGACAACGAGCCATTCTGTCAACATCTTTTCATCAGCACCTCATCACGTCATTCCTTAGATTTAGAGCATGTGGAGCGCAAATTCATTTGCGAAATCAGGATCCCGGGCTACGCCGCCATTACGGTCCAACGTGAACTAGCTCGCTCCCAAATTACTCGACTATCGTCGAGTACAAGCGCAACAACCCACTGCCTACTATGCAAGTAGGCCTATCAAGGCGAAGACGGGGGCGTGCCTGGTCTTGCAGGTAGGTCTACGCTTGTTTCTTTAACAAATCCCAGTCCAACGCTAGCAAAGAGAATTTCTGCGGGAACGTCATCTCCCCCAACTGGCCCCTCATAGAATACGTGAATTGAAACACCTAAACCAAATTTGAATTGCTTTGATTGAGGTAGTGCCAGTGTTAGAGTTTCCCAATCTTTAATCTTGGTCAAATGCAAACCTTCAAATTCGTGAACAGTTTCATCGCCATCTCGTATTACAATTTTATCAATTACTCCGGGGCCCGTGGCCCCTGGCGGCAGTTCTGGCGGCAGGTCAAGCAAATCCCCGATGTCGTTCCAACCAAGGCCTCTAATGGTATATCTGAGCATTACAGAAGAGATTTTCCAGCCTTTAGTCACATTTGGAGTTGGTATAGAAGCCAATACCCAATTACTATCATTTACCCATAGTGAAATTTTGGAATATTGTGTAGTGCGTATGAATGTACCCACGGTTGGGTCTTCAACATTGAGTGCGTGACCAAAAGTCCATCTTTCATCTTTATCTATTATCATGATTTGTTCGCTGCTTCACAAATGCAACGACATCTTAAACAATATAAGGCTTGGGCAAGACGATTGGGCAGCCCTCTCGAACAGGATCATTTCGTGCTACAACACTGAACAAACATCAACGGCGCGTCGAATCCGCCATTGTAGAATATCTAGTCTAACCTGAATCAATTTGAGTAGATTAGACACTCGATGGCCTCATGGAGCCCGGGTCATTGATACAATGGAATTTGACCGGATTGTCAGATAACTGAAGCCAAGCAGAATCTATCGCTAACAAGCTCCTACGTGAAGCAATTGGAGTCCAGCCATGACTGCTTGGGGACCATGAGAGGTTGGTAGGTCATGGCGAACCATCTTAACCGAGGGAAGAGTTGGTCCTCTTCATCTGATAGGAACAGCTTCGGGACGCTTGAAAGTGTGTCGTCGGTTTCGTTCTGTGAGATGACCAGATGTATTAAGCTGGCATCATGGCGGATCGGCAGCGGAGCGCAGAGTGTGACGTTCTGTCCCAAGCATACGCTCGCTACGATGAGAGACAGCAGGCTCTGGTTGGGATAGCCTGGAGAGGTCACACTGGCCTCCAGGATTCGCCCGATCTTCCTTCAAGAATTTTGAGCCTCTCTGACATCACCGCGGAATCAAAACTTCTATAGGCCTCCATTTGGCAGAGGTTCCGTTGGCACGACCTGCAAAGAAGAAAAGGCCCAGCAGGGCCGTAAAGACGAAGAAGCCGAATCGGAAGCAGTCCAAGTCGCGAAGGAGGGCGAAAAGTTCCGCTGAGGAGAAGATTGAGCTGGAAGGCATCGAAACCTACGTGTATCAGAAGTCTTTCAAGCCCAAGCCATCAGAAACCAGCTAAGGTCCGCAGCCAGCCTCAGCCGAGCCAATCGAAGCAACAATTGACCTTGCGCTGTCAACCGATTCAATCGTTTGCTCGCTCCTGTGGTCGGCCAAGTCCTTGAGGCCGTTCCCGGTGGCCACGCACACCACATTTACAGACTTCTGGAACTTCAACTTTCGAAGAGCTGCGAAGGGCGCGGCGCTTGCTGCTTCAACGAGAAGCCCTTCCAGCGCGCCGAGCTCACTCCTCGCCTTCATTATCTCGTCGTCAGAGACTGTGAGAGCAGTCCCCCCCGACTCTTCGATCGCCCTCAAGGCCTTTTTCCATGAGACAGGATTGCCAATCTTGATGGCCGAAGCCACCGTGTGAGGCTCTTTCAGGGGCTCGAGTTTGCGTCTTGAGACAAAGGCCTTGGCCAAGGGAGCCGCTCCCTCCGCCTGCACTCCGATCATCTTCGGGACTGAGCGCGTTATCCCGTTCGCCCTTAGCTCTTTGAACCCTTTCCAAATCGCGCTGATGTTGCCGGCGTTCCCGACCGGAAGGACCAGAAAATCGGGGACCCTGCCGAGTTGCTCGTATATTTCGAACGCCGCCACCTTCTGGCCCTCAATCCTGAAGGGGTTGAGCGAATTCACGAGGTAAAACCCTTTATCAACCTTGACCAGGTCAAGGACCAATCTTAGGGCATCGTCAAAGGAACCGCCCACGCCGAAGACTCTCGCCCCATAGGAGAATGCCTGTCCGAGCTTGCCTGAAGCTACACCGTTCTTCGGAACCACGACCACCGTCTTGATTCCTGCCTTGGCACCATAGGCGGCCAGAGACGCAGCAGTGTTCCCCGTCGAAGCGCAAACCAGGGCCCTAACGCCCAACGCTTTCGCTCTAGTTACAGCCACCGTCATTCCTCGGTCCTTGAACGAGCCTGTCGGATTCTGCCCATCATTCTTGGCGTAGAGATTAACGAGGCCTAGACCTCCACCAACGTTCTCGAGGCGCACCAGCGGCGTCCCCCCTTCACCAAGGGAAATGGGAGTGGTCCCTGAATTGAACGGAAGAGCCGCGCCGAACCTCCAGATTCCCGGTCCCCGCCCTTCGAAGAGCGCCCTAGCCTCGAGCTTGGCGGAAATGGATACTTCAAGCAGGTCGCCACAGTATTTGCATTTGGAGTCTGGACGTTCAGTTTCAGCCTCCTTCCCGCAGTTTATGCAGACTATTCTCCAGCCCTTACTCTTGCTCAATAACCCTGCATCCTCCCCCAACCTTGGTGATGAAACCGTCGCTCCTGACCCCCTCCTTTTCGAAAGCGCGGGTCATTCCCTCCAGGATTGTCTTCGCTTCGCCCAAATGTGCAACAGCAAGCATGGCAGGTCCTGCCCCGCTGATGCAGACCCCTGCAGCCCCGTTCTTGATCGCCGCTTTCCTCACTCGCTCGAATCCGGGAATCATAATCGACCTACGTGAGTCGATGAACCCCTCGCCCATTGCGGCGCCGACGTCTTCGATGCTATCATTCAACAGTCCGTGGACCATCTTACCTGCCGCACCGATGGCGTCAATCACTTCCACGACTGGCAGTCGCTCAGGCACAAGCGAGCGCGCATATCTGGTCTTCTGTGATGGGAGCTTCACCTCGGGAATCACCAGGCATAACGCCATGGCGTGGGGCGGGTCCATTCGAACGAAACTTTTGTCCTTCGAGACCATGACGAAGCCGCCAAAAAGAGCGGCTGTGACATTATCGTAATGGGCTGTCCCTGAAGCGAATTTCTCCCCGACCCCGGCATAATCGATGAGTTTCCTGTTTGGCAGGGCAAGGTCGAAAAGTGCGTTCATCCCAACAACGGCTGCTACTGATGAGGCAGCGCTGCTGCCTAGACCCGCTGCAACAGGCACCCCCTTTCTGAGCTTCAAGGAGACCCCCCCACGAACCTCCTCCCCAGCAAAGATGGCCCTCGCCACGGCGCCTACGACGTTACCCCTGGGAGTCGCCGGAACCTTCGCTCCTTTTATCGAGAGTCTTATTCCGCTGTGAGTCTTTTCGAGAGTCAGCCTGTCCTTGGGCCTGCCAAGTGCGAGAGCGAACACGTCGTACCCAGCCCCAAGATTGGCCGACGATGCCGGGGCCTCCACTGTCACCCTCGACTTCATGTTAGCGTCTTCTCTTCCCCGCCCTGGGCCTCACCGCCTTGCTGTGAAGCGCACGTACTGCCTCTTCCGCGTCATTCTCGTCCACCACGAAGGAGATGTTCATCTCGGACGAGCCCTGAGCTATCATTCTCACATTGATTCCGCGGGCGGCGACGGCACCAAAGACCTTTGCTGCCACCCCCTTTTCTCCCCTCATTCCAGCGCCCACGGCGGCGACCACAGCCACTCGCGGGTCTGACTCTAGCATGACCGAGATTCCCTCTTTCTTGAGTTCGCGTCTCAACGCCCGTACGGCGGCGCGGAGAGAAGCACGTCTCACTATCATTCCAATGTTGGCTTCAGAAACGCTCTGGGATATCATGAGGATGTTCACCCCGGCCGATGCGAGGGCGGAGAAGACCTTTGCAGCTATCCCTGGTCGCCCCTGAAGGGTCTCTCCTGCAACAGTCAGAAGGCCGACGCTTCTCACCACAGCGACAGCCTTGATGATCCCCTCGCTTCTCGTCCTGCGGTCGGTGATTAGGGTGCCTGGAAAATCAGGCCTGAACCCATTTTTTATTCTGACAGGGATGTGGTTGGTCCGGGCAGGACCGAGGGCGAGGGGATGCATGTTCTTGGCACCGAAGAAGGCGAGCTCCTCCGCTTCAGGGTAACTCAGCTTTGCGACAGGAGCCGAGCCCTTCACAATGCGTGGGTCCGCGCTCAGGATCCCGTCTACGTCCGTCCAGATCCAGACTTCGTCCGCCTTCAATGCTGCCCCGAGGAGTGTAGCCGTGTAATCCGACCCGCCTCTGCCGAGGGTGGTGACCTCGCCGTCGGTTGACCTAGCTATGAAACCTGTCACAACGGGCACTTCGCCTGTTGCAAGCCTTGGCAGAATGGATTTCCTGACTGCCCTGTTGGTTAAAGCTGCGTTCGGGACTGCCTCTCCGAAGGACCTGTCCGTCACGATCCCTGCTTCGCCTCCTGTCAGAGTCGGAGCCCTGACACCTCTGGTTTCTATTTCGGCTGCCAAGATAGGTGCTGACAGCCTCTCTCCAAATGAGAGAATCAAATCTCTGGACCTGGGGGAGAGCTCCCCAAGGGCAGACACACCGAGAAGGGTGCGCTTCAATTCCTCAAGAGCGAGGGCGGTCGCGCGGTTCAGGGCCCACTTTTCGTCAGGCTTGACACTTATCTGCTCGATGGCCGAAGAATGGATGAACTTCAGGTCGTGGATGGCCTCGTCAATCTTCTTTGCGTCGTTGTCGACGGCGTCGAGAGCTGCCCGGAGGAGGAGGTCAGTCACCTCTCCCAACGCAGAAACAACCGCGACCACTTGGGAACCCTCCCGTCCGCACCGCACCACCAGGTCTGCCACTCTTCCGATGCCGTGGGGCGAAGCCAGGAGGCTTCCTCCGAACTTCATCACTATCGTCTTCATGTCATTTATTCATCCGAAGTTCGGCACAAGCCTCGCGGACCCGAGGGTTACCCTCAACTAGCCGAGAAGACCCTTCCTGTACATCAGCTCCGCGGTGAGAATGGTGGAACCAGCGGCGCCCCGGATGGTGTTATGCGACAGCAGCGTCAGCCTTCCTGATTTCGAGTCGAGGCCTTTCCTTATTCTTCCCACGACCACGCTCATTCCTGGGACACTGCCAGCATACCTGTCGAGCTTGGGTTGGGGCCGTCCCTCTAGATTGGTCACCAAAATGGGCTCCGCGGGCGCAGTCGGGAGCTTGAGCTTCTGGGGCTCCCCCCTGAATCCAGCTAGGATCTTTGAGACTCTCTCTGGTTCGAACCGTTCCTCCGTTTCGACGTAGAGGGACTCCAGGTGCCCGTCGGTCGTTGCCACCCTGTGGACCATGGCCCCAATCTCGAACTTGGCGGGGAAAATCCGATCAACACCGACCTCGCCAAGAATCTTCAACGGTTCAGTCTCCACTTTTTCCTCCTCATCCTTGACGTAAGGTATCACGTTGTCCAAGATGTCGAGAGAAGGGACGCCTGGGTACCCCGCCCCTGAGACCGCCTGCAATGTGGAGACTATCACCCTTTTCAGTCTCAGGCTGTCGTGAAGCGGCTTCAGTACTACGGCGAGGCCCGCTGCTGTACAGTTGGGGGTAGCTACCAAGAGACCATTCCATTCCCGCACTTTCCTCTGTCGGTCCAAGAGTTCAAGATGGCCAGGGTTGACTTCTGGCACCATAAGGGGGACGTCTCTATCCATTCTGTGAGGGCTTGCATCCGTGATAATGTTGAAACCAGCCCGGACAAGTTCGGGCTCCAAGGGCATGGCCACCTCTGTTGGCAGGGGGGAAAATACGACATCGACGTTGTCGAGGGAGTAAGCACTGGTCGGCTTGACGGTCAACGACTTCGCGTCCTGTCCCATGGGCAAGTTGGTTCCCGCAGTGGCAAGGCCATACTTCTTCCCTACGCTGCTTTGTCCCGTAACTTCGGCGACTCGGAAAAAGGGATGGTTCGACAACATGCTGACGTATCTCTGTCCCACCAATCCAGTCGCGGCGAGAACCGCGACCTTGAGTTTGGACCCAGTGGGACGAACCAATGTCAAAAGGTGGTCGGATGCTGTTAATAGCGTTTGACGAATCCTTCATGTCGAAGGTGCTATGAAATGCGGAGCCCCTTGAAAAGACCATGCTGGGAGCGTCCACCTAGATTTGCAATGCCACACTTTGAATGCCGCATTTTCTTTCCTCCGGGCCATAGCCTCGAGTCCATGGGAAGCATCTTGGTCTTTTTCGTGAATGTGAACCCTCCACAGCGTAAGAGGACGGCATCGACGGGAGGGCATGTTCATCACCTACCGGCCCTCGAGCCCGTGGTCGGGCCTGCAATATCAATCCTCGATGTTCTGCCGACGATGCTCGGACAGTTGCGTTGCAGATTGCAGGTTCTCTTGACGGAAAGCCGGTCGACGCCAGCTTTTATCATGGGGCACTCCTAGACTCGGGTTGCACACTTTTAGGGTTGGGGTCGTCGGTTGCGGTAGAAACTCAGACAACCATCTTCGGGTGTATGCTCATACTCCGAACGTCCGGCTCGTCTCGGTCTGTGATGCGGTCGAAGCGAACGCCCAGGAGAAGGCGAACAAGTTCGGGGCCGAGCGAATCTTCACCAGCCCTGACTCGATGATGAAGCTGGACCTGGATCTGGTCGACGTCATCACGCCCACCCCCACGCATCGGTCGCTTGTGATTAGTGCCCTTGAATCAGGTCACGCTGTGTTGGTGGAAAAGCCGATGGCGCTCACCGCACAGGAATGCCAGGACATGATAGCTGCGTCTAGAAGAAGCGGACGATCGTTGAACGTGTGTCACAACAAGCTCTTCTACCGGAGCGTCGTGCAAACGAAGAAGGCGATCCAGGATGAGAAACTGACGGTTTCTCGCATGCGCTTTGCTCACTTCTTCGTATTCGGGTACTTGCGCCCAAGTTGGATTCTGACAGAAGAATCCGGCGGAGTCCTTTGGGAAGCAATGGTACACCACGCCTACATGCTTGAGCACTTCCTCGGTCGAATCGACCGCGTCTACGCGGTAGCAAGGAAAGTGAGGAATCCCGTGTACGACTCGATTACCCTCCTCACAGAGAGCCAGGGCCGGCCTGGCTTGGGTGAGTACGAGCGGTACGCGAGTGATCCCTTCCTAGGGTTTCAGATCTTCACTGACGAGGGCATTCGCTACGACGGCGACCTCTCCGAGGACTACGTCCTGCGACGGCCGCCCCACCGACGCCCGGTCATTCCAAGGACCCTAGCCAGGCTCTCCGATGATTTCGCCATACCTATTCACCGGTTGAGAAGCCGTACGCACAGGTCAGTAAGGCAACCCTCCTACGGTGTCGTCACTCCCTACAAGGGTACATTCTACGCGGTCATCAGGCAGTACGTTTCCTTTCTATTGGGAGAACGGACTTCGCCTCCCGTGATGGCCGAAGAGGGGCTTAATGCGATAAGAGTCCTTGAATCAGCGAAGAAGTCGTTGGAGACCCACGAGCCAATGATGATTCCTAGCTAGACCTGTCGGCGACGACATTGTGTTTAGGACGGATGGAGGTGTGAATTTGATGTTCGGCTTCGCTAGCAATGGCGATGCCGTCATCCAAACACTTCCAATGCTTCAGAAGAAGGCTCAATCTGCTTTCACGTGACCCGTTGTTGGTTCCCAGAAATTATTGATCCAGAATCCTGATTCACACTATTGATGATATGGTAGCCAAGTTACATTATTTTCGTTAGGGAACCTGATAACCGCGCACCGCGATTGATGATCGGTTGCCGCAGTTTCTCCATATTCTGGGGACAAAAGTTTCGACATCGATGATAGGACAACTAGGCCCTAAAGTCAGGTTCCCCACGATTGGTTCATCTCCAACGCTTATAGTCAACTCCTACAAAGTAGGCTGCGGAGCGCAGTCGGGTGAGGCCCATAATCACAGTCTATTCGCGAGGGTTGCCCGACCAGACGAAGAAGTTCGAAGGGTTCATCACGGCGGCATTCTGGATAGGACTTTACCATACGGAAGGGGAAATGGAGTCGGTAAAGGTGAGGCAGCCCAACGAATCTTACGATAACGATGTCGCCAACCTGGGTGAATTCACATCGTTGATGGTTCAAAGACAGATCAACTTCTCCGTGGAATTCTTTTCGGAGCCTATGCTTGCCCAGCAGATTACTCCTCAGCAAGGGTCGAGAAACCCACTCGCCGATGAAATTCCGGAACTAATCGAAGACCAGGAAGAGGTCGACTTTGAAAGCCAGCTGACGCGGATCAAGGATGCCTATCGCAGCGGTCTGGTTAACAAAAAGCAGTATGAAACGAAGAAGGGAGCCATTCTGAAGAAGTGGAAGGATAAGGTCGAAGGCAAGTTAGAAACCTAGCCCAAACTACGTTCAAGTAATTACCCTCGTCAATCCTTGCGTATTCACCTTCATTACTCAGACGGTTTTCAGGGTTGGTCTAGTGAGGTGGGGTCGCGGAGATGGGTTCCGTTTCTTCTGCGAGTGCAGCCAATTCTTTTCCGAAGCCCCACATTTCGGCGAGGATGTCAGCATCCTCTTCTCTTCGTATCGAAGCTTCGGGTCCGATGTGCTCGTTGAGCCAGGCGTGTGCGAGCTCGTGGGCCATGACCGCCTTCACTGAATCGTCGGACAGTTGTTCTAACAAACTGCTGTAGAAGGTGATGATGTGGCGGCTCGAGGGGGCGTCTCGATTACGCCCCCCCGTACGGTACTCCTGCATCTGATACCTCGTGAGGCCCACGAGGCCAGGGAGTGATCCTTTCTTCCTGAGCTTGATCGTCGTGAGTGACTGGATAGGTCTTCCAGAATTTGGGATCATCGACAATGTGTTCATCAGCAGGCGCAGGTAGCGCAAATCGTCAATCCTGACCTCTGCAATGGGAACGATCGAGGAATGAACCGCATTCGAAGAGGTCCCAGGCGCGCGCAGAAGACTCCCACAGTCCTCGCAGTCCATTGAACTCGCCAAGAGATGGGTTTTCCATTTAACCGGTATGGAGGTCCAATCTGTGTTTGCAGATCTTCGTCCCTGGAAACGGCTGTCTCCAGGCTAATATCGATTGGGGCTTTGGTACACCAGCAACGGTGAAATTGCTGAGATTTTGACGATTCGGTAATAGGCGTTATCTAGGCCAGACCTCCTAGTCAGAATCCGAGACATGTCGATGAAGTTGTTTTACTGCCCGACGTGTGCGAGGGTATACTTCCTCACTGAAGGGCCTTCCTACCTTTGCGGCAGGACTCACGTTCCGTCAGTGTGGGCCGATGGCAGGGTGCGACGCTTTTTCATTTCTGAAAAAACCGAGACCAACAGACCGCCTTGGCCTCTTCCTCTAATGGTAGAGGAAAGAGAGCTCCTGAGGCAGGAACTTACTGAGACGTGGATAGACGAATGCAAATACCCTGATGACATTGAATTCGGAAATTACAGGAGACACTTCGGATATGGTGCGCCCGGAGGGAAACACCTGACATGGGTGCAAGTGCTGGAGAAGTATACTAAGTATGTACTCAAATCGGCGGAAAACGAGGTCGAATCCCTCCAAGCTCCACTACAAGTCATCGGGGTTCAAAAGCAGAGGGTAAGGGATCTAGTTCCTCAGAGACCTACCTAGAACCTGCCAACCTCCCGAGATATCACCGAATTTCAATCAAAACAAAAGACAGTTTCAATCGACAATATTGTGATGTGTTCAGCCCGTTCGACGGGCAGTCATTAGTGTCTAACCCCTTCAAAATGACCAGTCTTGGTTGGACTAATGACCGCGTTCGTTGGTATCGAATACCAAGACGGCATCAGAAGCGGTCTATCCGGCGGCTGGCTTCTACGAGGTTGCAGCTACCCTTCGGGCTTCGATTTGAAGGGCGATTCTCTTGCTGAAGAAGTCCCCAACTTCTCGTGGACCGAGGATTTCGATCCCGTAATTCTTGGCAAGCTCCTTCGCTCCGTCGTTTGGCCTGCCACTGAGACAGACGACGTAAACTCTCGCGTCTGTGTCCATCTTCTTAACGTAAGCTCGAAGCATCTCGACCTGTCCGACCTCCGGATAGACGTCGAACCCGTACATCTCGGGACCATCCCCGGCAACGAACGTGAACTTCTGCTCGACCCCGGAATTGCCTGTAATCCTGGCCGGCTTGACCACGGTCAGACCTGCGACCGTCGCGCCCACTTCCAGAGCCAGTTTCTCGTAGTACATCTTACCGATGGCTTCCTCGGAGGGGCTCTTAAGTCCTTGGCATCTTTTCGGCGATTCGCTTGTTTGGACATTGGCATTTCGCCCAGAAGTCCTGGGATGAATTACGAATCCATAGGAGGCTGATGTGAAAACGGACGCAGAGACTACAAAGTTTAAGTCCAGAACCCGACACCACGCAGTTTGATGAGCTTTCCGGCGGCAGTCGATAAACTAGACTACGGCAAGTACATCGACCAGATTCAAGAGGAGCTCAATTCCGCCTTTGCTGAAGTAGGCCCTGGGAAGACGCCCAAGGAAGTAGAAACGATCCAGCAGAGGCTCCAGGAACTGATGAGGAAGCAGGCTGCGAATTTGGCGAAGGAACTGGGGGCCTCCGGGAACCACGTCATAGTTTTCATGATGACTACGGCAATTCTCTCGACTGCATGGATCTCCTTCGCACTGAAGAAGGAGACGTCCGACCTCTCGAAATCCCCTGAAGACAGACTCGAAATGATGGAGATGCTTGATGCCCTGGGGTCAGCGCTCGGCAATGTCATAGTGAAGGCCGGAAACCACGCTGATATGACGAAATAATTCACCAGACCGAAAAACTTGCGGCCGGATTAAGTCCATCAGGGTTATTGGTATAGGGTCAGCGTCCAGAACTCCTTCCTGTCGCAACATGAAAGAGTCTCAGAACTGATGTCCTTCGACCTTCGCAGATAGGTCAGCAGTGTCGGAATTGCGACCGGGTGGGCACAGATCCTGTGCATTCCTATCCTGCATTGCCTGCAAGGTGCCTCTTCTTGAACCTGCATTTCTGGAAAATTGTCATGTGGATCCCCTAATGACGGTTGTGAAGGAACAATCCATAGAGAGAAACCGGAAGTCTCCCCCCAAAAGATTGGGGAACCGGATTCCAATTCCATTTAGTCTTTATAGCGTCTCAGGCGTCATCGATCAAAGTTGGCGACCATCGAACAATCGGCCTGGGATTTCGCACTCGCGTTCCTGCAGATCTATGTGATACCTTACGTCATAGTTCTGGCGATAGCTTTCCTTAGCGTCGCATTCGCCTTCAACCTATACGAAAGGAACCAGAGATACAAGGCCAAGGTGGCCTTTAC
>JAPCJK010000004.1 GCA_027886975.1 Nitrososphaerota archaeon
GTCAAGCCGCTCGCGAGAATTGTCGCCTACGAGACAGGCGGCTTGGAGCCAGCGCGAGTGATGGAGGCGCCGATTCCCACAACGAAGGCCCTGCTGAAGCGAGTGAAGATGTCCATCGAGGACATGGACCTCGTAGAACATAACGAGGCTTATTCGACAGCGTCGATAGCCGTTAGGAAGGCTTTAGGAATCGACGAGGACAAGTTCAACATCACCGGCGGAGCCGTGGCTCTCGGCCACCCCATAGGCTGCAGCGGGGCCAGAGTCCTCACTACGCTAATTTACGGTCTGAAGAGGTCTGGCAAGAAGCGAGGGCTGGCGACCCTTTGCCTGGGCGGCGGAAACGCCGTCTCAATGATTATTGAGCGGTAGGCGTCGCTTCTTTCAGCTTTCGCCTGAGAACCTTTCCGACTAGCGTCTTTGGGAGGTCGGGGACGAATTCGACCATCCTCGGCACCTTGTACTTGGCAAGTCTGTTGCTGCAGAACTCCAGGATATCACCCTCGACCCTGCCCTTAGTGGACGGGTCCTTCAGAACTATGAAAGCTTTGACGGTTTCGCCCATGTACTGGTCTGGGATGCCGACGACGGCAGCCTCTTTGACTGCTGGATGCTCGAACAATACCTCCTCTACTTCGCGGGGGTAGACCTTCAGACCTCCGACTGACACCATGTCCTTCTTCCTGTCCACGATATAGAAGAAGCCGTCGTCGTCCATCCGCGCGATATCTCCTGTCAGAAGCCAACCATCCTTCATGACGAGGTCAGTCTCAGATTCATTGTTCCAGTAACCAGTCATGATCTGCGGGCCTTTGAGGACCAGTTCGCCTATCTCTCCAACTCCAAGCTCAGAGGACGGGTCGTCGAGGGAAACTATCTTGGCGTCCGTCGACGGGAAGGGGAAGCCGATCGACCCTTCCCTGGGGGAACCATCTCTAAAGGGGTTCGTGGTGCCGACCGCAGAGGATTCGGTGAGCCCATATCCTTCTACTAGATTCCCACCCGTCAGCTCATTGAATTTCCTTCTTACCGCTACGGGGAGGGGAGCGCCTCCCGAAAACGCGAGCCGTACCGTTTTGAGGTCGAACTTCGCTACGTCGGGGTGGTGGTTTATCGCGACGTACATCGTCGGGACCCCGCAGAAAACGGTGACCTTCTCTTTCTGTATTGCTCCCATCACCTCTTTGATGTCAAATCTGGGAAGGAGCACGATCTGTCCTCCCGCCCACAGCGGGGCGTTCATGACCCCTGTCATCCCGAAGATGTGGAAGAGTGGAAGGACCGCCAGACAGACGTCTGTCTGAGTCATTGGGAGTGTGGTCGCAGCAATCGCCGCCGCCGAAAGGAGGTTGTAGTGAGTAAGAATCGCGCCCTTGGAAACTCCGGTCGTCCCTCCTGTGTACTGCAGCACCGCGATGTCTTCAATTGGATTTGCATCGGCCGGGGCATCGATGGGCTCGCTCTTCCGTACGAGGTCTACGAATGCGACAGTGTCCCTCCGCCTCAGGTTCTTGACTTTCGCCAGGCCCGCCAGAGCTCGCTTGATGCCGGGAAGGTAGTCAGTAACGCTGGCCGTGATTACGTGAGCGAGACTTAGCCTGTCCCTGCAGCCCTCCAAGCTCGCGAAAAGGTCATTCCCCCGCACGACATCGTTGGCGGCGACGACCATGGTGGAACCAGAATCTCGGAGCTGAGCCTCGAGCTCGCGTTCCTTGTAAAGCGGACTACACGGAACTACGATGCCACCCGCTTTGAGTATCCCGAAGTAGCTGATAACAAATTGGGGCGTATTGGGGGAGAATATCGCAATCCTGTCTCCCTTCTTAAGCCCAAGGCCCAAAAGGCCCGACGCGAACCTCGAAGACAGCTCGTCAACCTCAGAGTAGGCCATCGTCCTCCCTTGATAACGCAGGCAGGGCTTAGAGCCGAAATTCTTTGCAGAATTCGACAGGATGCGGTGCAAAGGTTGGGGCGGGACATTCACCTCCTTCGCGAGATAGGCAGGCCAGGACTTGTACCAAGTCCGCTCCAGCTGCAAATTCCCCGACTGCGAACGCGTGGTATGTCCCTTAAGGGTATCTGGGGCTCTCTAAGGGAGCAACTCCTAGGCTTAAGTATAAACAACCAAGATTCTGAATCGAAGCGATGTCTCAGGCCGAAGAAAGGTATCTCGTTCTCTGCGTCGACAGGGACGATGACCTAGGGGTCAAGGCGAAGGTCGAATCTCCGGTCATCGGAAGGGACTCAACCCTGGCGGCCGCGACCAGGCTTGTTCTGGCGGACCCGGAGGAGGCAGATGCAAACGCGATGTTCGCCGCAGTCAGGAAATACGACGAGTTGTTGAAAGTGGGGACCCCTTGCGAGGTCGCGGTCGTTTGTGGCGAGGTCAACCGAGGGTTCGAGGCAGACAGAAGGGTGGGAAGGGAAGTCGCGAGCGTCCTCGCCGGGTCGAAATTCTCGGGGGTGGTGTTAGTATCCGACGGAGGCGAGGACGAACAGGTCATACCGATCATACAGAGCATGAAGCCGATTGTGTCTGTCCAAAGGGTGACGGTCAAGCACAGCCAGTCAGTCGAAGAGACCTACGAAGTGCTGGGGCGGTACCTCAGGATGCTCGTGTTCGACCCTCACTACTCCAGGTATGCGCTCGGTGTTCCCGGGCTGATTTTTGTCCTTGCTGGGATACTTATCGTAGCGGGCAGGGTATTCGAAGCCCAACTGGCGACCCTTTTGATCCTAGGCGGAGCCTTCTTGATTAGGGGGTTCGGCGTCGACAGGACTGTGGCGGGCCTCCTAAAGCGGGGGCCGACCGGGTACATACGTCTCGTTTCGATGATGTTTGCCGTATTGATCGTTTTGGTGGGGATTTTCACGGGCTACAATGCTATGCTGGGCGACTCGACGGCGGTGAGCGCGATACTTGCGAACCCCGGGGCCATCCTCGTCTACGGAGCGACACTCATAGGCTATCTTATCGGAGGTAGCTTGACCCTTGTGTGGGTAGGGATAGCGATCTACGCGACCGGTGCCTTGCTCTCGCACGTTGCAAGGGACAGCGCCAGGTGGCGGCGGGACGGATTCGTCCTAATCATGCTGGCGATACTTTATTTTCCGCTCAGGACTTTCTCAGATTTCCTCGAAACTGGGACGGCCGTGTCTTCATTCCTCCTCATCTCAGCCGTTCTGATAGGGCTCGCTGCGATTTTCGCCGTGACCACTGCAATTTATCCCCGCGTCAGGACGAGGGGTACCCCCGAAAACGAGTAGTCCATGTTAGAGTCAGCTCTCAGAATCCTAGGCGTTTACCGTCTGTATGAGGGGAGACTCAAGGCCCAGATTGAAGAGGGAGGCGTACCGACCCACATCGGGATAATTCTGGACGGCAACCGCAGGTGGGCGTCGAACCAGGGGGTGGCCGAGGGGTTCGGTCACGAGGAGGGGGCGAACAGGGCAGAAGAGCTCCTGGACTGGTGCCACGAACTCGGAATCAAAACTGTAACCCTGTACGTGCTTTCGACTGAGAACCTGGACAGGACCCCGGAGGAGTTGAAGCAACTCTTCGAGCTCATCCAGGCCAGGCTCGAAAGGCTCCTCAATGACGAGAGAATCGAGAGGTACAAGGTAAACGTGAGGGCGATAGGTCAGCTTGGCCTTCTTCCAGATTCGATCAACGAACTTCTTCATGCGATCGAGAAGAAGACGGCAGGATACAACGACCACTACCTCAACATCGCGGTCGCCTACGGGGGGAGGGCGGAGATAACGGACATGGTGAGGTCAGTGGCCCAGGACGTGAGAAGCGGGAAGCTAGACCCCGATTCGATAAGCGAGGACACAGTCTCTGCCAGGCTCTACACGTCTTATCTTCCCAACCAGGAACCTGACCTTATCATCAGAACGTCGGGAGAGGAGAGAATGAGCGGCTTCCTCCTTTGGCAGGGGGCGTATTCAGAGCTGGTCTTCGTGGACGTCTTCTGGCCGGCCTTTCGGTTCATCGACCTGCTAAGGGCGATCAGGACGTACCAGAAACGCAGGAGAAGGCACGGCAGATAGCGGCAACAATTATAACCGATGGCGTCGGTGGGGATGTCTGCTTGAAGGTAACGCTTGGGACGCTGAAGAATAAGGGGGATGAGTTGGCCGCATTCCTGGAGCCGAGAGTCGGCTCGAAGCCTTCTCTGTCGGGGGACGAGATAGAGTTCGAAGACGCGAGCGTCAGGGCGGGGGTAAGGCCCAGACACGTTAAGACCTACATCAAGCGATTCCTGTACATGAATGGGGTCAGGAAGAAGTACCGGGTCTTTGTTTCTGGGAAGGAACTTACAATCCAGGAGATAGAAATCGCCGAGGAAGAAGAGGAGGAGAAAGGGCCCAAGAAGGCCTCGGAGGAAGCTGAACCTAAAGCGCCGGCAAAGGCCGCGGAGGAAGTGACTTCCAAAGGAGCCGCAGGGGAGCAGAAAGCGGCGAAGCCGAAGAAGGCCGCAGCAAAGAAACCGCGTGCGAAGAAGAAGAAAGAATAATCTAGGATGAGCGGGCCTTTCTGGACCGCAGTAGTCGTTTCTCTCTGAGCAGCGCCCTGAGGTAGTTCCTCCCCTCTCGGAGCTCTCTTAGCGCTTGCCTGAAATCCCCCAACCTGAAGCTTTCCGCCCCTTTCTTCAGGTTCCGTAGGGCGAACTGCAGCGCTTGCCTTTCGTCTGGGACGCCATAGGGCTTGAGCTTCACGAACACACCTGGGTTCTCCTCGTCCAGCTCGAACTTGATGAAAGCAATGCTCTTCTCGATTTCGAGATAGGCCCTCCAGATAGAGCGGAGCTGCTCCACCGAAGGCTCGCCAGAGACCTTCTCGACCAGCGATGCCAATCTCCGCCCTGCATCTGCGAGGTCGTTCGCTGTTTCGTTTCTCCACTCGCTCACGGCAGCACTTTCGTGCCGGGGCTTTTAGTCGGAAATATCGGTTTGCCTTCTTTCAAGCTTATAACCAACAGATAGGCGGCGGGCAATCGTTGCCCAAGAAGGAGGAGCAGAGGATCGGGGGCGCGTGCTACGTTGGCCTCGACTCGCTTGTCGAACTCGGGAGGCTGTCCTGCGCCCTTGAAAGGGCACCCTTCCCCCTCTTCGCATTCAAACACGGGAGGTTCACGAGAATCGCGGCCCAGGCTGACCTGTTCATGGGGACCCCGATCTTTTACTACTTTGACAACGGACAGGTTGACGAGTTCCTCGCCTACAGGATTTCCGGGGAAGGGGAGGAAGTGCAACTTGTGAGTTCGGCCAGCAACGCTTCTTACCTCTACGCGCCCGTCATCAGGGTCCAGAAAATGCCGAAGCCGCTTGCCGAAAAGGTAGAGTTCCCTGACAAGTTCATGTCGGTGGAAGTAGAGAACATCCCTAGTCTCGTGAAGGTTGGCGCCTACAAGACCCTCTTCGAAGAGCCGCCCCTTCCGCTCTTTGCCTTCAAAGATGGTGACGGGTGGGTGGTCGGGACTTTCGCTCGGATTGACGACTACGAGGAGGCTTCGATATTCTTCTACACCCGTTCAAAGGACGAGCCATCGGGGTTCCTAAGGTACTCCTACGACAAGATCACAGAGACGACGTACGTGAAGAGAACCGACGAACCGGGATACCATTACATCAAGGTCGTTAAGCTCACGGCGCGCCACCCACTCGTGGAATTCTAGGCCGGGTGCCTGACGAACTTCTCGGCTTCCGCCAGCGTGACTTTCGAGTTGTCGTAGGACGCCTTGTCCATGGCCTCGCGGTACTCGAACCACCCATATCCTTGATGTTCGAATGAGATCTTTACGCTCTCGTCATCGGTGACCGCAAGGAGGTAAACCACCTGCTTGTGTACGTTCTTACCATTCCTCCTGTAGAAATATTCTATTACTTTCCTGAAACCGTGGACGATCTTTACGTCCTTCAGCCCTGTCTCTTCCTTCACCTCTCTCAGGACCGTCTGCAATTCGCTCTCCCCTTTTTCCACTCCGCCTTTGGGGAAATCCCAACGCCCTGCGTTCTGTAGCAACAGGTACATCCGGCCGCCGGCGGAATCACGATAGACGACGGCTCCCGCCGACCTCTCTTCCATCGCCGCGCTCGTTTGGCAGACTGATTATTAGGATTCTGTCGTGCGAAGGCCCAAATCATTTTAACGCCGATGCCGATGGGCGTCAGTGCCAAGATTGCGAAAAATCAAAGTGGCAATAGCCGGCGTCGGCAATTGCGCCTCGGCTCTCGTGCAGGGCCTCCAGTACTACTCCAAGAAAGGGCCGGACGACGGACTGACGTACTGGGACTTGGGCGGTTACACCCCAAAGGATATCGAGTTTGTCGCTGCCTTTGATGTGAATTCGCGGAAGGTGGGTAAGGACCTGTCTCAGGCAATACTTCAGCCCCCCAACAACACGGTCAAGATCGTAGACGTCCCGAAGCTCGGGGTTCAGGTGAAGAAAGGTCCTGTCCTCGACGGGATAGGGAAGTACCTGAAAGATGTCGTAAGCGTATCAGGGCAACCGGCGCAGGATGTTGTCCAGGAACTAAAGGACACCGGGGCAGAGATTCTCGTGAACTACCTGCCGGTAGGGAGCACCGAAGCTTCTCGGAACTACGCCGAGGCCGCCTTGGCGGCAAGGGTCGCCTTCGTCAACGCAATTCCGGTCTTTATCGCTTCCGACAGTGCGTGGGCGGCTCGATTCGAGAAGGCTGGGCTGCCGGTCGCGGGGGACGATGTGATGAGCCAAATTGGGGCAACGGTACTTCATAAGACGCTCGTGAAGATGGCCATCGACAGGGGGGTCAAGGTGGACGAGACGTACCAGCTCAACATCGGAGGAGACACCGACTTCCTGAACATGCTGGAAGAAAGCAGGTTGAAAGACAAGAGGGAGAGCAAGACAAGCGCGGTCAGGGCCATGTCCCCTTACGAGGTCCCGACCAGGATAGGTCCGAGCGACTACGTCCCGTTCCTTGAGAACGATAAGGTATGCTACATTTGGCTGAAGGGACGGTACTTCTGAGGATGTGTCGTGAAGGTCGACGTGAAGCTTCACGTTGTCGACGCCTACGACAGCGGAGGGGTGATGGTCGACGCCATAAGGGGGGCGAGGGTCGCCCTTGACAGGGGAGTCGGAGGTCAGCTGGTCAGCGTCTCTGCATTCTGCTTCAAGCACCCACCGGTGCAGATGACGTATCAGGCGGCTAAGGCAGCCTTCGAAGAATTCACTTCGGGGGAGAGGGAGCGCTAGGCGCGGCCTTTCTCCTGACGTACAAAGCTGTCACCAGCAGGACAAGCAGGATGAAGGCGGTCGGGATAAGGTATCGAGTGGTCACGTCTTCCCCGACGGCGATTCCTTTGGACGGGACGATTCCGTTTATGGTCACGCCAGAGTAGCTGAAGGTCAACTTGCCCTTGTCGAATGGGACCAGTATGCCTGAGCTGGCCACAGCGACCGCGCTCGCGCCGGTTGAAGAGTGCGGGGAAAGTGACGCTGACGATATTGTGAGGGTTCCCCCGGAAACCTGTGCATTCCGCAGGTGGGATAGGGCCAAACCACTGGGGACCGGGAGCGTGAACAGCACGTTGGACACTGGGACCCCCGACGGGTTGGTTATCTGGAAGTTTATTGTGAAATTCTTACCCTCTTCTGGAGTCGCCGGGGTCGTCGCTATTGAAACGCTCACCGGAGTATAGATTCGCACGACTGGGGCCAAGCCCCGGGTTGAAAATGAGGTTCCGCCGAAGAAGAAGTTAGCAGAGGCAGCCGAGGCGGTCAGATTCCCCGATGTCCCGGACACGGTAACCGCGTAGGACAAGCTCGAGTTTCCTCCGGGGGTCAGTCTCTGCACTGTTTTCGTAAGCGAGGCCGAGCTGGCCAGCGAATCGAAACTATCGATAGACGTAGAGAGCGTGAAATTGTAGGCAGTGAGAGGGCCAGCGTTGGTCGCAAGGATTGTCACCGTTGATGACATGCCACCGAAGAGGCTTGACGGCGAGAACTGCTTTGAGAGGACGACCCCGCTCGGGACAGCGACTGGGTTGGACTTTCCCGTCATATTGATTCCTGAAGTCGACCCCTGAAAGGCTATGGGGCCGACGAAATAGTTGAGAGGGTTGGTCAGGTTATACTTCATGTAGGTGTTCGCCGTGGAAGAGATGTTCAGAACGCGGTAGATTATGCTGAGCTGGTTTCCTGAGCAGGAGATTCCTGCGCCGCTCACCTTGCCGCACCCCAGGCCTGCAGGGAGGCTTAGTTTGGCTGAGAACGTGGTGATGTTGGCAAGTCCAGGGTTCGAAGTGGTGAATGTCAGGGTTAGGTTCGTCCTATGGTTGGAGAGAGGGGCCAGAAGTGCGCTCGAGACGAGCGAAGGCAATCCCACCCTCATGGACGAATGCGAGAATACGTCGGAAACTACGTTGGTAGTCGCGTTGAGCGAACTCCCGGCGGGATCCTGGTAGGTCGCACCGAAGGACCTGGTGAAGTTGACCCCAAGCAGCCCAAGAGCCATCTGCGATACCGACACAGTGGCCGATCCTCCCGAGGAACTACCCGACTTCGCGGCCAGCCCTGGAATCGAATGACCGGCAACGACGACCGTAGACGCGGGGAGCGTCCCCACGTTGGTCACTGTGACGTTGAACCCCTGGCTTGCGCCCACCGGCTTCCCAAAGCCCCCGCTCGGGGTGACCGAGGCGTATACGATTGCATCGTCCTTTCCGAGGGAAAGGCGTATCGGGTTCAGGACGGCGGTTGCATTGAAGGTTGAACCTCCGATCAAGTAACTGTACCTGACAATTGAGGCCGGAATCGTTATGCTTCCAGTGCTGGTTCCGTTGTACTGAACCCGGTAGACCGGGGTGACCGTGCCGCCGGCGCTGATGGTCCCGCTAGGCGCGGTGAAGTTCCCACTTGCGAACCTGAAACCTGCTATGCTGTTCCACCAATTGTCGGAGAAGGTGACCTTGGTTATCGGAGTGGCGGGTGAGAGATTTCTCAGGATGATGGTGACAGCGAGGTAGTCGCCAGTGCGCAGTACACCCCCGTCGACGGCCCTGGTCGCTAGAAGAACCGGAGGGACCTGCACGACCGTGGCGTTGATCCTCGTGACCTGTTTGCCAGCCTGGACGTTGAGAGTGTAAGAGCCGGTGAATCTGATGCTGTCATGGGTGACAGTTGCCGGGTCGGCCGAACTGACTATGCCGTCGAGGAACTTGATTTGCACGATGGACGAGGATGCTTGACCGGAAGCCTTCAAGGAGGTGACCGTGGAACCGAAGTAACCCAGGATGTTAGGCCTGTTGGAAGAGTCGAGGGCCGCGGCGCTTATCGAGCCCACCACCAGGTCGTGCGAAAAGCCTGAACCAGACTTCTGCCCTTCAAGGACGACGAAGGGGGACAGTGTCGACTGGAACCCGGAGCTGGAGATGGCGCTGGCGAACCCACCTCTGACCGTCGGTAGGAAACTGAGCAGGGTGGACGGGACTACGTCGCCGAAAGAAATAGGACTGTGGAACGAGTAGGAGGTGCTAGTTCCGTTCGATAGTGAGATGACAGTTCCGTTCGACAGTGAAACGAAAGAAGTCAGCATGTACGATCCCAAAGCTGAAGCGGCTGCCGACGCATCCGCGTACGAATCCGAGCCCACTGTCAGGAAGAGTCCCTGAGACGGGGTGAACGGTACTGGAAGCAGATTGTAACCCTTCGTTCCGAAAAGCTGGAAATCGGACTTCCAGCCCGTCGTCTTAATGGCCGTGACGTTGTACCAAGCGAGGCCTGCAGTGGACTCGAGGGCCGACAGCTTAGAGGAGCCGTTGATGCCGTTGAAAGAGAAGTACCAAAGCGCGTCCGACCCTGCTATGAAGACGTTGAGTTTCTCGGAATATGCTCCCTGACCCTGCACCTGCTGCAGAGGAAACGCCGAAAGTACCATTAGGGCCACGAATGAGGCCGCGAGCACCTGAGAACGCTTCAAGCGAGACGCTGGGGGGCGCCCGATTCACCCTATAAAACCGTATGCGGGTTTGTTACTTCTTCCTTATCATTTCTTCGGACGGGTCGTCTACTCCTTTCTCGTCTAGCATGAAGACCGCGTCCCTCTCCGGGTGGTAGGGGCTGTCGACCATCCTAGCGATGCGGTTCTTGGCTGCCTTCCTAAGGTAGATCCGGTAGGTGCTCGTGTGTGCGACGACGTGCCCTCCCGTTGGTCTGGTCGGGTCGCCGAAGAACGAGTCGGGGGCTGACTGCACCTGGTTGGTGACTACGACTGCGATGTTGTAAATCTCCGCTGTCCGCAGCAACTGGTGCATGAACTTGTTCAAGCGCTGCTGCCTCTCGGAAAGAGTTCCCCTCCCCAGGTACTCGGCCCTGTAGTGCGCCACGGCACTGTCCAGTATTACGAGTTTCACCTTGTTCGGCTCGATTATCCTTCCTAGGTCTTTGACGATGAGCTCCTGATGGGCACTGTTGTAAGCCCGGGCAACGGTGATTCGCGAAAGAACCTTGTCCGAATCCATCTCCCTCGCCTCTGCGATCTCTGCGATTCTCTCGGGCCTGAAGGTGCCTTCGGTATCGACGTAAATTGCTCCAGCGTCAAGGCCCCCCTCTCCCCTGGGAGCCTGTACCATGACGGAGAGTGTGTGGCAAATCTGGCTCTTGCCTGACCCGAATTCACCGTAGAATTCGGTCATGGCCCAAGTTTCGATGCCGCCTCCCAGGAGGTCGTCAAGGTTCTTCGAGCCCGTCGATACCCGGTCGATTGCCTTTCTCTTTACCAGGAGGTCTGCGGCGTTGATGAAGTCCGGTTCCAGGCGGTTCAGTTCCACCAGTTTCTTGCGCGCCTTGTTGTTTAGCTCAACTGCTTTCGAGACGTCGATATCCATAGCATCGGCGATGTCCATGGGGCCCGCAACCGCCAGGTCAAGTATTGTTTCGATGCCCGCGTCCTTCAGTTTCTGTTTGGTGGCCGGACCCACGCCGGGAAGTGAGTCGACCTCGAGATCTTCTTCGGTTTCTGTCAACGTTTCACGCGCGCCCTTTCAACTAGATAAGTTTGACCTAGGGAGAGATCCGCGAAAGTGTTCGGGGGAAGAGACTCGCAGAGCGTATGTGCTTCAGTCCTGCGATCCAGCGGGTCGACCTCTCTACCCCGATGCCGAAGCCCGAGTGCGGGGGCATACCAAACTTTCTCAGTTCGAGGTACCAGGAAAAAGATTCTGAGGGAAGGTCCTGGGCAGCGATCCTGTCCATCAGCTCCTTGTAGTCATGAATCCTCTGACCCCCAGTCGCGAGTTCTCCGAACCCTTCGGGGGCTATGAGGTCAGCGGACTTGGTCACCTTCGGCCTGTCTGAATAGGTCATGTGGTAGAAGGCCCTGGCGGAGAGAGGGTAGTCGGTGATGAAGAAAGGCGACTCCTGGGTTAAGCTGATGGCTCTCTCAGCCTCGGTGGGGAGGTCTTCGCCCCATTCGAACCCAAACCCGGACTTCTCCGCGGTGGCACGGGCTTCGTCGTACGTTACCCTTTGGAATGGGAGTTCGGGCTGCTTCAGGTTCCGCCCAAGGGTCTTCAGTTCTCCCTGTCTCCTTTCTAGGACACGCTCGACCATCTTTGAAAGTAGCTCCTCTTGAACCCTCATGTTCACCGACTGATCAGCGAAGGCCTGCTCCGCCTCGATCATCCAGAATTCAGTTAGATGCTTGGCGGTCTTGGACTTCTCGGCCCGGAAGGCAGGCTGAAATATCCAAACCTTTTGAAGCGCGGGGAGGGCCGCCTCCTCGTAGAACTGGGCACTCTGACTGAGGTTTGCCTTCTTCCCAAAGTAATCTACCGAAAAGAGGGTCGACCCTCCCTCCACAGCCGCTTGGACGAACGTGGGGGCACTGATCAGGTGGAAGCCGTTCTCCCGGAAATAGTCGAAGGCAGCCCCTATCACTTCGGCTCTGATCTTCATGGTCGCTATTGCTTTGGGGCCCCGGATACTGAGGTGCCTCTTGTCGAAGAGGAACGATGCGGCCTTGGCCGCGGTCCGGGTGATCGGCCAGGTTTCTGCCTGTGATACGACTTCGAACTCTTTGACGGAGACCTCCTTGCCTCCGGGAGCTCGCCTGTCTTCCCTAACTTCCCCCCTGATTGTCACCGCCGATTCCATTGTGACCCCCTTTGCAGCATCGAATGCGGCATCGGCAACCCCCTTCTTGGCTGAGGCCTGGAGGTAGCCGGACCCGTCCCTGATGATGACGAACACAAGCCCTCCGACAGTGTGCTTCCGTGCGACCCAACCCTTGACTTCGACCAAGAATTCGGAACGGCCCGCCAGGATGTCCGCCGCGCTGGCAAGCTTGAACCTTCCCGCTTTCACACTGAGGGGCTCCGCCTACTCGTGCTAAAAGTATGATGCGGAACGTCAATGGTTAAAGAAGCCAAAGGGGGCCGGCGAAGCAAAATCTCAATGCCTCGCAAAAGGAGTGCGATAGTTAGATGGACCGGCCGGGGCGACGTGGGTCAGTTCGAGTCGTCGGTCAGGTACCTACTGTGGGAACGGGGCGCTGTGCCTCGAACTTGGAGGAGCGGAGGTTCAATCGTAGTCGAAGGGATGGAGCCTCTCCTCGTCGCGGCTTTGCTGGAACATACTCCCGGGGTGAGCTGGATTGCTGCGGGAATGGCCTCCAGGTCCTTCAAGGAACTCTTGGAGGATTCGGTTACCCTCGCCAGGAACTACCTGAAGCGCGGGGACACATTCTCCGTGGACGCCGAAGGTAGCGGCTGGATGAGGAAGTCCGATGTCGCGGGAGGGGTGACGTCCAAGATCCTAGAATCTGCCAAGAGGACCAGAGTCTCTCAGGAGGACGCTAGAATCAGGTTCAGGACAGCCTTCGACGGGTCGAAGGGCGTAATTGGAGTGGAAATCGCTAGTGGGCCCGGTGGAGTCCCAACCGGGGTTGATAGCGTGACTTGCCTGGTGTCGGGAGGAAGGCACAGCTCAGTAGTGTCGTGGATGGCCTTGCTAGCCGGTCACAAGGTCCGATTGGTCCACGCAAATGTTAACGATGAGAGTTTGCTTGGAGCAGCCCGTCTGTACGCCGAATTGTCTCACAGGACCGACCCTCGGGGGCTGATGCTCCAAGTTGTGGACGGCAAGTCTCTTGCGGGGGCCCTGTTGGGAGCCGTCAGGCGTTTGAATGAACCAGTGTTCGGTGGATTCCAGTCGTTGGGCGGGCCGATCCCTAGACCCCTCAGGGGCCTCGTCATTGCTCCTCTTTACCTCCTAGCTGAAGAGATGTTCGACGACGTGTTTGATTCTCTCGCATTGAAGAGTTACGATGCAAAGATGAGCTGGGATCTAGGCAAAATCGAGCACGTGCACATCAGGAGCTTCGGAGGTGTCATGGCCGATGTCAGTGAGGTTGTCGACGGGCTCGCATAGCGGCCGATTCGATGGTGCGAACGATATCGGCCTTGGCATCGAATCTCCGGGCTAGGTCACCAATGCGTTTTGTCGCGGCTTGATAATTCCCGCTCAGGAGGGCGCCGAACGACTCCTCCAAGACCTCCGCGGACAATGCTTCCTGCCGATGCCAAATCGAGACTCCCAGCTTCGCGGCCTTCTCCGCGTTTCCCTCTTGTTCAGGCTGCTTTGGAATGGGGACGAGGAGTGAGGGCTTGGACCACAGGATAGCTTGGCCGATTGTGCCGTGTCCTGCTCTGGAGACGACCAAGTCGCAAGCCTTGAAGTAGAACTCAGCGATTCCGCACCAGCCGTAATACCATCCTCCGCGAAAACGAGTGGGGGAAGTGCTCGCTAGAGGGTCGCCCCCGGAGACGACAAAAGAGTACTTTTCGGCCAGGGCCTCAGAGTACTCCATGGCCATTCTGAGGAAGCTCGACCTCGTCTTTGGAGGGCCAGATACCTGCCAGAAGATTTTGGGGCGATTATCATTGATGAACTCGACCGCTGCGTGGTCGGGATTCCCTCCTCCAGAGGGGGCGAGGAACCCGACATAACGAGTCTTCTCGACGTTGCTCCCCCAGAGATTCTTCTCGCTGATAGTATAGGGCGGGGGAAGATCGGGGAGGAGGACCTCGTCGCTGAACTCCCAGAGTCTCCCCATGCCGGCGGACGTTCCGACGGAGAGTAGCCTCGAGAGCACGCCTTTGTTTCCGTGGGAACTCGTCAGGTTGAGCTGGTTCAGGACAGTGTAGGCGGGAACTCGCAGGATCTTGGCGGCTAGAACCGTCGGGAGCGCTGAGTCGCTCAGCACGACATCAGGCCCGAAACGTTCGATGTTCGCGATCTCATCGCCCAGCTGGCGGTATGTACGGGCCAAGATGGTGGGGTAAGCAACCAACGTCGCTTTGAGAAGGAAGGCGCCCGATTCTGAGTACCGCACATCTGCCAGAGGAAGGTCGTTGCATGGATAGCCGTGGCCCCTAATCAGGGAAGCGACCTCGCCTGAAGACGAGAATTCCACCAGGGCGTTCCTTGCACTGAGTTCCTTCGCCACTTCCAGCATCCTGCTTGCGTGGCCGAGGCCGGACCCGAAGCAGCCGATGTAGACCTTCATTTCAGGACTCTGGGTTCAGGCGGACTACTTTCCCTCTCGGATGGGACTCGGCGAAGATTTCAGCCTGGAAGACCTGGACCTTGGTCTCTCCGTCGAGCCAGGAGTCTGCGGGGAGCCCAGCCTTCAAGCAGGCTTGCGAGAGGAATTCGGTCTGGTCCAAATTGAATTCAGTCGCGACCTGTGGGAGCAAAAGGCCGCTCAGGTAGGAGCGGGAGACTATCAGGCCGTCGGTGCCGATCCTGACTCGGGCCGGTAGGTCCTGGGGGCGGGAGACTTCGATTGCTTCTGGTCTCGTCAGGATGCTCACCTCGATCACCACGGAATCGAGCTCAGATTTCGCGATGGGGGGGAATCGAGGGTCCTCGGAAGCCGCAGCTACCGTAGCTTCGCGGATTGCTTCCCCGAGCTTCTTCACCGGAAGGGGAAATCCTATGCAACCCCTCAGTCTTTCTTCGACGGAAGCTGAAGCGAGATTGAGAGTTACGAACACGCCTCTCTGTTCTGAAAGTGCATCCAGTGACAAGGGCCTTGGCTTGGCGACGGCACCGGAGACATGGGCGTCCAATGTCTCTCTGGCGAGGACTACGGCGGCCGCTCCCTCTTCAAGGGAAAATGGCATTCTATTTCGGCTCGAGGCGCCGTGACAGCGAGCTTAACTTTTTCCAGTGGCTCCCTCGCCAGTAGAGGTGCCCGCAGCCTCTGCAACGGTAGAAGACGCGGTGGTGGCTTATCACGGCGAGTGGGACTTCATCTGAGACGTCGATTCTTCGAAGGGTCGCCAGCTCGCAGCCGCAAAGAGAACACAGAGGGTCCCCCCTGACTAGTCGTGTCCCTGAAGCGGCCGCAGCTCGAGACATGGCCGAGATCCGCTCCTCGTCACTCTTTCCTGCCAACAGTATCGCACCTAGGCCTTTGGACGAGGCCAATGCCGCAAGAGAACGGTCAGAGGTCAGTATGATGCGCTTCTGAGCAAGGGCGGCCTCGATCATTCCTGAGTCGCTTCCTGCTTTGTAGTAGGAAGTGTCGAACCCTAAAGCTCGTAGCTTGCGGCAGAGGGAGCCCAGCATTGCGTCTGCGACGAAACGAGTCCTCACTTCGCCATTGAGAGGCATCTAGCCACCTGAGCTGCCCTATCTCGTCGTTTCTGCGGCTTTGACCGATTCGTATAGTTTCTTTGCGGAGGGGTCTTTTTCGAAATGTTCACGGATGGGCGCGATGATCTCGTCCATCGCCTCGCCCACCCCCCGTTTCAGGTCAGCGGGGTGAAGGTGCCCGGCTCGGTAAGCGCTCTCGAGCTCACCGGCCGATTGAAATTCGATTGTACCGCCATACTTCTCGGACCGCACAACCTTCAGAGATTGCCTTTTCCGGAAAATGATGTACTTCGAATATTCGATGAGGACGTTCCCTTCCAGTATCTTGGGAGGGCAGTAGGCGGAGTCAATCTTCTTCATGATCACGTCACTGTTGTCATGGACGAAGATCGAAGTCTCCGGCTTGCTCTTACTCATCTTGCTGGCTATCTCTTCGTCCAACTTTCCATTTTCGTCGTAGCCCTCTGGGTCTTTCCTCCCCTGAAGGCCGATGAGCATGTGGTGGTGGACCGCGACTGGCTTCTTCCACTTCATTTTTTCAGCGATCTCCCGGGCCAGAATGTTCGCCCTCCTCTGGTCAACGCCTAGTTGGCAGATGTCTACATCAAGCCAGAAGATGTCCGCGACCTGCATCATCGGGTAGAAGAGCTGGGCCGTCTGTACCGACTCCTTCGTCGTCCTCCCGGCGATGGTGAGCGCCCGCTGAGCCCTTGCGAGCGTGGAGTTCTGGGCGACCGTTATTACCTTCTTCCAGTATTCCTCATTCTTGGCGGCGTCGCTTGTCCAGAGAATCTCGACCTTGCTCATATCGACCCCGGCCGCCCGCCAGACCTCGATGAAGTACTTGCCGACTTCCCGGATCTTTTCTAGGTCCCCTCCCATCTTGTTGTTGACCCAGGCGAACCAGTCCGCGATCCATAGCTTCATCCTCACCCCTGCTTTGAGCATGTCTTCCACGAGGATGGGCCGAAGCACTCCAAAGGGGAGGTGTGCGAGACCGCTCGGCTCAAAGCCGTCATAGGCCGATGGGTGCTCGTTGGTCTCCAGGAGGGTTCTTAGCTCCCTTTCGGTTATGATCTCTTCGCCCACGCTTTTGATGAGGTCGAGCCTAGTTTCGAAGTCCAAACACTTCGGGCGCGGGTCATGCCCGATAAAAGGAATCAGGCCTTGCGGAAGGAAACTGCTGTGGCCCCGACGATGAATCCAAACACGAGGAGTGCGAATGCCTGGTGGAGAGTCACGACAGGGGCGGAGAGGTTTGTGTTGACCACCACCCCCCCAATCACAATTTCGACAAACACCGAAACCAACGCGAGGTAAATCAGCTTCTTTGCACCAGATGGTGCATCCTTGGACCTCCAGAAGACCAAGGCCGTAATAATCAGGAAGAGTCCGGAGAGCGACGCAAGAATCCTATGAGTGTACTCGATGACCGGCCCTAGGCTCGGGGGCGGGAAGAGCTGTCCGTTGCAGAGTGGCCAGTCTTCCGGAGTGTTGAGGCCGCAAAGACCTCCGTAGCCAGCGGCAGTGACGTATGCACCCACGACGAGCAAGGAGAACACGATGACGACTGTTGAGCCAAGAAGTGCGTTCCTGCCCTGCATTGAGCCCAGCCGTTCGAGTTTGCGTCTTAAGTATTCTATAAGTTCTTGGTGAGGGCGTCGACCTTTGATTTCAGGACGGCTGAAGGGACCGCGCCTATTACGATGTCCTCGACCTTGCCCTTGGAGAAGAACATGACGGTCGGAATACTCATGATCCCGAACTGCATCGCCAGCTCCTGATTGGCGTCCGTGTCAATCTTGACGAACTTCACCCTGCCCTGGTATTCTTCTGAAAGCTTGTGGATGACAGGTTCTATGACCTTGCAGGGGCCGCACCAGTCGGCGTAGAAGTCCACGACAACGGGCTGACTCGATCTTACCACTTCTTCCTGGAACTTGCTCCCCTGAATCTGCGTTACAGTATCGCTCATTGTTGTTTCAATCGGACTTGAATTTGTGCCTGCTTATAATTTTGTCCTGCGTGAAATCGAGGAGGGAGACTAGTCTTCAGAAGGCGGAAGGATTAGGCGCCCCATCGGCGCCCTGGGGGCCAGCTCCGCCAGGGGCGTTGTTTTGAGGACGTCTCCAACCGGGTTGTATGTCACAAGGGTTGCCCTTTCGAGTGACTTCCATACCAGGTCTTGAAGCGCAAACCTTTCAACGTATTCGGCGATGATGCCGGCCTTCAACCTTGTTTTCGGGTGCCGCGTGATCATGGCGCAGCAGTCTTTGTACTCCTCAATGGACAGCTCATAGGTGCCGATGCTCTTCGCGAGGCCGACAATCTCCTCTTTGTCGTAAGTGAGCAGAGGCCGGAGGATGGGAAGAGATGAGCCGTCGTCGAAGGAAGCGATGTTCCAAAGGGTCTGTGACGCCGCCTGCGAGAGCGAGTCCCCGGTCGAGAGTGCTGAGGCACCGAAACGTGGCCCCAGAGCCTCGGCGGTCATTCGCATGAATCTGCGGAAGAGTGAGGGTTCAATGTCCGAGGGGACACCGGCCGTCGCCAATTGATACTCGGCGAATGAGAACAGGACAAGCGTGCTCTTGCCGCCGTATTCGGAGAGCACCTTGACGAGCTTCGTTATCTTGCTCTCCAATGCAGCCTTGAGGGAAGGTGCAAGATAGAAGTGGACGTAGACGGGCCTGCAACCCCGCTTCATCAGAAGCCATGCAGCCACCGGAGAGTCTATTCCCCCGGAGAAGAGAAGCATCACTCGTCCCGCCGTTCCGATGGGGAGGCCCCCCGGGCCCCTCTGCTTGTCGGTGTAAACGAGGGCCTTACCTTGTATCACGTCCACGTGTATTGCCACGTCCGGATTCGAAAGGTCGACAGACTTCCCGGTGGCCTTTACCACCTCGGCTCCGAGTCTTGTCGCCAGCTCCTGGGACGTCAGGGGGAAGGACTTGTCGGAGCGCCTGGGGTCAATCTTGAAGGAGCCACCTGAAGCCGAACTGGCGGTCCCGAGGACCGAAGAAAGAATTTCTTGGTAATTGGGTTCCACACTGGACACTGGAGCGAGCCAAGACACACCGAACACCTTGGAGAGCCTGCGGGTCACTTCGGCCTCGTCCCCTTCTGCTTCTACCATGAACCTCCCGTCGATCAACGCCGTTTTGTGATTAATCCCAACGAGTGACTTGTTGATGTTCCTCCTTAGCGCCTTCATGAACTCTGGTCTGTTGTTTCCCTTGAGCGCCACTTCGGAGTAGTGCACCACGAAATTGGCAGCCATCCTAGGTATCGCTGACCGTCATCCAAGAAAAAGCTTGCTCAATCTCGTGCTAGCCTGGCAGCACAGCCGCGACCATGGCCACGAGGAAGATTACGGCGAGGTAGGGGCTCGAGAACTTGAAGGCGAGCCAGGCATTCGCTTTGTTGGGCGTCCTGAGCAGCTTCAGATTGGTCGCGAGCAGGAGGGCGTCGAAAACGACTGCAACCACCAAGTAAACGAGCAAGCCCAGGCCTGCGAGAAAGAAAGCCAGGAGGAGGCTCACCGGAATCAGAAGTAGTGTGTTGGCGACGATGTACCGGGAAGCAACCCGGGGCCCGACTTCAGACGGGAGCATCGGTATCCCGACGGCGGAGTAGTCCTGCTCTGTAATTACTGCAAGGCTCCAGAAGTGCGTGGGGGTCCACACGAACACGAGCGCCCCGAGGATCCAGCCGACAATCGCGTTCGCCGAGGTTACCGCGTACCACCCAGCCAAAGCGGCGCAGCTCCCTGCAAAGCCCCCGAGGACTATGTTCCACGTTGTCCTGGGTTTTAGAAAAACGGTGTAGATGGGGACGTAGACGAACGCGCCGAGGCCGATGAAGAAGGTCGCTACGAGATTAAGAGTCAGAAATGCGACCAAGAGTCCTGCCGCGAGCAGGCCGAGGCCGGCGGCAAGCGCATGGGAGGGAGGGACGATCCTTTTTGCTGGCAGGGGCCTGTTCATCGTTCTCTTCATCCTCGAATCGATTCCCATTTCGAGATAGCTGTTTAGCGCGAGGGCGCCACCGGAAGCGAAGGCACCTCCCAGGAGCACGCCCACCACCACGGGCAGCGACGGAATTGATTTGGCAGCCACTATCGAAGATCCGATGGCCGCCAGGAGCAGGAGAGGAACTATCTTGGGTTTCGTTAGAGCAAGATAATCAGAAAAACTCAACCAATCAGGCTCCGATTCCAAGCCAACGCAATTTCAGCGTGTATTTTGGCTTTCCTTGGACCTGAAACCCTTAAGAAATCTTGAGAGTCCGGGCGCCCGTCCCGCGGTAGCTCAGCCTGGTAGACCCAAAGGGGCCACAAGCTTCCGGCTGTAGAGGTCGGCCATCGGCTGACCCGTTCAGCCTACTCAGGCCACAGTCACCGGAGTGTCGTCGGCTCAAAGGCGCCCTAGGGCGCGGAGGTTCCGACCCGCGGGACGGTTCAAATCAGGGTTATTCCTTGATTACGAGTCCGATATGACCTCTCTTTTTACATCGCGACTTGGCATGAAGCTGGACCAGACAGCCGAGGTAAGTGCTGAACTTCATCGCCCATGCCCCAAAGCATATGGAGAGGTCGGCGAGGACGACAATTCGATGAAGCTTTGGGTTCCGGTTGCACTCGGAGGGCTTATAGCAATCGCCTATGCTTTCTTTTATGAGCTTAGTTTGGCAGAGACCCAGGGGGCGGCCTCGTTTAGTCTTGCAAACTCCGTAGGTATCGTCGCTGTCTTTGTCGGCCTAATTGCTGCTGGGGTCATCCTCAGACGAGCTACCCCGCCGCAGTGATTTTCGCCCCAGAAACGCTTAAGAACGATTAGAGGGTTGCGGTCATTGAGCCTTGGACAAGGATTTCCTGGCCCTCTCCGTTGTCTTCATGCTGCTAGGTGTCGTCGGCATTCTTCTGTTCAGCAGCCTGTTCACACAGTACCGTTCGATCTTCCCGGTCATGACTCCGGCGGGGGACTCTTGCTATTGTATGATTTCCAGCCCTGAGCCCGAGGCGGCACAGGGAACATCAAGCATCCTCCTCGCACTCGGTGTCATGTTCTTTCCGATGGGCCTGATGAAGGGAGGGCTCCCGTCGTTCCGCAGAATCCCTACCGCCCCGGCTCCTGTGAAGCTCCTGAGCGGAAGGGTCGTTACGCCAGTGGCGGTTCTGAGCGGGAGGTTCTTTGCCTTCGGACTCATAGTTCTGCTGGTCGGAGTCGATGCAATACTGGTTCCCGGCTATCTTATCTACAGGAACCTGTACTTCGAGCTGGCGGGAGCGCTTCTTGCTGCTGCAGGTGCGGTTTCTATGTTCTGGGGCCTAAGGAAACCAAAGACCGAGTAGACGACCTCCCCTCAAGGAATCGTTTTATGCTCTACCTCCACGGGTGAGCAAGGTCTTGAGCTCCAAACCCGCAAAGAAGAAGTCAGAAGGGAAAGAATCTCCTCGAACTCACACGGAAACCGCGCCGGTGAGGCCGACAGGGCGGGTCCCAACGGCCACCGTTGAGGCCAGACATGGTATGGGGATGGTCACTAGAGCGGGGAAGGGCTTTTCACTGGCGGAATTGTCTGATGCAGGAATCGTCCCCAGGATGGCTTCGAAATGGGGGGCCAGGCTCGACGGCAGGAGAAGAAGCATGATTCAAGCCAACGTGAATTCGCTCAAGAACTGGGGGTCGCATGCGGTGAAGGCTGAGAGAACCATGGGGGAGGTCAAGAAATTGGAGGAGGAGGTTGTTAAGGTCGAGAAGAAAGTCAAGAAGGGTGCCGCAGAAGTGAAGAAGGAAATCGTAAAGATAGAGTCGATGGCGAAAAAGGAGACAACCAAGGCTCGGAGGAAGGTCAAGAAGAAGGCCGGAAAGCCCACCAAGGCTCGTCGGAAGAAGAAAAAATAGTTCAGACGGAATCTTCACGGGCGGCCATATACAGGTACTGCTGGGCGTACCCTGCGAACATCCCGAAATGAGATCTGATTGAACTCGAAGCACGCCGATACTCCTGGATGGAGAGCTTGAACTTCAAGTCGGCAAGGAGCCTACTTCGTAACGACTTGGGGAGGAGGTGAGGGTACGATTTCGCAAGTACCCTAGCAATCCAAACGTCGATGGGAAATGCTTCGTCCTTTCCCAAAGAGTAGAGAAGGACGCAGTCGGCGACTTTGGGGCCAACCCCCAGAAGGAGCTTCTCTCCAAAGAGTTCAGTGAGGAGGAGCTCCTGGGATTTGTCGTAGCTCAGGCTGGGCATCCTGCTGAAATCGACCTTACCTTCCGCTACGGACTTCGCAACGTGCTTGAGGAAGGGCGCCCGATAGCCAAGGCCCAACCCTCGAAGGTCGGGGACCGAGGCTTTCGAAAGAATCTCGGGGTTCGGGAAGGCGTGGTAGGTGTCCCCCTCGAACTGCGTCGGTTCACCGTATCTTGAGCAGACGGAGGAGACCATTTTCTTGATTCTCGGAATGTTGGCGTTCGTCGCAAGAACAAAAGATCCCAAGCACTCCCATGGGTCCTGCCTGACGAGTCTGAGTCCGTAGAATTTCTCGATTGCCTTCGTGATTTCCTCGTCCTTGGCAATCGACGCAAGAATGTGGTCGAGGTCCTCGTCCAGCCTGAAATAGTTCGTCACGAAGGTGTTGTCAACGAGGTCCGAACCAGAGGAACAACGCAATGTGTCCCCCTCTTGCCTTACTTTGAATCCTGCGCCTGAAACAACGCCGAACCACCACTCGCCCCTCCTTTCCCAGCGGAAGAGCTGGCCGCTCCCAAGGGTGTGCTCTAGGCTGAAGGGGGTATTGAGCGCAACAGTGAATTCCATCCTCGAAGACGAGCCGGAAGAGGTCTGCGATTTATTGACTCTTCCGCCGGAAAACGGCTTGATATAGCCGCACGTGGCGTTGATGTCTTCTTGTCTTCGGCCTATCAAGCAAAGACGAAACGTTCGAAGCGTCTCTTTGAGAGGGCGCAGAAAGTCTTCGCTGGCGGAGTCAACCACAATGCGAGGTTCTACGAGCCTTATCCAATCTTTGTGACCAGAGCGCAGAGGCAACACATCTGGGACGAAGACGGTAAGAGATACACCGATTACTGGATGGGACACTTGGCATTGATCCTTGGACACTCACCCAAGGTCGTGACGGACGCCCTCGCCGTTCAGATCGAAAAGGGGACCCACTTTGGAATGGGGAGCAGACTATCTGTGGAATTTGGAGAGGAGATACAGAGGACTGTCCCCTGTGCCGAGGCCATGCGTCTATGCAACACCGGGGCGGAAGCTACCATGTACCTGGTGAGATTGGCAAGAGCATTCACCGGGAAACGGGTGGTCGTGAAAATGACTGGCGGATGGCACGGGTACAACACTGAGCTGAACAAGGGAGTGAATCGTCCCTTCGACAAGACAGAAAGCGCAGGGATACTTGAGGAAGAGCAAGAACATGTAAGGAGCGTCAGGTTCAATGACCTGGCCGGGGCCGAGGCGGAAGTCAAGCGGGCTCGCAGAGACGTCGCCGCGATTTTCCTCGAACCCGTCCTCGGAGCGGGAGGGTGCATACCTGCGGACAAGGATTACCTGAAGGGGTTGAGGGAGCTCGCGGACAGGGAGGGCACGCTTCTTGCTTTCGACGAGATAATCACGGGGTTCAGGCTTGCACTCGGAGGAGCCCAGGAATGGTATGGGGTGAAGCCGGACCTGGCAACATTCGGAAAGGTGGCCGGCGGGGGCCTGCCTCTGGGGCTCGTGGCGGGGCGCAAGGAAATCCTCTCTCTTGCCGACCCCTCGAGGAAGGAAGGCTTCGTATCCATCGGTGGGGGAACCTTCTCCGAGAACCCACTCACCATGACGGCTGGGCTCGCTACAGTCAGACATCTAAGGCGGCATAGGGCGACTCTGTACCCCATTCTCGAGAATCTTGGGAGGACCGTTCGTGAGGGGGTCGACAGAGCCTTCGCGGAGGGAGGGGTCGAAGCCCACACGACCGGCCTAGGCTCACTCTTCCAGACGCACTTCGGAGCGAATCCGCGCAGCGCAGAGGACGTCGCGGCCGAGGACAGACGTCGGACGAAGGACTACGCTCTCTTTTTGATGTCGGCTGGAGTTTTCGTCCTCCCGGGGCACCTCGGGGGAGTTTCGTCAGAGCATAGCTTCAGCGATATCCGCAAGCTGATTGGGCTTAGCGCCAAATTCAGCGGGTCAATCAAACACTCTTGAAAATAGGGATTCGAAGGTCTCTATTGGACCTTCGATAATCTCGAGTCAACGTCAGACCAGTTGACCACATTCCACCATGCTTCCACGTACTTGCCGCGGTCGTTCAGGTAGTCAAGATAGTAGGCGTGCTCCCAGACGTCGAGTCCAAGCAAGATCTTCATCTGGGCAAGGTGCATGAAGTTCTGTTTCTCGACTTGAGTCAGGACGAGTTGGTCGGTTTCGTGGTCGTGGAGAAGGAGTGCCCAACCACGTCCTTCCACGGTCTTGGCAGCGTCGCTGAACTGTGCCTTGAATTTGTCGAAGCCGCCGAAGTCCCTGTTGATCCAGTCTGCGAGTTTGCCGCCGGGTGAACCGCCTCCATTCCCTGGAGGGGCCATGTTTGGCCAGAAGATCGAATGTAGGATGTGCCCATCGACGTTGAAGCTGAAGTCCCTGAGGACCGCCCGAACGTCGATCTGCATCTCTCCCTTCCTAGCTTTCTCGAGCTTATCGAGGGCGGTGTTGGCCCCTGTCACATAGGCCTGATGATGCTTGTCGTGATGGAGGGTCATTATCTTCTCTGAGATGTGAGGTTGGAGGTCGCCGTACTTGTAAGGTAGTGGTGGCAGTGCGTATGTCTTTGCCATTGGAGACGTCGAATAAGCACCTCGTAAAAAGTTGTCTCTAGACGGTAATCGAGGGCTTTGTCCTCTTTGCCTTCTCCCAATCATCGAGAAAGCGCTTCAGCCCCAAGTCGGTAAGAGGATGCTTCATCATCTTGTCCATCACTTCGGGAGGCAACGTTGCGATGTCAGCCCCGACCTTTGCGGCCTCCAACACGTGCTGGGTGTGCCTTATGCTCCCCACGAGGACCTCGGTTTTCAGCCTGTAGTTGTCGCGTATCTTCACTAAGTCTTCGACCACTTCCATCCCGCGCTGGCCGATGTCGTCGAGCCTCCCGATGAACGGGCTTACGAAGGAGGCCCCCGCCTTGGCTGCGAGAAGGCCCTGGTTCGCGGAGAATATGAGCGTCATGTTGACCCGTATGCCCATCCCACTGACCGACTTCGTCGCCCTCAGCCCCTCCGGGATCATTGGTAACTTGACAACGACGTTCGGGGCGAGGGCCGAAAGGTGCTTTGCTTCGCTGACCATTCCGTCGAAATCCGTTGCGACGACTTCGGCACTCACGTCCCCCTTGACTTCTTTGCAAATCGCGACTATGATGGCCTCGAATTCACCGGGCTCCTCTGCTACAAGCGTCGGATTTGTGGTTATTCCGTCGACAATTCCCATCCGGTTGAGCCTACGAATCTTCTCGAGGTTGGCCGTATCGAGGAAGAGCTTCAATTCCTCCGCAGTTTTCGACGTTTGATATTAAAGCCTAGTGGCCTTGGACCAGGCTGGAGGCGGCCTGCTCGATGTTCGCCGATGTCAGTCCGTACTTCTTTAGGAGCTCCCCAGCCTCGCCGCTTTCTCCGAAGGTGTCCATGACCCCCACCCGTTTCATGGGCGTCGGAGCCTTCTCCCCCAAGACCTCTGCCACGGCTGAACCCATTCCGCCCATGACGTTGTGTTCTTCGGCGGTGACAACCCGGCCACATCTTTTGGCACATTCAACAATCAGGTCGGAATCTATGGGCTTGATAGTGTGAAGGTCGACCACCGAGGCTGAGACACCCAAAGCCTTCAGGGACTCGGACGCTTTCAAAGCCTCAGGGACCATTATTCCGCAGGCAAAGATTGCAACGTCGCTGCCCTCCCGGAGGAGGTTCGCCCTCCCTAGCTTGTACTCGAACCCTGAGTCGTATACTATGGGGGTCGACGGTCTTGTCAGGCGGACGTAGAAGGGTCCTGGGATTGAAGCTATCGCACCGATGGTCGACTTCGTCGAGACTGAATCGGCTGGGACGACCACCTTCATCCTTGGAATGCATCTCATGATTGCGATGTCTTCTACCTGCTGGTGAGAGGCCCCGTCGGGCCCTACAGAAATCCCTCCGTGCGAGCATACGATCTTGACGTTCAGGTTCGGGTAGGCGATGTTGTTCCTGATTTGGTCAACGGATTTTCCAGGGACGAAGATGGCGTACGTCCCTGCGTACACCACCTTTCCTGCAAGGGCCAAACCGGCAGCAATCGAAACTAGGTTCTGCTCTGCGATGCCCACGTTGAAGAAGCGCTCAGGAAACTTTGTAGCGAATACCCCGGACTTCAGGGAGCCAGTGGTGTCAGCCCCGACAACCACCACGTTTGGATCAGTTGCACCAAGTTCGAGGAGCGCCTCGCCGTACGCATCCCTCATCGCCGCCTGTCTAGAAAGCATTAACCCTCCCTCCTTGCACTCTCCGCCCGCCTCCGGAGGACCGAGATTGCCGCGACAGGGTCCCTCTTTGCATAGACACCGGCACCTGCGACGAGGACGTTGCCCCCCCTCTTAACGACTTCGTGGACGTTATCTTCCTCGACTCCGCCGTCGATTTCTATGTCGGTCTTGAGGCCCCTGGCCTTGATGAGGGCGCTGGTCTTCTCCAGCTTGGGCATCACGGACATATCCATGGCCTGGCCGCTGAAGCCCGGATTGACGGTCATCACGACAAGGGTTGAGATCTTCTCGAGCCTGTCGACAGCCCAGGCCGGAAGGTCTGTCTCGGGCTTTAAAGCGAGGCCCACCTCCTTTCCGCGAGTGATTACGGTGCGGGAGAGTTCGTCGAAGCTTGGCCCGTTCAGAACCTCGGCGTGGAACGTGAGGAGGTCGGAACCGGCGTCAAGGAATTTCTCGACATAAAGTTGCGGCCGGTCAATCATGAGGTGCGTGTCGAACTTCAGGTCTGACCTTCGCCTCAGCGCTTTGACAGTCCCTGGACCGAAGGTGATGTTCGGGGCGAAGTGGCCGTCGATGACATCTAGGTGTACTTGGTCCGCCCCACCTTCGACAGATATCTCAACAGCCCGCTCAAGGTCGCCGAGGTCCCAGGCCAGGATTGAAGGTGCGATCCTGATTTCGTTCAATTCATAACTCGAGTTCACTAAGGACGTCAGAGAGTTTGTCCTTGGAAGGAGCTGTCCCATGGTAGTGAGGCGACCACTCCATGAAGGAGATGCCTTTTCCTTTCACTGTGTGAGCGATGATCACAGTCGGCCTGTTTCGCGTGCTGGCGGCTAGGTCGAAGCCGTCCATTATCTGAGTGAACTCGTAGCCGTCGACCTCGATGACGTTCCAGTTGAAGGCCCTCCACTTTGCAGCCAGGGGTTCGATGGGCATTATCTGTTCTGTCAAGCCGTCCTGCTGAATCCCGTTCCTATCGATAATCGCCGTGAGGTTGTCCAGCCTGTACTTCGAGGCCGCCATTGCTGCTTCCCATATCTGGCCTTCCTGTTGCTCGCCGTCCCCCATCATTACGTACGTCCTGAAGGTCTTTCTGTCGAGTTTCGCGGCCAAGGCCATGCCGACGCCGAGGGAGAGCCCGATTCCTTCTGACCCGGCGGGGGCCTCGACCCCGGGGATGCCCATGGAGGGGTGCCCCTGAAGCCTGGAGCCCATCTTCCGCAAGGTCATCAGTTCTTCGACCGGGAAGTATCCCGCCTGGGCCAAGATAGAATATAGCAGCGGCGCCGCATGGCCTTTGCTCAGGAAGAACCTGTCCCTTTCGGCCCATGTCGGATTCTTGGGGTCGTAATGCATGACGTGGAAATAAAGCGTGACCAGCAGCTCCACCGCCGAAAGAGAGCCGCCCGGGTGCCCGGACCCTGCCTCCGCAAGGCTCTCGAGTATGTGCTTCCGAGTGCTCCTCGCGAGTTCCTTGAGCCTTACGACTTCTTGAGCGGTCTCCATCAACGCCTCACCGGCACCTGGATTATTCTTTGAACGAAGTCCTCCGTGCCCTGGGCCCTGACTTCGAGATCGTGCAGTGAGAGCGAGGCCGTCCTCGGTAGCTCGCTCCTTGCCTCCCCTGCTACGTTGCTCAACACCGCCGCCTGGTAGGCGTTACCCCCCGACGCCACGGCTATGCTGAAGACCCCGGTCATAGCGTCCCTGACTCCGACCTTGCTGAACAGGTTCTTCTTGCCTCTAATTGGCGGGAAGAGTGTCACGTTGTCCTTGTCGAAGAGGGTCACCCCCTGCTCTCCGCGCGTGATAAGAATCGCCCTGCACTCGAGCCTGCTCAACAGGTTCACCCCCATGTTCCTGAGGCTGGTCTCGTTGACCATCGCCATTCCCGTCGCGTGGGCTGCCTCTTCGAGGTTCGATTTCACGTAGGTCACTCCAGAGAAATCGAGGTAATGGTGCATCTTTGGCTGCGCCACGACGATCTTCCCGGAAGCGTGAGCGGCGGCGACCACGCCCCCAATGAGATAGCTCGAAATAGCCCCGCGATCGTAGTCGGATAGAATCACGCAGTCGACGTCTGGGATGTGAGGCTCAGCCTCCGAAAGGAGCTGCTTCGCCATCGCAAGGGGGACGTCCCTCCGGTCTTCCCTGTCTATCCTGAGCATGTGGAACGTGTTGACCATGATCCAGGTCCGGAGCGATGTGGGCCTGCTTGTGTCGGTTACCACCCCTCCATACGAGACACCGTACTTCGAGAACTCTGATTTCAGCCAGTTGCCGTATTCGTCCGAACCGACTAGACCTACGAGACTGACGGACGCCCCCAGTGAAACGAGTTCCCTGGAGAGATTTGCGCCCCCGCCAGGAAGGAAGGTCTCGCCCACGTAGTCCCCTGCGGGCACCGGAGCTTCCCTCGCTAACTTGCGCGCAGCCACCTCGACGAATCTGCTTACCAGCAGGTCGCCAATGACCAGAATCTTCCGTCCCTGGAACTGCCGAAGTAGCCCGGTCAGTCTTTCTTTGTCGACCGAGTCCAGCGGCAACTTTTTTCGGAATTGCTTAGCTTCTTGCCCTCTTTAAGTCTTGGCGACCTTATTCTGGTCTGACCTTCCCTCCGATTTCCATTTTTCTGCAAGGAGTTCGCCTATTACCCCCACAGCTTTGCGAAGCTCCCTGTCCATGGCCAAGGGGTCATAGCCTTTCGGAGGTGGGTAGTCGAGGAATTTCTGATTCGGGTCGGCGCTGAGGAAATCCCTGCTTGCCTCATAGATCGACATCAGCGCGGTACCATCGAGTCTTCCAAGCTCGGACTTCCAAGAGTGGTGGAACCCCTTATCTGAGAGGAAGGTCAGTTTCATATCCCCATCGGCTTCCTTCTTCACGTCCTCCCAGAAGACTCGGTCGATGTCCCCCTTCGTGACCTTGCCTGATTTCAGCTTCGATTCGTATGACTTGGCCAGAGATGCGGCTCTCTCGGGGGAGATTTCGAAGTTGGCTGAGATTTGATCGAATGTGAGGCCCAGTTGGGAGAGGTAGTAACAGCCTTCCTCCAAGATTTCATCGCTCACGTCGTCGGTTTGCATTGGAGTCCTTGACCCTATTTGGTCCGCTTTAAGCGCTGTTAGCGGGGCTTCCCTGGTCGTAGAGGGCCTGGGACCGTTTTATGTAGGGAATCGGATTGTACCAATTCCATTTCCCTACAGTCGACATTACCGCAGGTACCAGGTACGTCCTCACTATGAGGGCGTCGATCAGGATCGAGAAGGCGAAGGAGAAGCCGAGTTCTTTTAGCAACAGGTCGCTGGAAAGCATCAGAGCGCCGAGGGAACCGGCCAGTATGATTGCGGCCGCGGTGATAATCCCACCCGTCTGTTCGATTGCTCCCACGATGGCATCGTTGAGATACTTGCCCTTGGTTGCCTCTTCTCGGATGCGAGTAAGGATGAAGACGTTGTAGTCCATCCCAAGGCCCAGGAGGGTGACGAATAGGAAGAACGGGACGATGAATAATATCTGGTAGTTGTAGAACTGTTGGAAGACGAGCTTGGTGACAGCCAGTGTCCAAACGATGCTCATCAGGACAGAGACCACGGCGAAGACGGGGAGGAAGAGCGAGCCAAGTACCACCAGGAGGACAAGAGCAACGCCTACGGCGACTATGGGAACTACGGCATTGAACTGCGAATCGAATAGATTCTTGGTGTCCAGGATCGAGCCGGACGCGCCTCCCAGGAGGATTCCAGACACATCAGGGGAAGAGCCGAAACTCGCGTGAAGGTGCTGCCTGAGGGATTGGGTGTCGGAAATCGCCAGAGTCGAGTACGGGTCGATGCCAAAGTTCAGGGTCACGAGGACCGTCTTGTTGTCTTTGCCGATGCTCTGTGTCACGGCGCTGAACGCCAGTTTGCCGGATGAAGTCGAGTAGTTGATAGAATTGTAATCGAGCGGCTTCCCGTAGGGCATGGTGGGGCTCGTGACGTTTCGCACATGTGGCGAAGCCGCTATGCTCGTGCTGATGGCTCCGATGGTTGCCATTTCTCCTTTGTTCAAAGTGTGCGACACGACCACTGGCTTGTCGAATGTGACGACCACGTACGAGGGGGACAGCCTCCCTGCCCCGAATGCAGAAGTCAGATGGTTCGATGCTGCGACCGATTCGAGGTTGCTCGGTGCTGCAGAAAGAAAGTCGAAGGTCGTAGTCGTGTTCGCGTAGACGTAGATAGCTGGGGCCGAGACTACGAGCGCTAGTACGACGAGCACTCTGGCCCGCTTGACTGCGAAGGCCCCACTTCTGGAGAAGTACCCTGACTTCCTTTCGAGCTTGGAAAGTACAGACACCGAATAGCGTTCGAAGCGTCCTCCCGAGTTGGGCCAGAACGTGCGGCCTCCTACTATGCTGACTATGGCGGGGACGAGGGTTAGCGCTACCAAGAGCGCGACCAGTACGCCCAATCCTACGACGTAACCGATCGTCTGCAGGAAGACGACGGAGGTGAGGGCCAGGGAAAGGAAGGATATTATCACGGTCGCGCCGCTTGTCGCGATGCTTTCACCGGCCCAGGTCACAGAAGTCTCGATAGCGCTCTGGACGGACGCTCCCTTGACCCTCTCCTCTCTGAATCGTGCGACTACAAAGACGCTGTAGTCAGTCCCCACCCCGATGAGTATCGTAAGAAGGATTGTTGGAACAGTGAAGTCTACCTTGGCTATGTACGTCCCGACCAGGACAATGAACACCTGGGAGATCCCAAGGGCCACCCCGATGGTGCCGAGTGTGATGAATGGTGTTAGGAGGGACCTGAAGAAGAGGCCAGTTGCCACTATTAGCAGGACGATCGTCACAGGGAGGATAAGACCAAGGTCGGCCTGAGTTGAATTCCCGAAGTCGTAGGAGATGGCGTCCTCCCCTGTAACCTGGGCCGACTGGATCCCCGAGCCTGGAGCCAGGCTCGACTCGACCGACGCGATATCGGACCTCACGGCCACGATGTTCTGGTTGGAAGATCGGTTCAAGCCCAAGGATATCAGGGTCGTGTCCCCGGCCGGCGAGACGAGCGACGAAATGAGCGTGGATAGGCCTCTGCCCACGCCGTATTCCGAAGGTCTGTGAACAACGCTCCCAGCCAGCGAATGGAGCGACACGAGGCTGAAAGTCCTCCCCAGGGCGTAGGAGGAGTTCACGAATCTGTCTGAGAACCCAGACGAAATTGAGACGTAGGATACGCTAAAGGAAGCTAGTCTTGAATTTGCCTGAGCTCGGTTGTCGGTAAGGAATTCGGAAAGGCTGATGGAGTTTAGGACGGCTGAGCCGAATAAGTCGGAGCCGGGTTGGTAGGTTTTCAGGTACTGAACGCCGGCTATGCGGGCCGCGATGGACGCTCTGTCAATAGCTGTTAGGTTTGATAGCTGAGGGTCAGACCAAGCCGCAGTCCAGGCAGTATTGAAGAGGTTCAGGACATGCGAGGAATAAAGTCGGAATGCGGTTGCATTCTCGGATGCGAGTGTCCGAGCCGTGCTGTTGAATGCTGCCGTGTCGGCTTTTGTCAGATTCTGCGTCGAGGCGTAAGCCTGCTGCCAAACTCCGAAGTAAAGTGCAGGGACGCCTAGCAGAAGACGCGCGGTACCGTTTGCTCCGTCCAGCGTTGCGAAGGTCGCGCGATTGGTACCCTTGATGGCCGTGTAAAGAGGTGAGTAGACGTCAAGAGTCTGATTCAGTCCCCTGACCCCCGGGTCCGTCTTCAAAGATGTCGTAATCCGACTTATGAAATCCTGAGTGGCAGCAGAGGAGACGTTCGTCCCAGATATCACAATCAAAAGAGTGCTGTTGGGGACAGTCCTGGCGAATTGGAGCGAGATGAGTTGTGCAGCCTTTGCAGACTCGAGTTGATTTCCAGACGCCGCCCCCTGTTGAAGTGACGTGACCGCGCCTTCGTTCAAAATTGCGGGCACGACGGCAACCAAGCCGATAATCCAGGCGGCTATGATGTACTTCCTGCGCTTGTACACGAAGCCTCCAAGCCTCTTGAACGGAGCAGAGTCGCTTGAGCCCGGACGCGAAGGAGGCGAGTACATCATCAAGAGGGTCTCCCTAGGTCGTGTAATTATGCATTGGAACGATTTGGGAGGATTCAGCGCCTTTTGATGTGGAGGAAGCCGTCCATCTCCTTCACATCGTAGAGAGGCTCGTCCTCTAGCGGTTCGTCAAAGACCCCCTTCCCAGTCTTGAGGTCCCAGACGGTCCCGTGGCCGGCACAGGTGACTGCTGTGCCATCCAGCGTCCCCTCGGAAAGGTCCCACTGTTGGTGGGTACAGATGGCGCCCATGCCGTAGTATTTCCCATCAACATTCGCGATGAGAACCGATTCTTCGCCGACTTCTACGGTCACCATGGTATCAGGTGGCACCTTCGATGCCTCGATAGCCTTCGCGAAATCTGCCATGTTCACCTGCCGGCTTGGGTCGCGGATAAATTCTTTCTCTAAGCGGCAGCCTGCCAAGACTCTTCCAGCCCACCCGGGCCATTCAGGCTCTCGCTAGCCCGTCGGGGTAGCTTGTTTGTTCTCCTCGAGTTCCTTCAAGTCCTTGAGGGAATCAACAAAGAACCACTCCCCGTAGTAGGGATACGAAAGCAGCTCCCCGCGCGCCACCAAGTTGGGGAACGTCTCTCTCTCGATGTCGCCGGAGTCCGGCAGGTACTTCTGCGCTCTCTTCGAGTTCAAAACATAAACCCCTCCGTTGATCCATACGTCTGGGAACGCCGGCTTCTCTTCGAAACCCCGCACAACCTTGAGCTTGTCGATCTTGACGACGCCGAATCGCGAGCGGTAGGGTACGACCAGCATGGACGCCGATATCTCACCCGCTTGTCGGTGGGCGTCGATCATTCGCTTTAGGGGCAGGTCAGTGATGATGTCCCCGTTGGTGACCACCACAAGATCTTCTGGTTGATTCGTCGAGATTGCCTTCTTCACCCCTCCGCCGGTGCCAAGCGGTTCGTTTTCCACGGAATAATTCACCGGCACTCCATTGAAGTTCGAGCCGAAGTGTTCTTTGAGCTTCTCCCATTTGTACCCGCAGGCGAACGTGATGGAATCAATGCCGCCTTCTTTTACAAGCCATTCGATTTGATACTCAGAAATCGGCCTTCCATTGACCGGAATGAGGGCCTTGGGTCTGTCGTCGGTCAACGGACGGAGCCGCATGCCTAGGCCTCCAGCAAGGACTATCGCTTTCATGCTTCCACCTAGGAAGGCATTCGCCCCTTTTTCCAAGCGATAAGGATTTCCCTGTCGCGACGTCGGTGACAATTGCGATGCATGTCCTTGCTCCCCCAGAGTCATCGTGGCCACCTTCGGACGGATGTAAGAACCGAGTCGCAACATGATTTAAGAAGGGCTCCTGAAGCGACTGTCGAGTTTGTCCGAACAAGAACTGATGGCCCCAAGCATCCCTCGGCCCCTCCTGCCAAGGCAGCCCGAGGTCAACATTGGGAGCGCGGGTCACGTGGACCACGGCAAGACCACAACGGTCCAGGCGATAACGGGGGTCTGGGCGAGCGCACATAGTGAGGAACTGAAGCGAGGAATCACGATCAAGGTTGGCTACGCGGACGCCGCTTTCTACAAGTGCTCTCACACCCCGATCCCGGCCGCATATTCCACAAGCCCGAAGTGCCCGGTCTGCGGGAGAGATACGAAGCTACTCAGAGCAGTGAGCTTTGTCGACTGTCCAGGCCACGAGAGCTTGATGACCAACATGCTTGCCGGGGCATTCCTGATGGATGGTGCGCTCCTTGTGATCGCAGCGAATGAACCCGTGCCAAAGCCGCAAACGAGGGAACACCTGCAAGCTCTGCAAATGCTGGGCATGAAGAGGATTGTCATAGCGCAGAACAAGGTTGACCTGGTGAACGACTCCGAAGCGACGAAGAATCACGCCGGGATTGAGAAGTTCGTCGAGGGCACCGTCGCCGAGGACGCCCCGATTGTCCCCATCTCAGCCCAGCAAAGGCTGAACATTGATGCTCTGATTGAAGCGCTCGAAGAGGTCGTCCCTACACCAAAGAGGGATCTTGGGGCGAACCCGCTGATGTACGTGGTCAGGAGTTTCGACGTGAATAGGCCGGGCGCGGAAATCTCCGCGCTATCGGGCGGCGTACTCGGAGGGAGCCTCACGAGAGGGGAACTGCATGTGGGGGAGGAGATAGAGCTGAGGCCGGGGATGGTCGACGAAAGGAGCGGCAAGTACCTCCCCGTAGTGACCAAAGTGGCGAGCTTGCAGACGGGCGCCGGCCCAGCAGAGAAGGTCGGTCCGGGGGGGCTCGTCGCCATAGGCACACATCTCGACCCGACCTTCACGCGGGGAGACCAGATGGTGGGGAGTGTCATCGGCAGGCCCGGGACGCTCCCGGAGACCCTGGAGCATGTCACATTGGACGTGACGCTGCTGGAGACCGCCGTGGGTTCGGCTGAGCTCGTCAAAGTCGAGAAGGTCAAGCTGGGAGAGATGATCAGGCTGAACCTTGGCACCGCGTCGACCTTGGCGGTGGTCACTTCGGTCAGGGGAGAAGTGGTTGAGGTGGACCTCAAGAAGCCAGTCGCCATCGAGATGGGGATGAGGGCCGCCATAAGCAGGAGAATCGCCGAAAGATGGCGCTTGATCGGCTCAGGCCTCCTCAAGTAGTCTTTGCAGCGCGTAATATTTGACAGCAGTTTCCTGATGGCCGTGGCTGAGAATCCCACCACCTGGTTCCAAGATATCGTCGCAGGTTTGGGGAGTTTCGAACCCATCTTGCCGGCATGCGTCCGCGACGAGCTGTCGAAGCTGGCCTCTGGTCGTGGGAAGCGGGCGCGTGAAGCACGAGTGGCCCTAGACCTGGCTTCGAACTTCGCCTCCATTCCATGCGGTAAAGCGGCGGTCGACGACGAAATAGTGTCGGCCGCCCTCACGAAAGGGGCGCTCGTCGCTACAACGGATGCTGACCTTGTGCTCTCTCTAAGAGCGGCGCACCTCAAAGTCGTTTCGCTCAGGTCTGGGAGGGTGGCGTTGGGATAGATTTCGATGACAACAATCCAAGAACCCGTTAATATCCCAGCGCACAGGATTGCCCTCGAGTTGGTTCTCGCGAAGATCAGCCCTCAAAGAGAAACAAGAAGGATTGTTGGGTTCGTCCGGAAGACTGTAACTGGAGCCCGTGCTGGAGGGGTGGTTGTGGGCCTCAGCGGAGGGGTCGACAGTTCGGTCGTGGGAGCGCTTTGCGTCAGGGCCTTGGGCAAGGAGAGAGTCCTTGCACTGTTGATGCCATCTGACCATACTCCGAAACAAGATATCGAAGACGCGGAGGCTCTGGCGAAGTCCTGGCAGGTCGAGTCGTCGACCGTTCACATATCATCGTTGATGCGGTCGTTCAGCGCCGCAGTCGGATTGGAGGGGACAAAAGTCGCGAAAGCGAACGCAGTCGCAAGAATAAGGATGGCGATCCTATACTATTATGCGAACAGCCTCGGATATCTAGTTGGAGGGACGGGGGACAGGAGCGAGAATTTACTGGGTTATTTTACGAAGTGGGGGGACGGTGGTACAGACTTCTTGCCGATAGCGCATCTCTACAAGACCCAGGTCCGGGAGCTGGGGGCGTACCTCGGCTTGCCAAAAGGGGTTGTTGAGAAACCCGCATCCCCTCAGCTTTGGGCCGGCCAAAGGGCCACGGATGAGATTCCGGCGGACTACGACAGGCTTGACGTTGTCCTTCACTACCTATTCGACATGAAGGCTTCAAGAGCCAAGGCTGCGAAGGCAGCCGGACTTACGATCGAAGTAGTGGACAAAGTGGTGGAAATGCACAACGGGTCCGCGCACAAAAGAGTTCCCCCGCCTTCACTTATCGAAGAAAGTTAGCATTTTCGTCTCACATTAGCCAAAGATTAATATCGCCGACTCAAAGCGGTGGCCGCGTTTCTGACAATTCATGTTTGAGCTAGTCAACCTTGAGGATGTAGTCCGCGTCCCCCCGGACAAGTTCGGATCTCCACTGGAGAAAGTTGCATTGGACCTGCTCAAGCTGAAGTATGAAAGCACCATCAACCCAGACCACGGGTATCTTGTCCTCGTCACCAAGGTCGACGTGGACAAGGTCGGCAAAATCATAGCCGGGGACGGAGCGACATATCACAGGGTGAGGTTCGAAGTCCTGTCCTTCTTCCCCTTGAAGCAGGAGATTGTCGAAGGGGAGATAGTCGAAGTCACGGACTTCGGCGCTTTCGTTCGCATCGGCCCGGCCGACGCTCTACTGCACCTGAGCCAAATTATGGACGACTACCTGACAAGTGATGTAAAATCAGGAATCATAACCGCATCGCAGAGCAAGCGAACATTGAGGGTGGGGAGCAAGGTCAGGGTCAGAATCACTGCGGTCAGCCTGGGGCACGGAATCTCGATGGGGAAAATCGGAGTCACCTGCAGGCAGCCGTTCCTGGGGGCTCTCGAGTGGATCGATGAGGAGATTAGCAAGGCAGCCAAGGCTCGGAAAGCAGACGAGCGGGCGGAGAAGTAGAGAAGGAATTGAAGGAGCTGGCTTGCAGGAAATGCCGGACTCTGACCACCGAGAAAGCCTGCCCCAACGACGGTTCGACGGAGCTAAGCAACGAATGGTCAGGCCTGATAATAATCATCAACCCGGCGAAATCCCAGGTGGCGAAGACCCTGGGGATAGTCAAGCCTGGAAGATACGCACTCAAGGTAAGCTGACCCCTTGCGCAGGGTGTTCAGGCTCCCTGAAGGAATGAGGCTGAAGCTCGCGAGGCCTCTAGGTCGAGTGTTCAGAGGCGAGGAAGTGAACAGCCCGGAGTTCGGGAAGTTGGTGAGCGAATCTACGATGGTGGTGACAGTGGGGGACAGGGTTACAGACACGATCGGAGCTCTGGGAAGGACGCCCGAAGTGCAGGTGGTGGACGGCGTTGAGAGGAGGAAGCGCAGGGAACCCCCAAAGGTGCCCTACTCGAGGCTAGTGAAGGTTGAGAATCCTGCCGGGACACTGACCCGTGAAGCCATCGACGGGATGCGGAAGGCCTTCGGAGGGAGCAAGCCGGTCCGGGTCTTGGTTGAGGGGGAGGAGGACCTTATGACGATACTGGCAGTCGCGATGGCCCCAGCATCAGCGGTCGTGTTTTACGGACAGCCGGGGGAGGGGGTCGTTGTCATCCGAGCCGACGGCATCGCAAAGTCGAGGAACAGGGAGATCCTCGGCAAGATGGGGATCAGGGGGATACATCGATTCTCATCAAGTTAATATCCACGCTGAAAACGGGTGGCCGGGATTGCATCTAGAGAAGAAATCTCGGTCTGAGGTACTCGACAGGACGTACGTTGAGGCTCACATCGAGGACAAGGCCGGAAGGTTCTCGAGGAAGGAGGCCATAGCGATGGTCGCCCAGGAACTGGGGGTGCCCGCTGAGAATGTGGCCCTGGTCAGGATCGATGGCCAGTCTGGGACCACCAACCTGCTTGGGAAATTCTACGTGTACGGTTCTACTCAGTCCAAAAACAGGGTCCACCCAAAGTATTTGGAGGAAAGGATGCTAACAAAGGCAGAAAGGGACAAGCTCAAGCAAGAGCGCAAGAAGGCCGCGGCTCCGGCTGCTCAGACTGAGGCGAAGAAGTAAGGTTGTCGAAGCAGCAACCAGCACCTCCACCTCCGGCTCCGGCGCCTGCTGAAGCTGCCCCCGTAGAAGAGAAGAAGCCCGAGAAGAAGCAGAAGCCAAAAGCACCGAAAAGGAGGATTCAGGTTTACAAGCTCTACAAGGTGGAGGGGGAAACCCTCTCGAGGCTCAGGAAGGAGTGTCCGAGGTGCGGGAAGGGCTATTTCATGGCTCAGCATGGCAACAGGCTGACCTGCGGGCATTGCGGATACACGACGTATACTCAGAAGACCTAGGCAAAAGACAGCATCGAGTCCTTCAGCATCCTGGCCATGCCTGGGGTTACGAACGGGCTAAAGGGCCTGAAGTATTTTGGACCCCGAGCTTTTTGGATGCATGACCTGTCACCGGACTTCGCGTACGATTCCAAGAACGTCATGGCGATCTTCTTCATTGCTTCTTCGCGATTCGAGAGCTTGGCCGTGTAGTAGAGGAATTCGGCTATGTCCCATGATTTGTCCCCCCCGGGGAAGGCCTGTTCGAGGTCGGTTAGGAAGAGACCGCCCTCGGACACGACGACGTTGCTAGGTTTCGTATCCCCTAGGACCAGGCCATTCGAATGTAACCGCGCCATGAGCTCGCCGTAGGCCGACACTGGACCGATACCATCGGAGGGTCCCTTTAGGTAAGTGTTGATCATGTTGGACAGATTAAGGCCGGAAACGAATTCCTTTACCAGAATCCTCTCCGCCGGAGCGACGGCGAGAACCGCCGGAACCAGTACACCAAGGCCCCCGAGTCTAAGAGTCATACCGTATTCACGGTCCATTCTTGCCAGAGGGGCCGTACTGAATTTGTTGGCTGCGGATGCCCAGACGCCGAGTAGCGCCCACTTCAACGACCTGACGTCTGTGTAGTTCTTCACGACAACTGATTTCTCGCGAGTGGAATCCTTGAACGTCAAGATTCTTGTGGTCGAGTACGGTTCTCCGATGTCCTTTTCCTTGGTCGAATAAGTCTCGAACCCGAAGAGACGGGCCAACTCCTTTACCAGAAACGCCGCGTCGGAGACGAAAGCCCCCTGCTCTAGCCGAATCAAGGAGCGGGGGTTGGCCAAGGGAACGAAAGGAGGAGGGTTTTCCCTCATACGCCTGAGCTTCGAAAGTGCCTCCCGGCTGAACACTGAAAGACCAACCCTCCCCGCATACCCGTGAATCGCGTATTGGGTGACCCCCCGAGCAGTTACAGAGAATAGGGACTGTACTCGAGTGAAAGCGTCCATCTTCAGCTTCTCTGGGACGATCCTTACCCCACCTTGACCAGCTTGAAGAAGCCCCCGCCGTTCCAGGGACATGGCCGCTTCAGCAAACCCCTCGGTTGAGACAGTCATGTTCTCTTCGCCAAGTGGACAGGTGTAAGTGTGAACGTAGCTGTAGAGCGCGGGGGGGTAAATCGAAGCTCTCTTGTTCAATTTGTCGAACAAGAAGTACTCGTAAGGGACGACCAGATGCCGGCCGAATTCTCCGTAGTCTGCGGACAGCTCGAGCAGCGCCTCCAAGAGCACTCTCCTCTTGTACCCGACTTCAATTGTCCTCAGGAGCCCTGGGCCGGCTATTGACTCGTAGATGTTGAGGAGGCGTCCCACTACGAAATCCCCCAGGTAGGAGGATCCCGCATCCTGATTGAGGAGGTCTTCGTCGACGATCAGGGCGGAAGCGGCCACGGGCGCGTCGACGTACCTGTATCTGACCCCTTCGCCGAATCTCTTGAGGACTATGAGGATGTCGTAGTCCGAGTCGTCGCGTGCATAGCCAGCCACCTTTGAGCCGTATGCGCAGAGGGCTGAAATCTTGGAATTGTGAACGAGCGACGAAGCGATGTCCCTAATTGAGGATCGCTCGCTTTCCGAGAGCCTCAACGGCGAACCTTCTCTTGCAGTGCGGCAACTTTCGACACCACGGCGGGGTCGAACCTTGTCCCGGCTACGACCCTCATGGCCAGCTTCACCCGATTTTCTTCCGGGCCAACCCAGCGGATCGGCAGGTTCTTGGCAATCCACGATTCCCCAACTTTCTTGTTGAGGGCCTGGTCTGAAAGATTCTCCTTGAACTTCCGGCTGACGAGCGACACCAGGGACTTGTCGGAGAAGAGGAGCCGAGGAGGGACCGTCCGTTCAGCGTCCGCGAAAGATGCCTCGTAAAGTGTTGTGGCGACCTCGTCGGTTGTGACGTTTGTCGTGCTGAGCTTCCTAACTAGATCGACGTAGTGTGTGAACTCGTGGGCTGCGACGGCCTCTATCGTACCCTTGGTCCCGAAGGCAACGAGGGCTGCTGTAAACTGCACCAGTATCACCACGCTTCCGGTCATTGTGGTAGGAATGACTCGGGCGAACAGAACACCCAACTCGCCGTACTCCCCGCCCCCCTTTGACAAGGGGAGGACAGGTTCGACATAGTACGGGGGGTAACGAAGGCCGCTCGCCCTCTCGACCCGTTGGACGGCACCTACGACGTACTTCATCCGAAGCCTCACCTTCTTGGCCATCGCCCTCGGGACCTTCCCCTGCGCTACTGCTTGGTCCAGAAGAATCAGCGGGTCCAAGGATTTCGCAGCCGGCCCGGCGTGCTTATGAATATTCGTCGGTTAGTCTACGAGGCGGAAGTTGACCGGAGGATTTCTGCGCGAAACTTCCATGAAGATTTCAGTGTGCATGACGCCCGGGATCTTTCCGATTACGTCGTAGACCGCCCGGTGCAGTTCGTCGAGGGACTGTCCCTTGAGGTTGGCGATAATGTCGAAGCGGCCCGTCACTTCTCGGATGAGCCTGACCCCCTCGATCTTTTCGATCTCCCTCAGCACAGTTTCTCGCTGCTTCGGGTCGATGTTGAGCCCAGCCAGGGCACCCGCCCGCATCCCCAGTCTGTCTTCGTTCACCTGTACGGTGAATCGCTCTATCACCCCTCGCTTCTGGAGTCGCTTTATCCTGCTGTACATGACAGAGAGGTTGACACCAAGGTCCTTGCTAAGCTTCGGGACCGAGATTGACGCATCGGAGTAGAGAGAGGAAAGTATCTTCATGTCAAGGTCGTCCAGCCTCGCCACTCAAGAATCGCCTTCGGGGTCGTCTTCGCGGCCCAGATATTTCTACTTTTCAGCCGAATGTCCTGAAGGATTGCGCGAAACTAGCTGCTCTTCGCCGAGTCCTCTATCTGCTTGGCGTTGACCTGATAGGTCTCCTCGGTGATCGTGTTGCCCCGGACGAGCTTCCGCTTCTTCGCCCCATCCTCCTTCGTCCGGTACCCCACTCCCGCCGTGAGAAGTATGTAGTTCTTCCCCCCGCCGAGGGTGTCCCTTCTCATCGGGAAGCCAGCCTTGTCGCTCCCTCCTGTAATCATTATCTTTCCCGCCAGGCCAATCGAGGCCGCATCAAGAACATCGCCTATCTTTCTGCCAACGAGGAGCTGGGCGCCTGCGTCCTTCACTTCGTGCGCTTGCGACTTGCCGGTCTTCGGGTCAGATACCACGAGCTTGAATGCGGGCATTTGACCGTCTGCGAATCTGTCGGGGATATAAACCTAGAAGCCGAATAGAGGGTCAACGGCTGATTTGATTCGGATGATCTCGTCAAGGACGGCGTGTTCTTCGACTGTTAGTGATGCCGACAGCTTCGTCCTCAGGAGTTTCGCTTCGTGGCTCCGCGGCATCGTGTATATGATGTCGTTCTCTCTTACCTGACGGCCAAGTGTAGGGCCGTCCACTGAAATCGCCACTTTGTCTCCCTGCCTCGCCTCGCTCAGGGCCTTTCCCTGATCCTGTACCTGCTCTACGATCCCCAGGTCCATTCCCTCAGCCGACATCAGTTTCACCTTGGGACGGAGCCTCCCTGTCACGACGTCGACGCCGAACACCGCGGGGTCGTTGCGCCTGAAGAACATTCCCGGGATTACCTTCAGTTTCGCAGGCCGAGTGAGGTTCGAAAGTGCAGTCTTTTCGTCCGCGTCTCGCTTTGCAGCTGCCCAGTTGACGTAGTTGTCAATGACCTCGTATATGATCCCTGAAACGAAAATGGGACTGGCGCCGACGTATTCCTTGGCTTCGGGAAGGACCTTGGAGTCGAACCCAAGGATCGCTCCGAGGTATGGGTCGTGGTCTCCGACAACCTGCGCGTCGACTATGTCGTTCTTCGAAATGTCCCCTATGTCAGCCTGACGGACGGGGACGCCCCTCTCTTCGAGCATCCTGAGAAGGGCCTCCAGACCACCGATGCTCCCGGCTTTCACAATTACCCCCATGTTGTCTGTCTTGACAACTATGCTGGTTAGTTCCTTCTCCATCTCGGCCTTCAGGGACCGGAACTGCTGTTCAGTCTTGAAGGAGACGACGGAGGTGCCCGGTACCACCCCTGCGAGGTCGGGGGAGACCAGCTTCACACCAGCGGCCGCGAATACCGAATTGACCGGTGTGAACTTATCGCGCGGGTCGCGCATTTCATCCAGAGGCTTTGGCATGAACAGCGCCTTGACCTTGGACTTGAAGGCTCCGTCTCTCCTGACGAGGCCTATCGAATCACCTACGTTCAGGGTTCCCTCAGTAAGTATTACGTTTGCAGTCTCTCCAATGCCGACCTCTTCCTGCAACTCTAGAATGATCCCTCTGGCGGCCTTGTCCTTGGAATCCGCAGACTCTAGCCTCCCCTTGAGGAACTGCTGGGCGAGTCCGATCAGCATGGCAAGCATCTCCGGGATCCCCGCGTGAGTCCGCGCAGATACCGGGATGATCGAGACCTGCTGTCGGAAATCTTTGACGCGGTAGTATGAGTCTGATTGGAAGCCGAGGCGGGAGAGCCCGCCTACAATGTTGTAGAGTCGTTCTTCGAGCTCGTCATTCCATTCAGGAGGCTGTTCTTTGAAGATCTGTAGGAGGGGCCCCTCGCTCCCCTTTTTCCAGCCCTTGATCATGTCGATCTTGTTCATAGCTATCAGATATGGGACCTTTCGTTGCTTGAGGATGTCGATGCTCTCCAGAGTCTGATTTTCAAGCCCCTTCAGGGCGTCAATTACAAGTATCGCGATATCCGCCGCAGACCCGCCCCGAAGGCGGAGGTTTGAGAAGACGGCGTGGCCGGGGGTGTCGATCATCAGAAGGCCGGGAATCTGGAGTTCACCTCCAGCTTTGTCTAGGAGAGGCCCGCAGATCTGTCGAAGCGTTTCCATCGGGAAGAAGCTTGCCCCGATTTCCTGGGTAATCCCCCCTACCTCCCGGGCTTGGACTCCGGTACCCCTCAAAGCGTCCGCTAGGCTTGTCTTCCCGCTATCTACGTGTCCGAGAATGACTACTACCGGCTGCCTCATTCGGCTTTTCTGTTCTGACATTTCTCAAGCAGCTCCTTATGACGCCTTCACGCTCCAGACTTCGTGAAAAAGGCGGCGCGCTCCTTTGTAAAGCTCTCTGCCGAATCTGAAGCGTGGATTGTGTTGTCCGTGAGCCCTAACCCAAAGTCGCCCCTTATGGTCCCTGCTGTCGCCTCCCAACTCTTCGTCGCGCCTACCATCCGCCTGACTGTGGCGACGGCGTCTCTCCCCGAAAGGACCGCGCCCACTACCGGGCCCGAAGTTATGAAGGCGACGAGTTCGCCGAAGAAAGGCTTCTCCTTGTGTACGCTGTAGAAATTCTCGGCCTGGGGCATGGACATCGTCTGCATCTGAAGGTGCTTGATTGTGAACCCCTTTTCCTCGAACCTGCCTAAGATCACCCCTACGAGCCCCCGCCGGACGCCGTCGGGTTTTACGACGATCAGTGTTTCTTCGACGCTGGCTGTCACTGCTTCTTGGCACCTCGAGCCCACTTCAACTTCCTTGGGTCTCGGCCAAGCTTAAGGTCGTTCACCTTGCACTTCGAAGAGCAGAAAGACCGAGTCGATCCGTCGTTTCTTACGAAAAGAATCCCTGAACCGAGTCTGACGTCCTTGCCGCAGAAAGCACATTTCTTTGGAACATACATCTCAGGTTATTACGCCTCCAACGAACGTATAGCCTTAAGAGATTCGACTCCAGCCCCTTGGCCATGGCTGGCGGAAGGGAACTTCTCTCCGACAAGGACGTGAAACGCTGGCATGACAATCTCCTGAAAGGGTCTCATTGGACGGGGAGAAATTGGCTATATAACCTCAGTGCCTACTCAAAGTATCGGAACCTCCCTCCAAAGGCCCTGATTGAAGAATTTCGAACCGATAAGAAGGCAGGTCAAGACGCTCTCGAGGACTATCTGAACCAACTGGCCCTCGATAAGAAAGCACCATCGACGATTAAGGCAGCCTTGGATGCTTTCAGGTCTTTCCTTCGGCATTTTGAACTCAGTGTGACCAGAGAAATAAACATCAAGGACATCGGCACCAACCCTACAATTGCAGATGAACGGACGCCCGAAAGAGCGGACTTCGAAAGAGTGCTGAATCAGGCCGATGTCCGCACTCGCACAATTCTATCCTGCATCAGCCTTGGAGGAATACGATACGAATCGATGTCGGGCCTAGTCCTGCGGGACTTGGTCGAGTTTGACATGGCAACCTGCAAGGCCCTGAAGACCCCGATGAGGGTGAACATTCGGAAGGAAAACAGCAAGAACAGGAAGCCCTACTTTACCTTCATCCAGCGGCCGGAATACTTGGAGGCGTATATGGCCGAGCGGAAGAGTTGGGATACCCTGACTCCCAGTTCGCACGTCTTCGTCGCCCAGAGAACGTCTGGCAAACGTGATGGCGGGAGGGTCACAAAAGGCGACCCGCTCGGAAGCGGAGCGTTGTCAATGGAGGTCAGGAGAGCGATGCGGGTCGCTGGTCTGACCCAGCGACCATATGTCTGGCGGGCTTTCTACGACAGTGCTTTACTCGAGGGCCGAATCAATTCTGAAATTCAATATTTTATCATGGGCCATACTGGAACCATTGAAGCGACCTATACTACTCGAAAGAACCTAAGCGAAAAGCAGGTGGATGACATTCGGGCTGAATACAGCAAAGTTTTCACTACCCCAATCCCACTTGACGAAGACAGGGTAATGGCCATCGTCGAGGAACGGGTTCAGAAGGTAATTGCTAGGCATTTGGAAGAGACAGGGAGGGAAATCGATGATGATTTGAGGCAAGAAGTTCAAGAAGGCATGTCGAAAGCGGTGCGAGAAGGCCTAGAGGAATTTCCTATGGATAAGGAGAACCAACCAGAAGCAACTCCGAAACTACTGAAAGAACTTGTGAAGAACGGAACTGGTACTTACGATGTCAAGGTAGTATCGAAGACTGATGAAAAGGGAATACTCAGCCTGTTGGAAGATGGGTTCTCCTGGGTGCAGGACTTGGGTGCTGGAAGGGCAGTCTACAGGAAGAAGAAAGAGTAGAGCCGCTTTAGGCGATAAGGCGATTGTTAACGCCGTCAGTAACTCTTGCAATTCTTGGGCAGTTTCGATTGCGCGTAGTTTGCAATTCTTGGATGTTCGTTTGGTGGCCGACGCCGCTGCAAACTCGACCTTAACGAGTTCCGTTAACTTCGCCTAATGGACGAGAATATGCAGATTGATGAGAATTGAGACGACGGCCATCCCTGCGAGAACGGTTGTTGAGAGGGCAAGTATGCGGTTCCAACGAATGAGGCTCCGAGTCAAATCAGCGACAGTCTCCTGAAGCCCAAGAAACAGTTCGCTAGAGAGGGCATATGCTCTGCTTTGGTAGTTGATTCCTGCACTAACCGAATCGGAAACGGCGTGCTCTTGTCGTAGTGTGTCCATCAATTCGTCCAACTCGTCTAGTATCTCGTCTCTAGTCCGATGTCCAGTTTTTCCAGTCTTTGACATGAACAATGTGAGCCGACCACTTCCCTAAAAGAACTATTTTCGGGGAGGTTCTTTGGTGCGACTAGAAGAGGAATGAGAAGAGAGACTTTCGACGCGTCTTGTAACTGCTCGCTTTGTATTCCACACCCGCAACGATGACAAGCCTCATTAGCGGGTCGGGCACCAAAATGCCACCTAACGCGTAGAAGGCAACACACCCCATGCCGGTCAGGATGAGTAGGACGATTTTGTCCATCTAGGTTGCCATGTGCGTGGTTCGTATAAAAGCACCATGAGTGGGAGGTCGGTTCTCTGAGAACATTTCAGGGTAAAGGACTCGAAGCAGGTGCAATCGAAGGACGGGATATTGATGACATTTCATATGCCTGAGGATACCTGTTCTCCAAATGAATATTTTTGGTCTTGAAGAATAGATACATCTCGTCTTCAGTGTCATGCTCAACTCTCTGTATCGCTCCGACTTTGGCCAATTCGCGGACATACCTTGGCACCCAGAAAGCCCAATTCCAGAGGGTGTTGAGCACGTATTCTGGTCTGTTGGGATAGCCTTCTCTGATGCCTAAATCAATGTAGTGAACGATTAGGTGAGAATATTTGGGAAGGTTGTCTATCACCGCCATAAGTTCCATGACGGAGCGTGCTTGCCGCTTTCCTCTGAGAAAGTATCTGGCAAGTAAGAATGCGAACAATTCAACCAACCCGAAGGAAAGCACAGTAGGGACTTGAACAAGGTTGTAGGCGATGGCATATGACAGTCCATAAAGGAACGCTACAAGCAAAAGTAAAGCCCAAAAGGTATACCACAGACCTTTGATTGAGTCCCTGGTGTCCTCCGACCGATGCTTCCAATAATGGTAAAGCCAGATTAGGACTCGTTCCCCGTTCAGCCGCTTCGGCTTGGTTGCTTGGGTCATCACTACGGATTCCTATTGGTTCTCTATAAGCATCAACCGAACTTACACGCTTAGGGCTGTCGGTCATTTCAACCGACAACTTCCCAGTTCCTTCCAACGTTAGAGATATAACAACATGATGCTCATGAGTCTCCCTGATGGGTGCAGCCTCCACCTCTCCGCTTCTCGAGTTCGCTTTAGAATCATTTGACCTAGCACTCGAACAGTACCAGAAGGCGACTCCAAAAGGGAGGAGGTTGAGCGTTCTGCTCTGCGACCAGGCAATCGAACTCGTTCTGAAGGAAAAACTACGCTCAATGGGAGTTTCGATATTCAAGCAGAATGGAAGGACAATTGACTTCCACGAGGCTCTCGACACATTGATGAGACAGAACGGCATCAAGATTCCCGAGTTGTCTGACTTGGAATTGATTCATGATACGAGAAATGTGATTCAGCACAAGGGCGCTTCCATCTCTGGAAAAGAAGCAGTGTTCTACGTGTTGAAAGGACACGACTTCATAAAGAGATTCGTAAAGGACGAACTTGGCCTGAATCTAAGAAGGAAGGTGCCCATCCTGCGAAGGCGGCGTCGCATTGAAACTGGGTTACGAAAAGGTCAGGGAGCAGCCGCGATTGTCCCTACTCCACAATTCAACCTCACAATACCCCGCCAATCAGCAGGATTGTTGATGGAGTTCTACCAAATTGAGAATCTTCTGGTAACTCAGAAGTTCGAGGAAGCAATCTCAACTCACACCGACTCAACTAATCTGTCGTTTGACCGATACTTGGATAACCCGACGTCACTTTCCGAAGAAGAACAAACACGTTGGAAGGAAGCAAGGACGTTTCGGAATCGGCTTGCGCATACAGACGCACTCCTGAGTGAAGAAGAGGTAAGGCGCTATCTTGAGAATATCAGGGTCTTGAAGAATGCCTTGGTGAAGACGAAGTCCTCGTCTCGTTAACCGAACCCTTTACGCTACCTGGAGGACTCGCAAAGCGACTTGACCTCATATCCTTCGGCGAAGTCGTCGAAGGTAGAATACTACGACGACGCCCACCACCAGAAAAATCAAGGCGGCTTCAATACTTCCAAGGATGACTAAATTACTCAAAACTGCCACTCCGATTGCTATCAATACACCGTAGACCAAGACATTGAGAAGGCCGCGTCCGGTGAAATCACCTTCAGTCCTACGGTAATATTTTGCTGTCGCCCAGCCTAGGGGGAATA